>JBPCVZ010000141.1:0-6325 GCA_051010015.1 Hyphomicrobiaceae bacterium
ACATCCGGATGGGCCGCCCGGACTGCAGGCAGCTTCGGCACCAACCATTTGATGGCAAGCGACGAAGACAACGACACGGTCACCGAGCGGTCGCGCTGGAACCTCCTGACGTTCCTCAAGCCGGTCTCAAGGGCCGTGAAAGCCTGCCGAGTCGCAATGTGCAACTGATCCCCCGCCTCGGTTTTCCGAACACCGTCGATCCGGCGGACAAGCAAGGGAATGCCGACGTATTCCTCAAGCTGCTTGATCTGCCGGCTCACGGCGCCGTGGGTGACACCGAGAACTTCTGCCGCCTTCGTCAAGCTGGCATTTGTTGCCGCCGCGTCGAACGCCTGTAGCGCCCGCAAGTGCCGGATCTGACTCATATCTGTGAATTTTTCTCATATCCATGTGCCAAAAAATCGATGAACGGTCGCACTTCGTGGCTCTAGAATCGAGATGTTTTTTCACATTTGGCAATCAGGAGCTGAGCGATGGCAGAAGCTAAAGTCGCGATCATGACCGGCACTGGTCAGGGGATCGGCAGGGGATGCGCGGTCGAAATGGCCAAGGCTGGCTACAAGGTTTCGCTGATGTCACCGTCCAATCGATCGGTTGAACTGGCCGAAGAACTTGGCGGGATTGGTCGCAGCGGTTCCGTTCTCGAAGTTGGTGACCTGCAGGCCATGGTGGATGACACTCTGGCTAAATTCGACCGGATCGATGTGGTTGTCAGCAATATGGGACATGGTGGTGGCGTGCCGGAGGCCATCAAGACGGTCGGGTTCGATGTGGATTTTGATGGTCCATTGCTCGAGCTTTCCGACGAGCTTTGGCATGAAAGTCTCGACATGTATGTGCTGAACGTCGTGAAGCTTGCCCGTATCGTTACGCCAATCATGATCGAGCAAGGCGGGGGTACGTTCGTGAATATATCTTCAATGAACACCGTCGAACCGAGAGCACCCTATCCGATGAGCATGCTGCGCGGGGCGCTGCACAGCTTCTCGAAGCTCTATGGTGATCGCTACGCCCGGCACAACATTTCCATGAACAATCTCATGCCAGGCTTCTGCGAGAACGTGAACCTGTCTGAACTGGCCCGCAAGTCCATTCCGGCACAGCGTCCAGCAACATTTGAGGAAATTGGCAAGGCCTGCGTATTCCTCGCATCCGAGGGCGCACGATACATCAACGGCCAAAGCATTCTTGCCGATGGCGGCATGAACCGAGCTGTTCGTTAGGAGTAGTCCAATCATGATCGTTCGAACTCTCTCGGAAACACTCGAATCAGATAGGGACATCCAGGGCCCGGGCTGGAAGAGCCGGCGTTTGCTTGTCGCATCTGACGGGATGGGCTTTGCTCTCGCCGATACCATCGTTCTCGACGGCGCGTCACTCACGTTGGAATACAAACATCATCTTGAAGCTTGCTATTGCATCGAGGGCGGCGGTGACATCACCTGTTTGAGCAGTGGAGCTACCCACAGGCTTGAACCATTTACGGTCTACGCGCTCGATCAGCACGATCGACATACCGTGCGGGCAATCGGTGGAGATATGCGGTTGGTCTGCGTGTTCAATCCGGCTCTTACCGGACAGGAAGTACACGGCGAAGACGGCAGCTATGCTGCTGCCGAAGATGCGAGATAGCAGGCAGCCTGAACGTCCGCAATTGGGATATCGCGACTTGATCGCATAGCCCATCAAATGATTTTTGCGAGCAGCGCTGACTATTTCAGCCAACTGGAGCCAACACCTCGGCAACTACACGCAAGCGTTAACCAAAACATCAGCCGCATCGCGCCAGGTTATCCCCGCTGCCGCAGCCACGACTATACTCTGGATATCCCGCCCACGAAGGGGCCGCTGCCGGTGGCGACCACAGTTGGGGGCGGGTCGCAGGTCGCGCGCCAGGCCACGCAGCCTGGCGTTGACAGCGACGCCCTGCCGTCCTGCCTGGGTGAGAGTCCCAGGTGCCCGCAGCTTAATAGAGGCGTGACTCAGCGAAAAATCCTGCGCGGGGCGACAGCACGTCGCTCAAAACTAAAATAAGGATCGCGAGGTGCTGTTGCCCCGTGCCCCTTCTCCCTTGCATCCCTTCGGCGGCTCCCGCGCGAAGCGTGGAACCGTGTCCAAAGCCGCGCGAACCACCCAATCCTGTGACAACTCTGACAACCCCGCATCTTCCGGTTGCGGGCTAATCAGGGCGTCGAATACCGCAGGCGCGCATGCCCGCGCAGAAACCCGTTCGCACGTCATCGCATGCGTAATGGCTGGCGCCGGCCCCACTTGCCGACGCGGCCCATGCGTGGAACACTTCGCGCACCAAATGGCCCCGCAAGGAGATGGTGCGATGGATGTCGGCTTCATGATGCTGTTCGCCAGCTATGGCTGGGAAAATTGTTCGGACGCGCAAACCTGGAACGAGGAACTTAGGCTGGCCGAAATCGCCGCCGATTCCGGCTTCGACGTCATGTGGTCGACCGAACACCATTTCGAAGACTACTCGTTCTGCCCCGACAACGTCCAGCTGATGACGCATCTGGCCGCCAAGCACCCGCACATCGATGTCGGCACCGCCGCCGTCATCCTGCCATGGCACGATCCGCTGCGCGTGGCCGAGCAAATCGCGCTCCTCGACATGCTCAGTGGCGGCCGGCTGCGCTTCGGCATGGGCCGCGGCCTGGCGCGACGCGAGTTCGAAGGCTTCCGCATTCCGATGGATGAATCCCGCGGCCGCTTCGATGAAGCCGCGCCGATGATCCTGAAGGCGCTCGAGACCGGTTTCATCGAAGGCGACGGGCCGTTCTACAAGCAGCCGCGTGTCGAAATTCGCCCGCGACCGCAGCACTCGATGGCCGGGCGCCTCTATTCGGTCGCGACCAGTGAAGAGTCGGTCGAGTCCGTGTCAAGACTGGGCGACGTGCGCATCGTCATGTTCGCTGACCGTCCCTGGGAAATGCGTGCGCCGGTCATCGACCACGGCCGCGCGCTGCATCAAAAATACCACAACCGACCGGCGCCACCGCCCATGCTCACCGACTTCGTCATCTGCACCACGTCGAATGACCAGGCCGAAGAGTGGGCGCGCCAGTACCAGGGCATGTTCACCGAGAGCAATTTCCACCACTACGAATTCCTCGGCGAGCACTTCAAGGCCGTCAAGGGGTATGGCGGTTACCAGCAGAAGGCCGAGTTCGCGCGCAAGACTGGCGGCGATCTATCCGGCGCCGTCGACAACTTCATGAAGGCGGCCGCCTGGGGAACGCCGGATCGCATCCTGCGCGAACTTGAGAAGCGCCGTGATATCGTCGGCGATTACGAGCTCAACGTCTCGTTCCGGTTCGGCGGCACGCCGATGAGCGTTGCCGAAGAAGGCCTCAAGTTGTTCGCCAAGGAGGTTCTGCCGGTGCTCAAGACTTGGCAGGCAGCCGATGCCAGTGCAGCTGCGCAATAGGGCTGTGCAGACATGCAAATCGGTCTGACGGATTTTGCACGGCGCAACTGGGAGCCGGGCAGCACCAGCAGCACGCGGATTGAAGGTCTGAGCCAGGACGAACTGGTTGCGCACTGCAACCAGGCGGTCACTGCCGGGGCTGAGCTGGTGCCCGGCTACGCGCCGTTCTGCAAGCATCTGTTTCTGGAGAACAAATCACCGACACGCGGCGGTTTTGCCGAGATCACCGATCAGAACCGGCATCTTTTGCAATCCGGCTACCGCGCCCGCCGCGAAGGCGAACTGGCGGTGCTCGAGCGCTGGTTTGAGGGCCTCGAAGCGCCGGTCGCGGCCTATCTCGACGTCATCCTCTACAGCCATGCGCAACTGGTTAAGGAAGCCGCGGATTTCCCGGATCAAGAAGCTGGTGTACCAGATTGCGATTGGGGAATTGTCAGCATTATTGGTACGCTGGAGCCGACTGAACCGCCGATGCCACCCATCACGCAACTGCGCAATGCCCTCGGAACGGCCGAGGGCGGATCCGGCGCGCCCATCGATACGACAAAGTATGCCGCGGCGGTCGCGTTCTGGGACCGGCATGCCGCGGTCAAATAGTGTTTATTTCGCAACGCACTGCAAACACGCTAGGACAGCCGACGACCCACGGCATTGCGCCGTCTCAACCTCGTCGAGGCCATCCATCGCGATCCAACTGAGAGCCAATACATGAAAGATCAATCAACCTACGAGCCGCCCAAGGTCTGGAAATGGGAAACCGAAAGCGGCGGCGCATTTGCCAACATCAACCGCCCGATCTCTGGTGCGACGCATGACAAGGAACTACCGATCGGCAAGCATCCGCTGCAGCTCTATTCGCTGGCAACGCCGAACGGCGTCAAAGTGACGGTGATGCTGGAAGAACTGCTCGCGCTCGGCCACAAGGGCGCCGAGTACGATGCCTATGTGGTCAATATTCGCGAAGGCGAACAGTTCGGCAGCGGCTTTGTCGAGATCAACCCCAACTCGAAGATTCCCGCACTGATGGATCACAGCACGTCGCCGCCAACGCGCGTGTTCGAATCCGGCGCGATCCTGATGTACCTCGCCGAGAAATTCGACGCCCTGATGCCGAGCGATCCGTCGAAGCGCGCCGAGTGCCTGTCATGGCTTTTCTGGCAGATGGGCAGCGCACCGTACCTCGGCGGCGGGTTCGGTCACTTCTATGCCTATGCACCGGAGAAAATCGAGTACTGCATCGACCGTTTCACGATGGAAACCAAGCGCCAGATGGACGTGCTTGACCGTCACCTGGCCGATAACAAGTTCATGTGCGGTGACGAATACACCATCGCCGACATTGCGATCTGGCCCTGGTATGGCGTTCTGACAACGGGCGCGCTCTACAACGCCGCCGAGTTCCTCGATGCGCAGTCCTACAAGAACCTCGTTCGCTGGTACAATGAGATCGCGGCACGCGAGACCGTCCTGCGCGGCCGCAAAGTCAACCGCATCAATGGCCCGCTCGAAGACCAGCTGCACGAGCGCCACGACGCCGGCGATTTCGACACGAAAACGCAAGACAAGCTGGAAGGCGTCGAGGACTAGGGCCTGTGTGACAAGGTCAAGGCCGGCTGCCAGCACACACAGCCGGCCAGCCCTTCCGGATGCTAACGCGTATACTGCGACGCGATCCAATGATGAAAGCAGTGCGTCGGCCCATCCATCACCGGTGAAAACTTGCCGCCATCGAAACCGATCGCGTGGCGTCCTTTCTGCATGCCTTCGACGACGAAGATGTCTTCGACAAAGATGCCTTTCCACTGCACCGCGTTCTTCTCACGCAGGTCGGCCATCGCTTCGCCGGTACTCTCCGCCGCCGCATAGTAGATCTCGACACGCTCACGGGTCGTCGAGGGATCAATCGCTTCGAGCAAAATGGCAAACACGTGGTCACGGTGCACGCCGAGCAGCAGGTTCGGATAGAGCGCGATGTACTCGGCGCCACTGTCCCACTGCTCGGACAGGCCCTCGAAATTCGTGAACGATCGGCCGCTGTCATCAAGCTTCGGGTTATAGACACACGTGCCCTGCCCGGAAAACCGTCCGTACTCATTGATGTTGTAGTGGTCTTCGAGCCGCGAATAGGTGTTGAGTCCCGGGTGCACCCACGGCAGATGGTAGCTCTCACAATAGTTCTCGACCGCCAGCTTCCAATTGCAGGCGACATCCAGTGCGAACGAGCTGTCCGGCCCGCCGTGATGGAGCGGCTTGTCGAATTCCTGCCAGCGGGCAATCAGATCGGCGGCATAGACTTCGAACGCCGGCGCGTCGCCTGAAATATTGACGAAGATCACGTCCTGCCAGACGTGCGTGCGCACCTCGATCAAGCCGAGTTCGTCGCGCTTGATCTCGTCATGCGCATTGCAGTCCGGTCCGCCGACGTGCGGCGTCGCGGCAAGTCGGCCATCGGTGCCGTACGCCCAGGAGTGGTAGGGGCAGCGGATCACACCCTCGATCTTGCAGGGCGCATCGACCAGGATCATGCCCCGGTGCCGGCAAACGTTCATGTAGACACGGACATCGCCCTTGCGGTCACGCAGGAGAAGCAGCGGCTGGCCGAGAAAGTCGACCGGGCGCGCATCACCCGATTCCGGCACATCCTTGCCGAACCCGATGCCCGCCCAGTTCTTGAAAAACACCGCCTGTTTTTCCCGTTCGAAGGTCTCGCGGTCAACGTAATGCGCATTGGGCAGGCCGCGGGCGGTCGTGACGGGTTCAAGGACACGGTCGAGAGCGTTGTCGAGCGGGCTCATGGAGCATCTCCGATGCGGGCTGATTCTGATCAAAGCAAAGCAGATCAGGCCGGCATCGACTTTCTTGAATTCGACATCCATTGAGGCAGAT
>JBPCVZ010000142.1:0-3968 GCA_051010015.1 Hyphomicrobiaceae bacterium
TTTCTCCGGCAAAGACGTCGACTTCCCACACCAGCCCATCGATTGGAATAGGATAGCGGGTCTTTTCGATGATCCCGCTTTGGCGCAGCTCAAGCATCTCATTGGCATCGTCGATGGGCACTTCGTATTCATACTCGTCGCGTTCGATGCCGCGGTAATCGGACTTTATCGTCAGCCACGCCTGCATGCCATCGACGACGCGGATCCGGATCGAATTCTTTGCGGAAGCGGACAGATAAGCCTGCTGCAAATGCTGCCCCTGGCCTGCGGCGTCCTGCCACGAGTCGTTGGCCACCAGGAATTTGCGCTCGATCTCGACCGACATTCACCCTCCCCAGCCGCTCGATTGCAGCGCCTATCGATTAGCGTCATGCCATCTGAGCCATCGCTTTATGCCGTCGCCCATGATCAGCCTCATGTCGTCCGCCGAGCACCATGGCTGATTCTCGGTGAACGCCGTGACGCATTCGCGCCACGTGCACGGCATGCGTGTGATGTCGGTCCCCCAGAACATGCGTTCGGGGCCGAACGCGTTGTGGATAGCACGGTAATGTGACAGTAAACTAACAAACGGATAGTCGTCCGAAACGTACTGTGGACCGCCGGTAACCTTGACGGCGACGTTGGGGTGGCGGGCGAGCGCCAGGACGTCTGGCAGGCTGGCAAACGCGGCCTCGTCCACGTTGCCGCGTCGCACACCAAAATGGTCAATGATCAACCGCAGCCCCGGATGGCGCTCGGCGATCCGGTCGACGTGGGCGAGATATCCATCGGAAAGGAGCGCGATCGGCACATCGAGTTGCTCGGCTTCCGGCCACAGCCATTCCATCGTGCCGTCGTCCATCCAGGTTTGTTCGTGCGGCTTGAGGAACGTGTAGCGCAAGCCAAGAACGCCTGGCTGATCAAGCCAGCCGGCCAACTGTTCGAAACGATCCGGTGCCAGTGGATCGATTCTCCCGAGGATCGCAAAGCGGTCGGGAAAGCGGTTGGCAGCGTCGAGTGCGAGCGACAACGATCCCAGATCCCAACTCGGAGGATGCAGCACCGCACCGTGCACGCCAGCTGCATCCATTTCGCGCAGCGCTTCGTCCAGCCCGAACGGCTCGCGGCGATGCGGCGGCACGACATCGACTTCCTGTTTCCAGATGTGGATCTGTGCATCGACGATTTTCATGATACCTCGCAATTACTCGCGTTGTGATAAGGTGGCGGTGGCCGCAATGGACAAACCATGATTGCATGGCGCGCTGCGACAATGAAGCAAGGACAGCGCTTGAGCCATAGCACGCCAACAGCCGGGACAACCGACGCCGATAAACCGCTATTTGCTATCCCCAACTATCGCCGCGGATGGCTGCTCGGTCTGCTTTCCGGAATCGTGCGCTGGCTGGAATTCCTGGCGCTCGGCATCTTCGCCTATCAGCTTACCAAGTCGCCACCGCTCGTGGCGCTGCTCGCCATCGTCCGTGTCGCACCGTACGCACTGCTCGGTTTCGTCGTTGGCGCCCTGACCGATCGCTATGATCGCAAGCTCCTGTTCATCCTGTGTCTGCTCGCGATGATCATGACATCGGCCGCCATGATCTATCTCAGCCACACCGGTCAGGCGACCTACCCGATCATCCTCGCGACCACGTTGGCGACCGGTATCTATTGGCTGACCGACATGCCGATCCGGCGGCGCTTCATGGTCGACGCGGTGGGATCGGCGCGCATCGGCCGGGCGATGGGTATCGACAGCATCACCAACTTTGCGACGCGTGGCATCGGCCCGTTGGCCGGCGGAGCGATCTACCAATGGTTCGGCGTCACGGGGGTCTTCTCGCTCAACCTCGTGCTCTACATCATCGGCTTGATCCTGGTGCTGCGTCTGACTCGGCCGGCAGATGCCGCTGCCGCAAACACACCGAACCCCGACGCCGCAGCCGCCAATAGCGACAAGCCGGCCCGCTCGGGCGCCATGACGCTGCTGAGCAATCCGCGCTTCTTGATCATTCTCGGCATCACGGTGATCTACAACCTGTTCTGCAATCCGTTCGCCGCCATGATCCCGGTGTTCGCCAGCAAGGATTTCGGTCTCTCGCCGGCAGCGATCGGTTCGCTCGCCAGTTTCGAGGGGCTCGGGGGTATCGTCGGTTCGATTCTGATCGGCATCTACATTCGCCAGCAGCAACTGTTTACGGTCTACTTCATCGGACCGGCCTTCTACCTGATCGTGCTGGCCACGCTGTCGTATGTGCTGGAGCCGAGCGCAACGCTCATGGCATTGATCTTTGCCAGTTTCGGCGGCGCCTGTTTTTCGGGCACGCAGTATGCGCTCGTCTATACGACCGCGCCGCCGGAGTTGCGGGGCAGGGCATTTGGCATACTGGCGCTCGGCATTGGCAGTGCCGCGCTGGGTCTGTGGAATGCGGGATATCTATTCAACCACTACGAGTCGCATATTGCGCTGCGCATCATGGCGTTCGAGGGGTTGATCCCGCTCTCCATCCTGGGATTGCTGGCGATGTTCACGAAGCCACCGCCGAATCCCGTGTAGCAGGCGCCAAACGGGCGGCACCGTGTGCCGGCCGCGATCTCAGTCCTCAGGTGCCTGGTGCACTTCGATGATGTTGCCATCCGGATCATAGAAGAACACCTGGTGCCAACCGCTCATCGCCCAGCCGCCGAAGTCGGAATACTTCACGCCCTTTTCGTCGAGCCGTTTCTTGAAGGCGACGATGTCGTCGGTGCGGTAGGCGATATGGCCGCGCTCGACGGGATTGATCGACTGGCCGGTCCTGAAGTTCACACCGAGATCGGTCTGCGCGATATGGATCTGCAGATTGCCGTCCGTGATAAAGGCGACGTCGCCGCCGTATCCGTCATCCTTGATGCGCAGTTTCTCCATCGACGGCTCGGGCTTCATGTCGAGGACGTCGGCGTAGAATTCATCCATCTCCTTGACGTTCCTGGTGCACAGGTTGAGATGGTGGAGAGTGAGCTTCATGAACGTCACCTTGGAATGTTGTGGTGGAATTGAGCGGTTTTCGTGCCGCGATTGCTTTTGATTGGCGAGATGCTAGCCTTGGCGTCAAGCAAGGCATCGAAACCACCAATGGCACGGGAGCTTAGGCATGGCCAGTTCGACAATCCCCGATCTCGTCGCAGGTATCAAGGATGTGTTGGCCCGAACCAATGATCCCGCCGAGGTTACACAATCCGTCGCAGCGCTCGCTCGCCCCCTGGCGCAGTATACCGGCTGGCTCGAGCCGCGCTGCTATGAGGCCGAGGACGAACAGGGCATCGGCATTGCCGTGTTTCACGAGGAGCCCGACAATACGATCCTGGTCGAGACCGTGTGTTGGTTGCCCGGCCGCGGCGTGGCCCCGCATGATCACCAGACCTGGGGCGTCGTGGTCGGCCTCGAGGGTGAGGAGCACAACGTCATGTGGCGCCGCGAGGACGATGGTGCGCAGCCCGGTTACGCCAAACTGGCGCAAGACAGCGACACGGTCGTGCGGAACGGCGATGTCTGTCGCCTGCTCCCCGATGAGATCCACAGCGTGCGCAACGACAGCGATGAGTTATCGATGTCGTTGCACATCTATGGGCGCAATCTCGCGCATGTCGAACGCTCGGAGTTCGACCCGATCAACAGCGTCCAGCGACCCTGTCCGGTGCGCAAGCGCACCGAATAGCTTCAGGCGTAAATCGTAGGATTTGTGGTGTCTGAAGGTGGCGCGCTGACGGGACGCTTCAAACTACGCGTTGGCGTTGATCACCCAGATGATGCCACCGATCGATGCGACCCACCAGGCAATGGCGAGCGCACCAACCAATTTGCCCAGTTTGCTTCTGCGTGCGATTTCTTCTTGGCTGACCATCCGTTCCTCCACTGTTGCGGTCGCTGATTTGCTCCGGCAAATTGGAACAACTGGTCCGGATTTGGCAAGAATTTTTTCGCGATTGGTGTGCCGATTGTTGGT
>JBPCVZ010000143.1:0-9917 GCA_051010015.1 Hyphomicrobiaceae bacterium
TGCCATAGACCGCGGTCGACTTCCCTTGCCAGCATGTCCGCTCAACCACCAGATAACTTCCAATTGCGCAACCGATCAACGATCCGGGCGAAAAATCGCAATTCGCACTTCTGCATCATATTGCCCATGATCCGCTCCTTGACCGAGCTTGGGAAACGACTTCGAGATCACCTCACAGCAGGTTTGGTCGACCCCGGCGGCAGTGAAACTTGACGCAGCTGATCTTGGCTCCGGGCGAGGCCCGGGCGACAAAATGGTGTGACAGAAATGACATGATGAGAGCAGGCCTCGGTCGGCCTGCTCAAAGTCAAACTCTATGATCTCGATGATCCGTCCAGTTCGTGCGGCAACGTCGTCAATGCCACGTCTAGTCGAGGAGACGAACGCGAAAATCAGCCCCGAGACAGAACGGATGTGACAGACAGGTTACGCTAAACCTCCCATAAGCATGTATTTGAGCTCGACATATTCCTCCATGCCATGGATGGACCCTTCTCGGCCGATCCCGGATTCTTTCACTCCACCGAATGGTGCGACTTCGGTTGATATAATACCCTCATTAATGCCAACGATGCCGTACTCCAAACCTTCACCGACACGCCAAACCCGTCCAATATCGCGTGTGTAGAAATAGCACGCGAGCCCGAATTCGGTGTCATTGGCCATCTGTATGGCCTCGGCCTCGGTCTTAAAGCGGAACAACGGTGCAACCGGACCGAATGTCTCTTCGCGGGTCACCTTCATGTCGGTCGTGACATCGCGCAGAATTGTCGGCTCAAAGAAATTGCCGCCGATATGCTTGCCGCCGATCATCACGGAAGCTCCTTTCTCGACGGCATCATCAATATGTTCCTGCACCTTCTCCACAGCTGCACTGTTGATCAGTGGGCCCGTCGTCACGCCATCCTCGATACCATTGCCAACCTTCATCTGGCGAACGGCAGCGCTGAGTTTTTCAGCAAATGCATCATAGACACCGTCCTGTACCAGCAACCGGTTCGCGCAGACACAGGTTTGCCCGGCGTTGCGGTACTTCGAAGCCATGGCACCGGCGACAGCCGCATCCAGGTCGGCATCATCAAACACAATGAAAGGCGCATTGCCGCCGAGTTCCATGCCCACTTTTTTGACGGTCTTCGCGCACTGTTCCATCAGCAGTTTGCCGATCTCGGTGGATCCGGTGAAGGTCAGCATTCGAACGGTTGGGTTCGATGTGAGCTCTTCACCGATCACCGAGGCTTTGCCGGTAATCACATTAACGACGCCTGCCGGAATACCGGCGCGCTCGGCCAATTCACAAAGAGTAAGAGCCGATAGAGGCGTCTCTGAAGCGGGTTTGATTACGATCGAGCAACCGGCAGCTAGGGCCGGGCCCGCCTTGCGCGTAATCATGGCATTCGGGAAGTTCCATGGTGTAATCGCACCAACCACGCCAACCGGTTGGCGAATGACGACGATACGCGCATCCGCCTTGTGGCTGGGGATCGTTTCGCCGTAGATGCGCTTGGCTTCTTCTGCAAAGAATTCGATGAACGACGCGCCATAGCCGATCTCGCCGCGTGACTCGGCAAGCGGCTTGCCTTGTTCAGCGGTCATGATCTGCGCCAGATCTTCCTGATGTTCCATCATTAGGTTGAACCAGGTGCGCAGTATATTGCACCTCTCCTTGGCCGTCCGAGCCGACCACTCCTTCATGGCGTTGTCTGCAACTCGTACAGCGGCACGAGTTTCCTCGGCGCCGAAAACAGGCACAGACGCAATGGTCTCTCCCGTTGCCGGATTGGTCACATCCATCCGGGCCGAACCTTGGATCCATTTGCCATCGACATAGCAATCCTCCTTCAGCAGAGACTTGTCTTTGAGAATATTGCGCAGTGACTGGGTCTTGATGGTGTCCATGAGTTTGTCCTCCTGTTTCGATGATCTATTGTCTAGGCAACAGCTTATCAGAGCGAACGCGGTTGGATAGAATTTTGATGGCGGCTATCGCAGTCGCGCGCGGCCGTCCGCCTCTCAACGATCAGCGCCGAATGTCGAAACTTGGGCTCCCAGCAGTCCTTTCGCTTAGACCTCCGACGCTCAGCGGGCGGTTGCAGAACGACATTGGGCCAGAGCCGGTAATGACTCGTGGAAATTCCGTTCGCGAACATGTTGGCCAATTGCCATCTCAAAGACCGGCAAAGTCTTGTCTAGCGGCAGTCATTTGATCGTAGCTGCCTGAAGATCCGGCGGAGGCCGGGCGAGATCGGCCGCAAATTGATGGATGCGTTCGGTGGCGCCCTACGGCTATCATTAATCTACAGAATGGATCCGCAATACTGTATGAGGTAGCCACCACATGACCGACGCGCGCAAACTGCTTAGACAGATCGAGGCGGCTCGCAACGCCGTTCTGGATGAGGGTCGTCCGAAGGCCATCGCAAAGCGTCGCAGGCACGACATGTTGACCGCGCGCGAGCGTATTGATGTTCTGCTCGACGCTGGCAGCTTCCGCGAACTTGGTGCGCTGGTCGAACCCAATCGAGACAACGAGCTCAACCAGGATATCGACGCTCCGGCGGATGGCTTGATTGTCGGCACAGGTACCGTGGATGGTCGCTATGTCAACGTGATGGCGCAGGACTTCACAGTGCATGGCGGCAGCAGCGGGGTAGTCGGCGGCCGCAAACTAGATCGTTTGGTCCAGCGCAGCGTCGAACGTGGCTTGCCCTTGATTTGTTTGCTGGAAGGTGGTGGCCACCGCATCCAGGATGGCATGAATTCCGCGCATTTCGCCGGCGCCAGTCCGGTGTTCCGGAATTTCGTTCGACTTAGCGGCTGGGTTCCAATCGTTGCTTGCATGCTAGGGCAAGGTTTTGCCGGCCCGACCAATTATGCCGCCTTAGCCGATTTCGTGATCATGGTGCGCGGCAAAGCGACCATGGGCATGGCGGGGCCGGCTCTAGTGCGCGCCGGTACCGGCCAGGAAATCAGCAAAGAAGAACTCGGAGGCGCGACACGGCAGTCGGATCAACAGGGGATCGCCGATCTTGCCGTTGACAGCGAAGAGGAGTGCCTGGCAGCTGCAAGAACGTTCCTCGCTTATCTGCCATCCAATGCGCAGGCGCCGATGCCAATCTCCGCTTGCGACGATCCCATCAACCGCCGCGACGACGAGCTCCTTGAACTCGTTCCCGCCGACAGCCGCAAGATTTATGACGTCCGCAAAGTGATCGAGGTCATTGCGGATGCCGGCAGCGTCTTTGAAATAAAGCCTGGTTTTGCTCGGAATCTAGTCACATCGTTCGCGCGTTTGAATGGCCGGCCTGTTGGTATTTTTGCCAATCAGCCGTTGCGCAAAGGTGGCATCTTGGATGCGCCAAGTTGCGAGAAGGGAGCGCATTTTATTGCCCTGTGCGATGCCTTTGGTTTGCCACTGGTAAGTCTTATCGACGTTCCAGGTTTTTCAATCGGCGAATCGGCGGAGGACAGCGGTCTCGGCCGGCGCAGCGGCAGGATGTTTTTTGAACTTGGGATTGCCACTGTGCCGCTTGTCTCCGTGGTACTGCGCAAAGGGTATGGTGGTGGGTATTTCGCCATGGCTGGTGGACGTAGCTTCGACGCAGACGCCGCGTTTGCGTGGCCGACGGCGGAAATCTGCGCGATGTCGATTGAGGGCGCCGTAGATGTAGCTTTCCGTAAGGACTACGAGAATGCAGATGACCCAGAAGCAGCCCGCCAAGCAATTGTCGAGCGTATTCGCACACAGACAACTGCAATCAGCGCCGGCCATAATTTTGGCATCGACGATATCATCGATCCGCGCCACACTCGGCAATTCTTGATTGAAACCTTCGCCTCTGCGCCGGCCCGCAAAACCGACAAAAGGCCACCTCATTACCGGCCAATTTCACCGATCTAGAGTAGTGATATCATGGCGTAGTGGTCGTGATAGCCGCGTCCTTCATTTGTGTCAGTCCCGGCGGGAGCAGACATCCGTGTATCTTGGAGATCGCCATGAGCAGATACGATCAAGAACCGGGTGAAGTCCGGCTGCCTTTTGACCCAGCCGAGGTAGCCGACGCTGCGGTCGTTTTTATAGGCAAGTTCCGTTCGCCGTGGAAAACTAGGTCCGATTGCCCAAAGAACAACCGGCGAGCGCGCGAAAGAGGCGCACCGGCAAGGATCGAAACTTATGAACCGTGGCGCCGAGGTTTGCACGGTCTTGATGGACATGAGCACGCAATGGTTCTCTACTGAATGCAGCAAGCGCGTCGCGACCTCATCATCCAACGCCCCCGCCATCGCGACGAAGCCACTGGCGTTTTTGAGCCGCGATCGCCTGCTCGTCCCAATCCAGTCGCTATAGCAACCGTCGGCATCTTGAACATCGATCAAACCCTGGCTCGGTTCTCATCGACGCGATCGACTATATCGACGAAACACCCTTGCTCGACATCTATCCTTCGCTGGACATGGTTGATCGACCACTGAACATCAAGGATTGAATCGCAGGGACTGATCGTCTTTCTCTTGCAGCCAAGCGAACCAACCGCGGCCAAAAAAACGGCGGCGGCCTGAGTAGCGTCGACGTACGCGTCGGGGGTCGTTTCATCTCCAATCGGACGGCGATGCCCGTACTCTGTTCAAAAAGGCAACTCGGCCGGAGCAGTGACCGATTAGGCATCGGCAACGAGCAGTATTTTTCCGATATGCGCGCTCGACTCCATAAGGCGGTGAGCGTCCGCTGCTTCGGCTAGGGGAAATGTCTTGTACACGACAGGCACAACCTTGCCCGAGCTGATCAAAGGCCAGACCTTTTCTTCCAACGACCGCGCAATCGCACCCTTCTGCTCAATCGTTCGGGGGCGCAAGGTTGAGCCGGTCCAGGTCAAGCGCTTCAGCATCAGCTTCATGAAGTTCGCTTCCACCTTGGGCGATTCCAGCCATGCAATCTGCACGAGGCGCCCATCCCAGTTCATGACATCGATATTTCTCTGAACGTATGATCCGCCGACCATATCGAGTACCACATCGACGCCCTTGCCGTCGGTCAGCTCCTTACAGACAGCAACGAAGTCTTCATCCCGGTAATTGATCGCCCGTTCAGCTCCCAGATTAAGACATGCCTGACACTTGGCTTCGCTGCCGGCGGTGACGAACACGCGCGACCCAAACGCATGTGCAAGCTGGATCGCTGTCGTACCAATGCCGCTCGAGCCACCATGGATCAGCAGTGTTTCCTCCGGCTTCAATCCCGCTGTGTCATAGACGTTCGCCCAGACTGTAAAAAAGGTTTCGGGAATGCCACCAGCGTCGGCCAGTGAAACATTGTCCGGAACCGGTAGGGTTTGCGGTTCCGGCGCCACACAGTATTCAGCATAACCGCCGCCTGCCACGAGCGCGCAGACTTTGTCACCAATCTGGTAGCGCTGTGCACCGATGCCCAATGCAACGACTTCACCGGCAACTTCCAATCCCGGTACAGTTGTGACGCCCGGCGGTGGGTTATACTGGCCCAACCTTTGTTGCACGTCCGGGCGATTAACACCCGCCGCGGAAACCTTGATCAAAACTTCACAGCTGCCCGGCTGGGGTACGGCCATACGGGCTGGTTTGAGGACTTCGGGTCCGCCAAATCCATCAAGTTCAACAAATGTCATTTCTGTTGGCAGTGTCATTGGCAGCTCTCCGTAGTTGCCCGCAATTTAGGTAGACCGACCGTACCGCAGTTTGCCCGAAGGGTGCTAGGATTCGAACTGCCTCTGCGTCAGCACCTCCATCAGCGGCAGACCACCAGTGCATGCACCTCAACGGCAGCGCACCGGCGTCCGACTAACCTGAACAAATGCGGTCTCAATGAAATCATCGCATTCTTATCTTCGGGAGGCTTCGATACCAGCATCAGCCCCGACCGCGCTCAGCCTCGACATCTTCAAGTGACGGTGGCGACCAGCCGAGATCTGTCCCCACGCTATAGGCTTCATCGTGTCCCTTCAGGAGGGCAGTGTTCTCCTTGCGGATTTTTCGGGAGCGTTCGAGGTATTCCTGGTTCTCGTGAAGGGGAACTTCGGGATCATACACATCTGCCAGAGCGGCAAGCGTGCGGCGATCAAAGTCGACGAACTGGCGCGCACGTCGCTCAGCCTCGAACGGGTGCATGCCAAGCGCTTCCATAGCTGACCGGCCGGCACGAACACTGCTGTCAAATGTCTCTCGAACGATGTCCCTGCAGCCTGTAGCCCAAAGCTCATAGACATGGCTCCGGTCAATTGCGCGGGCGACGACGTGGACATGCGGGTGGTTTTGGACGACGTATTGGACGAGTGCGGTGATGTGTTCGCGATCATCAATAGCGACGATAAGCATCTCCGCGCTATCGATTCCAGCAGCATGAAGGAGATCAGGTCGCGTGGCGTCTCCAAAGTAAGCGCGGAAGTCAAAGGCCCGCAGCAATTCCAGCTGGCTCGAGCTGTAGTCGACGACGGTTGGTTCGAAGCCGAGCCCGCGCAGCATCCGGTTTACGATGCCGCCGAAGCGGCCATGGCCAGCAATGATTATCAACCCTTCCGGGATATCTGTGTCCGCCTCGCCGGATGATTGTGCTGTGAATTTCGGCGCAATGACTTTGTCGTAGAGAATAAAAAGAACCGGTGTCAGCAGCATGGACAGCGCGACAACCAGTAGCAACTGATCGGCGATCGGCTTTGGTATGACAGCGTTGGCGACTGTGAACGACAAAAGGACAAAGCCGAATTCACCCGCCTGCGCCAGTCCAAGGCCAAAGAGCCATCGATCGGAGCCGGTTATATTGAAGGCATAGGCCAGTCCCAGCAGCACGGCCGCCTTGAGCGCGATAAGGCCGAAAGTGAGCAGCAAAGTGGTTGCCAGGTTCTCCCCCAGGAGGCCGAAATTGATGCTCGCGCCGACCGTGATGAAAAACAGCCCCAGTAACAGCCCCTTGAACGGATCGATGTTACTTTCGAGTTCGTGACGATACTCGCTATTGGCCAACACGACGCCGGCCAGGAACGTACCAAGTGCCGGTGACAAGCCAACCAAAGTCATCAGCAGCGCAATTCCGATGACCCACAATAGCGCCGCTGCAACGAAGATTTCGCGCAAGCGCGCCGTTGCAATGTAATTGAACATCGGGCGCGTCAGATACCGCCCGCCGATGACCACGACGGCAATCGCAGCAAGCGTGACCAGCGCCTGCTGCCAGCCAGCGAGACCTGCAACGAGGCTCATGGTGTGGCCATGGTCCGTCTCGTTGCCGTGACCTGAGGCGACGGTTTCCGCCAGTTCGGGCAGGGCAAGAAGCGGGATGAGCGCCAGTATCGGGATAACGGCGATGTCCTGAAAGAGGAGGACTGCGAAACTACCCTGACCGCCATCGCTCTTCATGAGGCCCTTTTCGTTCAGGGACTGCAGAACGATCGCCGTCGACGATAATGCCAGGACCAAGCCGATAGCCAGCGCAACGCTCCAGGATTGTCCAAGCAGCATCGCGATCGCCGTGATGGCGAGTGCCGTCAGGCCGACTTGCAGCCCACCGAGGCCAAGCAGACGCGATCGCATCTCCCAGAGCAGTCTAGGCTCCAGTTCCAACCCAACGAGAAACAGCATCATCACAACGCCGAACTCGGCGAAATGTTGAACGCTGACAACGTCGACCTTGAACGCTGCCAGGAGCGGACTGATGACAATGCCAGCTATCAGATAGCCAAGGACAGAACCAAGGCCGAGCCGTGTGGCGAGCGGAACAGCAATAACGCCCGCGCAAAGGAATACGAACGCCAGAAACAGTAGCTCACCCATCGTTAGCCATCCTCTTTGATGGGCAGCGTCGCATAGCTGATCGTGTCAGCGGCGTTGGCAGCCTCGAAGTCATACTTCTCGTCGCGTAAAGCCTCGATAAGGCGAATATAGCCATCGACATGCGGCCTGACTTGGTCTGTTTCCGGCGCTTTGAGGGACGAATACAGAACGTAAGGCGCGGGGAAATTCATCTGGCACAGTCGCGCCGTTTGTTCGAGGGGCGTAAAAAAAGTGCGCAATGGATAGTGCTGAAAGCCATCACGCGTATAGGCTTGCTGCGGTCCAGCCGCTGTCACGGCAATCATCATGTGTTTTCCGGCGAGCCGATCGCCACCCGAGCCGTAAGCGAAGCCGTGCTGCAAAACGAGGTCTTGCCAATCCTTGATAATCGAGGGCGTCGAATACCAAAACACCGGGAACTGGAAGAGCACGATGTCAGCGGCCAGTAGGCGTTCCTGTTCGGCGACGACGTTAATGTCATGGCGAGGGTATGTACGATATAGGTCCACGAACGTGACCCTCTCTATCGATTGGGCAGCCTCTGCCATGGGGCGGTTCACCCCGGACGTTCGATGCCCGGGATGTGCATAGTAGATTAGGACGCGCTTCAATTTTGCTACCTTTTCTCGAAGGCCGACAGTGCTGTCCTGACGCCCATGACTATTGTCGTTGAATATCAGCTAATACGGCTTCGACGACACGTACGAGATTGTCACACTGCGTGGCATCCAGCGCATCTCGGTGAGGCGGGCCAAAGCGACCCTCGTCATTGTCAAAGTATTTGCCATTCGCGCCTGCGAATTCTTCGGAGAGCGCTGCGCGGGTGAGGATATCGGCACCGATTCCAAGATCACTGCCGGCGACGCCAAACCCTTCCTTGACCATCTTGCTCGCCAACAGCGAACCTGGATTGACGGCGATCAAAATCGGCCCATCTGTCCGCGATTGCGCCAACGCGTTTGACCACATTGTGAGGGCCAGCTTGCTCTGTGCGTACGCCTCCATGTCATCCACGCGCGTGCGCCCGGCGAGAGCATCGAAATTGACCGGCGCCTGGGCGGCCGATGACAGGTTGACCACCCGCCCTGTCGCGTTCATGACGGGCAGCAACTTCTGCGTCAACAGATACGGCGCAAGCGTGTTGACCATGAAGCGCACGTCAAGCCCGGTTTCAGCGATGGTATTAGGCGTCTTGTACACGCCGGCATTGTTGATCACGACATCGAGGTGGTCGTGCCGTTCTTTGATCTGATCAGCGAGCGCGGTAACGTCGGCGATCTTCGACAAGTCAGCGACGTAGGATTCGATTGACTCAATCTGCCCGCCTTTCGCATGCGCTGAAACTTCGCCGGCGGCCACCTCAAGCTTGGCCGCGCTGCGCCCGTGCAGCAGAACCGCGTGGCCCTTGGCGGCGAGCAGCTTTGCGGTTTCCAATCCGATACCGTCGGTAGAGCCGGTTACGAGGATTGTTTTTGTCATTCGGTTAGGTTCCTTGTCCTGAATAGTTCGGCACGATGTGGTCTGCTAGGCGTTGGAAGGTTGTTTCGATATCGGCCTGACTGAACCGCAAATCCAGTGCGACGTGTTTGATCCAGGCCTCATCGAGTGATTTCAGATGGTCGAGAAGAGCTTGCACGCCTGAACGGTTGCCGAGATGGATGGGTTGGGCGGGTGCTTCGGGGTCATCTTCGAGGCAGTCCTTCGAGCATTCTGGTCCCTCAGTAGTGAACGAGCGTACGGCTTTCGATACTCTTCCTGACGACATCAATGGTGTCGTCCTCGACCCTGTCGAGCGCACTATGTGCGATGGAAGGCTTGCCACGGTTATCATAGATGTTGAACAGGGCGATCTCGTCCGGCGTCATCTTCGAGAGATAGACCCACTCGTGGGCGTCATTCGCGACCAGTCCCAGGATCGATCCGAGGCGGTCGGGGTAGATCAGCTTGATCGTCAACCAGTCCTGGGCATCGACTGACCGGGGACGCACGAAGCCCAGCGGCGCGCTGTTGATCGGATTCTCGATCGGGCGCCACACATTGATGAAAGCGAAGTGCCCGGTCTCCCAACGGGCGGCTTTCTCTTCACCGAGCAGATCCCGCAGACGTTGGTGCGCGCC
>JBPCVZ010000144.1:0-25705 GCA_051010015.1 Hyphomicrobiaceae bacterium
TGGGATTATTCCGCTGGCCTGTTTCACCCTGCGGGTGAACCGCGAAGGGCCTTCAGCCCTTCCCCCATCCCGACCAGGGACGGTGTCCCTGGACCGCGTGCGTCCCAATGCGTGAAGCCGAAGCAGCTGATGGATCGGAACCATCAGTCCACCGAACGCCCTTTGGCACGTGCGCGAGGAAAGCGCCCGCGTCATTGCGGTGAAACCGCCAATCAGCTTCGCCCCTGCAGCAGCCGCCCTGGCCCATCCGTGATCGACCCGAGACCGGCCTTGCGCCGCATGTCCCATGCCAGCGCCGCATTGCTCGAGATCACGGGTTTGCCAATATCAGCTTCGGCGGCATCGATGATACTGAACGTCTGCAGGTTCGTGCATGACGCGAACACCGCATCGACATCCGCACTGCGCGCCACCTCGCCGATCGCTGCACGAACCGAAGCCGGCGCCAGTCGCGCCACCCGCTCGTCACTCGCCTCTTCGAACGACGCAAACGCCGCGATCTCGATGCCGGCGTCTTCGAGCAAGGCCTGCATCCGGGCCGACACATCCAGCGAATAGGGTGTCAGTAGACCAAGCCGCCGAACTCCGAGATGGCGACACGCCGCGATCACTGCCGAAATCGGATTCGTCGTCTCCGCTGCGGGATGCGCCGCCCGGATCATTTCGGAAACCCTGTCCGGTCCAATCACCGTCGATGCCGACGTACATGCGTAGGCGACAACATCCAGCGGCCGGCTGATCGGCAGCAGGCTCAGCGCGCGTGGCATCTCTTCGGCCATCGCCTGCAACGTCTCCGCCGTCACGTCATCGCTGTTCGGGATGCGGCTGTGATAGAGCGCAACATGGTCCTCCCCGAGCACCGAGCGCAGTTCCGGCTCCAGCGTCTCATCGGTCTGCAACACGACGACGCCGAGCGCGGCACGTGGCGCGATACCGTTATCGTAGTCCGCGCTCACAGCTGTCGTTTTCATCACAGCGATCGTCCCAGTTTGCCAACCAGCGCCACGCCGGTCGTCATCCACATGCCCTTGTAGCTGCCCGCATCGACCTTGCCGAGGTGCCAGCTGTACCCGAACACATCGCCATCACTGCTCGTCACCTTGATTGCGAAGTGCGCCTTGTCATCGCTCAATGACACTTGCCGCATGCGGTGCGACCGGTGACCGATCAATGCCCGGTACTGCGCACTTTGCAACATCCGCTTGAACCGCGCCAGGGGCCCTGTCACGACGCGATTGGCGGGGTGCGCAAACGCCCACACCCGCGCCACGCCGCTATCTGTCTCCCGGTCGTTCTCCGCCTCGCTCAGTGCCTTGAGCTGGATCGAAATGACATCTTCCGGCGTCAGATCGGCGCTCGGCTGCAGGATTGGCGCTTGCGCCGCGACCGGCCCGGACAGCGCCAGAAATGCAATCAGTAGGACGGCAGTGATACGCATGGTCGGCTCCCGTGTAGCTTATGGTAAGTCTACGCACAGCCCGACCCTTGGATCACGCCCGACGTGCCCTGTCATCCGCCGACGTCGCCAACTATTCCCCTTGTGGTTGACAGCTCTGCGCAACTGACCGATCGTCCCGGCAAATCAGGCATCCAACGCATCACATGAGGAGGACGCGCGATGGCCCCGGAATTTGACCTGGTCGTGCGCGGCGGCACGATCGTCGACGGCACCGGCAACGACAACACGTTCCAGGGCGATATCGCCGTCAAGGACGGCCTCATCGCCGCCGTCGGTCAGGTTGACGGTCAGGGTCGCGAAGAAATCGACGCCAGCGGGCGCATCGTCACCCCCGGCTTCGTCGATATCCACACCCACTACGACGGCCAGGCGATCTGGGACGAGCACCTCGCCCCGTCCGCGTGGCACGGCGTCACCACCGTCGTCATGGGCAACTGCGGCGTCGGCTTTGCACCGTGCAAGCCGGCCGACCGCATCAAGCTCGTCGAACTCATGGAGGGCGTCGAGGACATTCCCGGCCCGGTGCTGCACGAGGGCCTCGACTGGCAATGGGAGAGTTTCCCCGAATATCTCGCCGCTCTCGAGAACCGCAGCCGCGATGTCGACGTTTGCGCGCTGCTGCCGCACGCCGCCATCCGCGTCTTCGTGATGGGCGAACGCGCCATCCGCCATGAGGCCGCCACCGAAGCCGACATCGCCGAGATGCGCCGCATCACCGCCGAAGCCATGCGCGCCGGTGCGTTTGGCTTCTCGACCTCGCGCACGATCAGCCACAAGAGCCTCAGCGGCGAGTACACGCCCACCCTCAAGGCCAACGAGGACGAGCTGATCGGCATCGCCCTTGGCATGCGCGACGCCGGCTCCGGTTTCATCGAGATCGTCTCCGACTGGAATGAGCCAGACGCTGCCAGCGAGTTCGCGATGCTGCGCCGCGTCGTCGAAATCTCGGGCCGCCCGGCCGTGTTCACCCTCAACCAGCGCCATGAAGCGGCCCGCTCCGAGGTCTGGCGCGAGCTGCTCGGCTACGCCAATGACGCGATCCGCGACGGTCATTCGATCCGCCCGGTCACCGCGCCGCGCGCCATCGGCCTGCTGCTCGGCCTCGAAGGCTCGCAGAACCCGTTCTCCGGCACCCCGACTTACAAGTCGATCGCCGGTCTTCCGCTGGCCGAGCGCGTCAGCGCCATGCGCGATCCCGAAACGCGCAAGAAAATCCTCTCCGAAGACCGCTTCACCGGTTCGACGTTCCCGCTCATCAAACGCATGATGTGGACGCAGATGTTCCGCTTTGGCGAAACGAACTACTTGCCCCAGCGCGACGATTCGGTCGCCGCCATGGCCGAGCGCGAGGGCCGTACGCCGGAAGAGGTCGCTTACGACCTGCTGCTCGAGGACGAAGGCCGCGGCTTTATCTATTCGCCACTCGTCAACTACTATAACTTCGACATGTCGGTCGTCGAGACCATGCTTTCCGAGCGCAACGTCATTATGGGCCTGGGCGACGGCGGCGCCCACGTCGGCTTCATCCTCGACGCCGGCTTCCCAACCTGGCTGATGACCTACTGGGGCCGCGAGCGCGGCCGCTTCTCGATGCCCGAGATCATCCGCCGCCTGACCTCGGACACCGCCGATGCCGCCGGCCTGCACGACCGCGGCGTCATCGCCGTTGGCAAGAAGGCCGACCTCAACGTCATTGACTACGACAATGTCAGCTTCGGCAAACCGTACGTCACCTACGACCTGCCCGCCGGCGGCCGCCGCCTCCTGCAAAAGGCCACCGGCTACGACGCGACGATCGTTTCCGGCGCCGTCACCTACCGTGGCGGCGAGGCGACCGGCCAGTTGCCCGGCGAACTCGTCCGCGGCCAGCGCACCGCCGACGGTGCCCCGCAGGTCATCGCCGCCGAATAGGTGGCGGCGGCATCACGCGCATTCCCGAACGGTCGTGCCGCCCGGCGGCGAGCCCGGTTGGAGGCCGTCGCATCGCGTGTACCATCACCGCTTGGCCGCCGCATGCCGCACGGATTTCGGTGCCTCGGGCCCGGCCTCGAGCCAGTTGCTGCCGGCGGCCACGATACATGTCGTGTTGTTCGGCCGCGTCACCGTAATCGTCCACGTTCCCGAGCGTTTGGCGCGCCACACCTCGAACACCGCCTGCGGCCCGGAGAGCCCAATTCCGATGGCGCTTTCGCGATGCTTCTTTTCGAGCGTCCCGACGATGCTCG
This sequence comes from Hyphomicrobiaceae bacterium, assembly GCA_051010015.1. Classification (GTDB taxonomy): domain Bacteria; phylum Pseudomonadota; class Alphaproteobacteria; order Rhizobiales; family Hyphomicrobiaceae; genus CAJQQK01. Next base: position 3,685 of record JBPCVZ010000144.1, read on the forward strand.
CGCGGTCCGCACATCTGAGGTGGGTTTGCGCTGCAGCCGGCGGCGGCGTCGCTGCCATCCCGAACACCAGTGCCGCCCCGATCAATCGCTTATACATGATCATTCCTTTCGCTGTTGCCTTGCGGTCGGCACCACGCCGTCCTGGCAACTGCCGGACTGGCGAGACGCGACCCGTCAATGTTTACGTGGGGAGGGCAAAAAGCCGGCGCAAAGCACGCGCGGACACATTGCGGTGTTCGGGATGTGAGGCAACGCGGGGTGACTGCTAAAGCGCGTCAGCCTTTTATGGAACCATTTTGCCGAGGCGGATTTGGTTGGAGGAAAAATGGATCGGCGACAAGCCTGGTGTCGCGACCCACAAGGTGGGACGCGCCGATGCGATGTCTGTAGCTATTTCGCGACAACGAGAAATATGGCACGAACGATCCCCTCGGACATCCCCGCATATCGCGAACTCAGGCTGCCGCATCCGGCATTGCGAACTTCCGCGATATCTCCTGAATGAGCTTGGGCACGTCGCTTGCCGGTCGTGCCGCGCTGTAGAGATAGCCTTGAACCTCGCAGACGCCCTCGTTTTGCAGAATCTCGAGTTGATCCTCCTGCTCCACACCTTCTGCAGTCGTCTTCAACCCGAGATCGTTACTGAGCTTGAGCACGGCGCGAACGATAGAGCGTGCGTCATCTTCATCCGCGATCCTGTCCACGAATGACCGATCGACCTTAACCTTGTCGAACGGGAAATTCTGCAAGTGGCTAAGCGACGAGTAGCCAGTGCCGAAGTCATCGAGTGAAATCTTGATGCCGATGGCCCGCAGCTGAGCCAGCGTTTCCGCCACTTTGCCTGAATCCTGAATCAGGCTCGTCTCGGTAATCTCGAGTTCGAGGCGACTTGGCGGCAGCCCGGTTTCGCACAGCACGTTTCGCACTGTTCGGCACAGATTGACGTCCATGATTTGCTTTGGAGAAAGGTTTACCGCAATGCTGATCGATTGCGGCCAGTCCATCGCATCACGACACGCTTTACGCAGCACCGTTTCACCGATTTCTCCGATGAAGCCGACTTCTTCGGCAAGCGGTATGAAGTCTGCTGGCGATACGAAACCCTTCGTTGGATGGGACCAGCGGATAAGCGCCTCGAACCCAGTCACCTCGCCAAGCTTTGGATCGACCAAGGGTTGATAGTGGACTGCCAACTGGTCCAATGCGAGCGCGGCGCGCAGGTCCAGCTCCATCTCGCGGCGCGCCTGCATCTCCTCGTCCATTGCCGCCTCGAAGAACCGGTAAGTCGCCCGGCCATCTAGTTTGGCGCGATAGAGTGCCAGGTCCGCATTTTTGACGAGTTGGTCGGATTTCTCTCCATCTAGTGGGGCAATTGCGATCCCCACGCTTGTATTGGTCACAACGACATGTCCGTCGATCTCGAAAGGTTGCTTAAGCAGCTCGATGATTCGTCCAGCCAATCGTGCAGGTGCGTTGGGGTCGTCCAAGCTGGATTGGATAATGGCGAATTCGTCCCCACCCAATCTTGCGAGCGTGTCAATCTCTCTGATTTGTGACTGGATGCGCTGGGCGACGCCCTGCAAAAGTTTGTCGCCGACGGGATGTCCCAGTGTGTCGTTGACGGATTTGAAGCGATCCAGATCCAGGCACAGAACCGCACTGGGTTCACCGCGCCGTGTCCGCGCCATTGCCCGGTCAAGCCGCAGGTTGAAAAGAGTCCTGTTTGGCAGGCCGGTCAGGGAGTCGTGGTGGGCCATATGCTGCATGTCAGCTTGCGAGCGGACAATATCTTCAACCATGCCGCGACCACGCCGCGCGCCAATGGCAACACAGATCGCCAAGGCAAGGATCGCCACGACTTTTTCAACTTCAGCTCCGACAAGGAGGACGTTGTTGATCAAGTACTGCTCGTACTGCGTCACAACCGCCAAACCTGATGAGAGCAGATGAGCAAGACCGATCGCTCCGACCCATGCAGCAATGACGACGACGCCTGACAAAATGACGGCTTTGCCGCTGAAACGCAGTGCCCGCATTGCAACGAATGTGAACAAGAACGCGATGGTCGGAGACTTGAAACTGGCTTCGGGCGGGAGATTGTAGGCCACGCCAAACGCCCAAATGACGGCCACAAGAACGCAGCCATCCACAACAGTCAGAGCGGAAAACGCCTTGTCATCAAATTCTGGTTTTTGTGCCAGCCTGATGCGTGCAATCGAGGAAACGGTCAAAAGGCAGAGCAACGTAACGACGAGAAAACTGAGCGACTCGAAGTTGTGGCGAACCGCAGAAATCAAATGAAGCGACAGTATGAATGCAGCGACTGAGGCTTGGGCGATGCCAATCGACACTTCGCCGACTCGATCATGGCGCTGGATTGCAACATCAACAACCTCGGTTAAGCCAGACACTTCGGCGCGGTCGTCGCGCGCATTGCCGCTGCTCAAGAGTTTGTCGGTGAGACGAACGACTCGGGACAGGATTGGAGAAAGCATACGGCGTCCCTTGCGCATTTTGCTGTCGAAGCGCCGTATCGCATGATCGCTGAGGAAGTAAACGAAACGCACATGCACGTTGATGCGCTGGACAGTTGTTCGGAGTGAAGCAGGCCGTTGATCGGCAGCAGGTGCGCGAATTCATTTCGCTGCAGCAAAAGCGTCAATCGATCACAAGCAGAGCCTGGATCGACGAATATCTGCCGTCAGATGTTTTACATGGCAGGCGATAAAGAATGACTTACATGCTGGGTGAGACTTGTTTCTTATTGAAGGCTTGATGAAGCGATGTTCCAATTTGGTCGAGCTGCGCCAAGCAGTGCGAACCCGTTGCCTCCAATTTCCTGGGCAACCTACGAGTTGTGCGCCGGCCCGCCATCGTGTAGTCGGGCTCCGACGGACGTTCTGTCGGTCACTTCGAGCACTTTGCGCTCTACAAGTCAGAACAGGCCGGCAATAGATGACAGCCTCGGCGACGAAGCGAATTCCAAGATTGGCCCGCTGCGACGTGCGGATGTTGCGACCCCAAACAGACTTTTTGGCATCCGCCACCGGTGTCGCCTTGCCGTCGTCAAAACTTTAAGGTTTCAACCGCCAAACGGCGTTGGCGAGACAGCCCGCTGTGATCCATCACGCAACCGTGGGCGTTGTTGATCGGATACCGCCACTCCCATTGGTTGGGAATCGGTTGCAAACACGCTAGAATTCCGCACCGGTACAGTGTGATGCCTTTGCAGCGGCCCCTTCCATTGGCCAAGCGACTGCACACTCGTTAGGAGGATTTCCTCATGACTACTGAACTGTTCAATCGCCGGCATCTCCTCGCAGCAGGCGGCTCAGTCGCTGCAACGGCAGTTGCCGGCCTCCTCCTGCCCGCCCAGGCGGGAGGACTCGCGCCCACCCACCCGATGCGCGGGGGCTCAAACAATTACCGCCGCGGCGCGCCGATCGTGGAACGGATCGGCGGTGGCGGCTTCTGGATGTCAGGTACCGTGCGCCGCGCAGGCGACGGGGCCCCGCTTGCGGGGCAGCGCATTCAGATCTGGGCGCACACGACCGAAGGTCACGAACGCGACCCGCACAGTCACGGCGCCACACTGACGGATGCGAACGGGAACTTCCGGCTTGAGATGCCGCAGATCGTGCCCGCCTTTGGCCAACCACACGGCCATCTGGCCTATGACAGTGGTGACTTCAAGACCGTCTTCCTGCGGCCGGTGATGCCGAGCGCAAAAGACACCAGCCTTGAGGCGCACTTCGTGCTGCAGCCGGTCTGACCGAGTTGGGTTCAAGATGGTTGAAATGGGTCCGGGCGTCCCTGATCTGGATTGCCCTTACGGCAGCCATAGTTCTACCGATCGCCGCCGCCGCGGCAAGCCCGTTACTGGCTTGGCGCGATCCGATTTATATAGCGGCCGGTTTTGCGGGAGTTATCGCACTGAACCTCATGCTGGTTCAGCCCCTGTTGATCGGCGGATACTTGCCGGGATTGTCGACTCACGCCAGCCGACGCGCCCATCGCTGGATCGGTAGCCTCCTGGTCGCGGCCGTCGTGATTCACGTCGCGGGCCTTTGGCTCACCAGCCCGCCCGACGTGATAGACGCTCTTCTCTTCGCTTCGCCGACGCCGTTCTCCGCCTGGGGCGTGATCGCCATGTGGGCCGTCTTCGCCGTCGCGCTTCTGGTCGCGCTCCGCCAGCGGCGACAACTGCGACCGCGAACGTTTCGCGTCGGCCACACGTTTCTCGCTGCCGTAATTGTCGTTTGCAGCATCGTCCACAGCGTTCTGATCGAGGGAACCATGGAGACGCTGTCAAAGGTGGCACTTTGCGCGCTCGTCTTTGCGGCAACGGTCAAGGTCATGGTTGATCTGCGGGCCTGGTTGCGGCGAACGAAGGCGCGTTGAGCGAAGCCGAAGCACCACCACTGCGGCGCGCGCTTGCCCATGCAAGCCCGACCAGCGTTTATGTTTCGGTCGATATGTGATGTGATCCAGAGAGATTGCCTAACGATACACCGCCACCAGTGCCGTCATAATCTGGTCTCTGACGGCGCCGGCAGCGGTCTTGGCTACCGGGATGTATCCGACCGCGGCAGCACGGCAGGTAAGGCGTTGATCCGTGTGTCCTTCAACGATTTTCTCGCTGATCATGAAGCGCGCGAGGCCGTCAAACAGTACGATCGGCGGAACGAACACGACGAGGAGTTTCTCGAGCATAGGCTGAGCTCTATGAGCTGTTTTGCTCCAACGATTGTGCCAGTCCGGCAATCGAAAGCTGACCGTCCTCGACCACGATCTGACCGGGCACGGCTCCGCCAGCCGCTGCACGCGTTAACGTGCCAAGATCGACATTGTCTTCATGGTCACTGCCCGGCTCGTTCAATGCATCGGCGAGTGTGAAAGTGTGCGCCTGAAACAAACTTGCACTGACGATCCGATCGGACCCTTCCAGCTTGACACCTCTGTCCAAGGCGCCACCAAACTTGCTGAACTCGGACGTCTTGATGCCTTTGAACTCGCCGAAACCTGGAAAAAACAGATAGATATGCGGGTTCTTGCCAAGCGTACCGCCCGATCGATAGCCGGCGACGGGATAGGAGAAGTTCTTCGAACTCGTAAAGATACAGATGACCGCGCTGTGCTTGATCTGCAGGCTGTCCGCCAGCGCACTGAGCCCCGATGCATCGATTGTGGTTGGCTCGTCGAGACGCAGCTTGTGACACCGGCCGACGGCGGGCACCAGGGCGAGATCCACGGATCGCATGGTCGCCGCCGTCTGGGCTTTCAATTCGTCAAAACCTTCGAATGTAGCCGCCACGCGCGCGACCGGTTTCTGCTTCGAAGCTGTTATCTTCAGAAACAGCCACTTCATACACAGCGCCACCTTGACGGAGGGTCGAATGACCGGCGTTGGCCCGGCACCAACTGAAAGGTCTGGGCTTGGCGCTGCGATGATTCCAGGCAACCCAATCACGAATGGCATCAGCGTTCCTTTGTTGTTCACTTCAGCGCTGCTCAGCATTGAAGTGTATGGCTGATTCAGTGACGGCGTCTTGTCGCCTGTATGAACATTGCTTCATGCCGGGTTCAAGATGCCGTCAGGCTGCCTCTATTGTACGCCGCTGCCTGCCATCGCATACCCGGCAAGGCAGGCTGGAGTGTGTGGTATGCCGGTATCATCATGTACGAGCGTAGTAGCATGATAGATTCGATCCTCGAGCGGAGCCCGTTTCGTACCGATGACCCTCAGTAGGTAGCAGTCGAGATTTTTCAGGTTGGATTGGAACCTCAAGAGGCTGATCGGTTCCATCGGGTCAACGATTAAAAAAAGTGTTCGAAGTTCAGCCTTGAAGCTCGAACAACTGCATTGAATCTTACAGCGTCATTGCAGCTTGCAGCGTCATCGTAGATTTCAATGACTGACTATTCGACATTTGGTTTTTTACGCTCAAGCGCAGCACGGCTTTCACTATGGATGAACTGGATAGCAACGGCGCTACCAAGCCGCTTGGCTAGGTGTGTCAGGCGCTCTAACCATAACTCGTTGGGACGATCTATATGGCTGCGTAACCAGTGCGTGCTCCAACCAAAGCATAAGCCTTCCTTTAGCTTTTGGTGTTGTATCGCCAGCGGAGTGTTCATGAATTCCTTGCCTCTCAGGTTGGCATAATTGACCTCATAGAACGTAATGAGTGTCCATGTACGCCAGATCGTTTCAAAAGGCATTCGTGCGTTTCCTCCCGAGCACCGGCTGGCCTCCTTGGCTGTCTGATCCGTGCCTGAAAATAATCTTGAACCGATGACAGTGTCCTGACGGCATCGTGAGCAAAGTGTCATAAGTTGTTCAAGTGACGTCACGTTGGCGCGTGCAAAATTGCCTGAATAGCAGAGGATACGGCTTCGATGGACCATAAGACTTTGTTTGGATGTATCGCTTCAAGACCTATGGGTGATTTTGAACTCTCAGCTCCTCGCCACTTTTGTGGGAGCGATCGTTGACTTTCTGGTTGCCAAGCACGGCGCGTAGGCAGCCAACGAAGGCGCGTTGAGCGAGGCCGGAGCGCCACCACTGCAGCGCGCGTTTACCGGCGCAAGCTGACCCACATTAACCCTACCTATCGCTTATCCTCCCCCTTTGTGGCTCTCGTAAAATCAATACATCCCGTCCACGAAGGGGCTGCTGACCGGTGGCGACCATCAGAGGGGGCGGGCTGCAGGTCACGCGCCGGCGCAACGTACGCGCGGCGTTATAGTGACGCCCTGCCGTCCTGCCTGTGGTGAGAGTCCCAGGTGCCCGCAGCTTAAAAGAGGCGTGTCTCAGCGATAAATCCTGCACGGGGCGGCAACCAGCCGCTTAAAAAAATCTACGGACGCGGTCGGTTGTCGCCCCGTACCCCTTATGCCTTCGGCGGTCTCCGCGCGAAGCGCCAGCGCTCGTCCAGGCGCAGCACCTGCCCATCCCGCATCCAGCACTCCGTCCCCGCCTTTTGAGCCCGTCGCCGACGGTCGTCCACACCTCCAAAACATGGATGGCAGCCCTCCACCCTCGATGTTATAAGCCAGACCCGTCGCGGGCCAGTATCATCGAGTGAGGGAAACGCTGATGTCTGCCATCAACACCAGGATCGCCCGGGAACTCGACGTTGCGGTCGGCCAGGTCGGCGCCGCCGTCGAGCTCCTCGGTGAGGGCGCCACCGTCCCGTTCATTGCGCGCTACCGCAAGGAAAAGACCGGCGGCCTCGATGACACGCAGCTGCGCACGCTCGAATCGCGCCTCGACTATCTGCGTCAGCTCGACGAACGCCGCACGACCGTCCTCAAGGCCATTAGCGAACAGGGCAAACTGACGCCTGAGCTCGAGCGCGACATCGAGGCGGCAGTCGACAAGGTCACGCTCGAAGACATTTATGCGCCGTTCAAGCAAAAGCGGCGCACCAAGGCCCAAATCGCCCGCGAAGCCGGGCTCGAGGCGTTGACCGATGCCTTGCTTGCCGATCCGACGCGCGAGCCCGATCGCTACGCGGAAAGGTTCCTCAACGGCGACGCCGGCATCACCAATGCCAAGGCGGCTCTCGACGGTGCCCGTGCGATCCTGGTCGAGCGCATTGGCGACAATGCGAAACTGGTTGGCAACCTGCGTGAATGGTTGTGGCAGGCCGGCAAGCTGTCATCGCGTGTCGCCAAGGGCAAAGACGCCGCCGGCGCCAAGTTTTCCGACTATTTTGCGTTTTCCCAGGACATCCGCCAGATGCCGTCGCACCGGGCGTTGGCGCTGCTGCGCGGGCGCAACGAAGACATCCTCGACCTCGCGCTCGACGTCGAGCTGCCCGAGGATCCGAAGGCGCTGCACCCGGCCATCTTGAAGATCATGGCGGCCAGCGGTATCGCCGACCAGGGCCGAGCCGCCGATGCCTGGCTCGTCGACAGTGTCAAGGTCGCCTGGAAAGCCCGACTGCATCCGTCATTGACGACCGGTCTCCTGGCCCGCCTCAAGGAATCCGCCGACACCGCCGCCATCGACGTTTTTAAGTCCAACCTCAAAGACCTCCTGCTCGCCGCGCCCGCCGGCGCCCGCACCACCATGGGCCTCGATCCGGGCATTCGCACAGGCGTCAAGGTCGCCGTCGTCGACAAAACCGGCAAGCTGCTCGATACGGCCACCATCTATCCGCACGAGCCGCGCAACGACTGGTCCGGCTCTCTCTCGAAGCTTGCCGCACTCTGTACCAAGTATGACGTCGAGCTTGTTGCAATCGGCAACGGCACCGCCAGCCGTGAAACCGATAGGCTGGCGGGCGATCTCCTGAAACGGCTGACGGATGACAAACTGACCAAGATCATGGTCTCGGAGGCAGGTGCCTCGGTCTATTCGGCCTCGCAGATCGCCGCCGACGAGTTCCCCGATCTTGATGTGTCCCTGCGCGGCGCCGTGTCGATCGCCCGCCGCCTGCAGGACCCGCTCGCCGAACTCGTAAAGATCGAGCCGAAGGCCATCGGCGTCGGCCAATACCAGCACGACGTCAACCAAACCGATCTGGCCCGGTCGCTAACCGCCGCCGTCGAAGATTGCGTCAACGCTGTCGGAGTCGACATCAACACGGCCTCGGCGCCGCTGCTCGCCAATATCGCCGGGCTTAATGCCACGATCGCAGGAAACATCGTCGCTCATCGCAACGAAAACGGAGCCTTCAAGAAGCGCACCGAAATCAAGAAGGTCGCCCGCCTCGGACCCAAGGCATTCGAACAGTCGGCCGGCTTCCTGCGTATCATGGGCGGCAAGAACCTGCTCGACAGTTCAGCCGTACATCCGGAGGCTTATGAGGTCGTCGAACGCATCGCCAAGACAACCAACAAATCGCTAAAATCGATGATTGGCGACAGTGCTTTCTTGAAATCGCTGCATCCCGAAAACTTCGCCAACGACCGTTTCGGTGTCCCAACGATCACCGACATCCTTGCCGAACTGGAAAAGCCCGGGCGCGATCCCCGTCCCGAGTTTTCGACCGCCACCTTCGCGGACGGCGTAGAGCAGATCTCTGATCTCAAACCCGGTATGCGCCTTGAAGGCGTTGTTACCAACGTCACCGCGTTCGGCGCCTTCGTCGATGTCGGAGTCCATCAGGACGGCCTCGTACACATTTCCGAAATGGCCGATCGCTTCGTCAAAGACCCGCGCGAGATTGTCAAAGCAGGCGATGTCGTCAAGATTCGCGTGAAAGACGTCGACGTAAACCGAAAACGCATCGGCCTGACAATGAAATCCGGCAATATCGATCGAAGCGGTGTTCCGCATCCCCCAAGGGATAAACCGCGATCAGCCCCACCACCGCCACGCGCGGCCGTACCGAACGGGGAGTCGGCTCTGGCCGCTGCGCTGCGCAAGGCTCAGGACGGAACATAGTGTGCCGATCCAATCATTGGCGTCGAAATACCAGCGAGAGATTGTTGGCGGGCATCTCGACAATCTCAGGCGCCGAGAAACCGCAGTTCGCCGCCAGGTCCGACACGGTCTCGACGTCACGAATTCCCCAGGCCGGGTTGCTTCGCCTAAGATCCATATCAAACGCCTCATTGCCCGGAGAGGTGTGCGCTCCCCCACGCCGATAGGGTCCATAAGTAAACAGAACACCATCAAGCGACAGTGCGCCGGCCGCACCACGAAACAATCCCTCCGTCGCCTGCCACGGCGAAATATGGATCATGTTGATGCAGAAAACGAGGTTCGCGTGCCCAACCGCCCAGTTCTCCGACGCCGCATCGAGCAATATGGCCGGCCGCACGTTCGCCAAACCGAGTTCTCGCGTCCAGGCATCAATGCTGCGCCGGGCATCGGCATCGGAGTCACTCGGCTGGAACACAACATCCGATGCGCTCCCCTCTGCCAAGCCAGTAATATGTTCACCAGAGCCACTTGCAATCTCTAGGACGAGGCCGCGTTCTGGCAGCAAGGGCCGGAGCACCTCAAAAATCGGTTCACGATTGCGCGCCGCTGCAGGTGCAAACTTCCGCGCATCACTGCTCATACCGTACACAACATTGACAACCGCCCCAACTCAACTGAAAGCCTCCCCCAAGATCACTGGTCCAACTCTCTTGCACCAATCCACGACGTCGCCAACCGAATCCATTGCCGACATCACCCGCCTGATCGATAATCCTGACCAATTGCGCAAACCACATGAACAGCGCGACAGTCGATCAAAGACCATCAGTTCCGGAGGACGAGCATGACCGCCGCAGCCCAAGCCGCCACCGTTACCGCCGCCGATCACGCCGCCACCATGCAAGACTATGTCAAAGCCGGTGAAACCCGTGCCTACGCCCTCGGCAACCGCGGCCCCATCCGCTACGCCACAAACGGCAAATTGCATCCAGATATTCTCAAGGAATACTGGCAGCACGGATTCTATGTCTTCACCAATGTCATCGGTGCTGAAGAGATCACAGAACTCCGTAACGATGTCGATCGAGTTATTGCCGGCGCCCCGGCGGTGCCCGACGGCGACACGACGCGTAACGGCCGACCTGCCGAAGGCCGCGAGTTCAAGAAGTCACCCTACCGCTACGCAAAGCCGCTCAGCGACCCGTATGGCGGCACGACCAAGAACAAGGGCCGGCATCCGGTCGCCATGGTTGGTCCCAAACCCGACGAAGACGCACCTGAATGGACCGTGCAGTTGCTCGACGGCAATCTTCACCTGATGGACTCTTGCCTGCGGCTTTATGGCCATCCAGGCATCCTGGCCATCGCCGAGGCCATCAATGGGGTCGATTTCGTTCCCTACAATGAGGTTGCCTTCATTAAAGAGCCGGGCCTTGGACCGTCAATCGCTTGGCACCAGGACGGCACCACCCATTGGGACGCACCGGATTGGGATCAAGGTGCGCATGGCTTCAATTCAATGACGCAGCTCTATCCCAGCACCCCTGCCAATTGCGTCTGGGTACTCCCTGGCAGTCACAAGCTCGGTAAAGTAGACATCAAGCAACTTGTCGCTGAAAGCGGATCAGAGCGTATCGACAACGCCGTGCCGTTGGTCTGCAATGCCGGAGATGTTTTTGTCCTCAATCGTCAATGTGTGCATGGTTCTTTCGCCAACACGTCACCCGACCGACGCGTGACGCTCAACGCCGGCTTCTTTCCGCACAAACGCGTCGCCAATGTCACCACTGCGAGGCTCACGGGCGAAGTTGAAACCTACACGCAGGAGCGCATCAACGAACGTTGCCGCATCATTCAACTTGGTATCGACGCGCGCGCACAGAAATACCCGACGGAACAGCGCTACACCTATGAACCGATGGTCGGCAAAGAAGAATCTAATCGATGGTCGGAAAAGGCGCGTGAAACAATCCTCAAGGACTACAACACCCTCGATATGTACATTTGAGTGTCAGCAAGATTCGTGGGTCAGATTTTTTCATAGCGCGCTCAGTCCTTGGTCGAAACGACAGACAATGCATTCCAGCGGCCCAAGGCCATTTTCCGAGGAGCGCCTGCGCAAATGACTTCAAGCTTGTTCACATATGCTGTCGAGCGCGCTACTGCGAACCCCAGCATTAAGCACCACCTGAGGTTTGGCCCGCTTACCGTCCTCCTTCGGGCGGGCGACGAATATACCGTATTGACCATCGACAAGAAGGGCGCCGCTCTCGAAGCATCGTCGACGACACCATCAGCAGACATCACGCTATCCGCGGCTCCCGAGGCTTGGGCAGAACTTCGCAAGGCCGATGCCCGGCCGGGCTTCCAGACGTTGTCAACCATGCGCCGCACGCAAAACCTTGTCGTCACTGGCGACATGGTGAAATTCCAGCAGCACCACATGCTGCTCGAATTGCTGTTTGCAAACCTCGGCGTCGAAGAACCAATCGCAGCCGTCACCAATAATCTGCCAACGTTCGACCCAATCTCGGGCCGCTACGTCCGGCTCACACTCGCAGGGCGCGCGCATCGCATCTACTTCGAAGAGGCGGGTCCTGCCACGGGCATCCCGCTCGTCTGTTTGCACACCGCCGGCAGCGATGGTCGCCAGTATCGCCACATTCTCAATGATCCCGATATCATCAATCGTTTCCGTGTCATTGCTTTCGATCTACCATGGCATGGCAAATCTTCTCCACCCGCCGGATTCGAAAAGGAAGTCTACGAACTCACGACGGACCGGTATGTCGCGACGATCTTGGCCGTTTGCGACGCCCTCAAACTTGACAAGCCGGTCGTCATGGGGTGTTCGATCGGCGGACGCGTCGTGCTCCATCTGGCGTTGCTTCACGCCCACAGATTTCGCGCAGCGATCGGCCTGCAGTCAGCGCTCTACGCCGAAGATAGAAGCATCGGCGATCGCGCACCAGATTCCGCCCTGCATCGCCCCGATGTCCACGGCTCCGAACTGGCCGGTGCCTTGATGGCTGGCATGACCGCTCCGCAATCCCCGACAGCTGAACGTTGGGAAACAATGTGGCACTACATGCAAGGCGGTCCAGGCATCTTCGCCGGCGATCTGCACTACTATTTCACCGATGGTGACCTGCGCGATGGCAATGCCGCAGCCCTGCGCGACAACTCTTGCCCGGTCTATCTGCTCTCCGGCGAATATGATGCCTCCGCGACTCCGGAAATGGGACGCGAAGTCGCCGAACTAATCGACGCCGAACATTTCGAAGTAATGAAGGACGTTGGCCATTTTCCTATGTCCGAGAACCCGGCTCGCTTCCGCGAATACATTCTTCCCATTTTTGAAAAGATCGCCGCGCAGCGCTAGGAGATCAGCACAATGAAAATGTCCAACATACCGTTTGGCACAACCGATTGGTCGACGGTTCCACGAACCGAGCATCCTGGCGAAACTGGTGTTGCCTACTGGCAAACTCAGACCTTCGACGATATTCGCGTGCGATTGGTCGAATATTCACCCGGTTACCTGGCCGACCATTGGTGCTCGAAAGGCCATATTCTGTTTTGCATGGAAGGCCAACTCGATACGGAACTCGAAGAGGGCCGCATCGTAACGCTGAAGCCTGGCATGAGTTATCAAGTAGCCGACAACGCCGAGCCGCATCGCTCAACCACGGTTTGCGGCGCCAAACTCTTCATCGTTGACTGATACGGGACCGCAGCAAGGAAATACACTGTGAGCAATCCAGACGAGAATGACCTGCCGCTGCCTTACACTGGGATCAAAGTCGTCGACATGTCTCAAGGCGTCGCCGGGCCGTACTGCGGCATGCTACTGGCCCAAAACGGCGCTGACGTTATCAAGATCGAGCCGGGTGGTGACGGTGACTGGTCGCGCATTTTGGGGCAGACCTACGGCGATCACACAGCATTCTCAATCGCCGCCAACCTCGGCAAGCGCAGCATCGTCATGGACCTCAAAAACGAGGCCAGCCGTGAGATCGTCGACAAGATGGTCGCAGATGCCGATGTCTTCATCGAGGGATTTAGACCCGGTGTGACGGACCGCCTTGGCTACTCATACGAGCGCCTCAAGGCCAACAACCCGAAACTGATCTATGTTTCTGTTTCGGGATTCGGTCAGAAAGGCCCGATGCGCGAGCGCCCCGCGATGGACCCGATGCTGCAAGCCTTCACTGGCTTCATGGCGGAAAACAAGGGCGCAGATAGCATTCCACATCGCACGCCCGTCATCTTCTTCGACATGTCGACCGCACTCTATGCACAGCAGGCGGTCGCGGCGATGCTCTTTGCTCAACGCGTCCAAGGCGTTAAGACGGGCCGCCGCATCGAGCTGAGCTTGATGGAATCCGCCGCCGCCATCCAAGCCATCCGTGTCATGTCCGGTTACCGTGAAGGCCCATTCAAGATCGCTGCAGCGCCCTCCGGCACATTCACCACGCTTGACGGCTGGCTGCAAATCATCGTCGTCAAAGATCAGGAGATGCGCAAGTTCGCGCAAGCCCTTGGACATCCCGAATGGGGCGACGATCCGCGCTTCGCGACAAGCGCCGCACGGCGCAAGTACGTCGATGAATTGACCGGTATGGTACGTGAGATTTTTGCAACCAATACTACAGCGCACTGGCAAGGCGTTTTGTCGGAATTCGGTCTTCAGAATGAGGCGGTTCAGACCTATCCCGAATTTGTAGATCATGCCCAAACAAAGGAAATGGAGACGATCGCCTGGTTGACGGCGGCAGGCTCATCCGAACCTTGGCCGATTCCAAACATTCCTGGTCTGGCCAAATACCAAGCGGGCACCGCACGCGCAACCTCACCAACAAGAGGTCAACACACTCGCGAGATATTGACCGAGCATGGTTACGACGCCGGAACGATCGACCGACTTGTCGCCGACCACGTCGTGACCTGACATGGGAACGGCATCACTTAGACTTTTCCTAAGATTGCGATAGAAAAACCTAGCTAGCTATCCCGGTGGCTGGAAGCGTAATAGACAAAGACAAATACAGACTAACGTCACCGGCGGCGCCGAGGTGTTTCTCTTGCCGCGATGCATCATTCGACTATCAGTGCGAACCCATCCAATTGCAGATCAGAGCCATTCAGGAGAATTCGTTTCTGTAATCGCATCAGTCAGCGTACATCTGCCTAATATTGTGTGATTGAGGTAATAGACTATCCGGTCAGCGTTCGACGAACAGCATCCTGCCACTTAGCATATTTCTCTTCTCGTTCAGCGCTCGCCATCTTTGGCTCAAATCGCTGCTGAAGTTCCCAGGTCTGTGCAAACTTTGACGGCTCCGGGTAGAAGCCGACTCGAAGACCTGCGAGGTAAGCGGCACCAAGCGCAGTCGTCTCGAGAATCTTTGGACGGTCGACCGGCGCATCAAGCATGTCAGCAAGACACTGCATAGTCCAATCTGAGGCAACCATACCTCCATCTACGCGCAACACGGTTTCGCTCTGATCTTGCGCGCGGCTACCTGTCGAATGCAGATCACGTTTCATGGCCTCCAAAAGATCTCGCGTCTGTAAGCAAACACTTTCCAAAGCGGCACACGCCAACTCGGCGCGTCCGGTGTTACGTGTCAGGCCGAAAATGGCACCGCGGCATTCGGCGTCCCAGTAAGGCGCGCCGAGCCCGGTGAATGCAGGGACAAGGATTACATTCTGGCCGGCATCAGCAGCAGCGGCAAGTTCTCCCGATTGCGCCGCCGTATCAATCAACTGCAATCCGTCTCGAAGCCATTGTACGGCTGCTCCGGCGACGAAGATTGATCCTTCCAAGGCGTAAGTCGGCTTGCCATCAAGCTGAAAGGCAATGGTGGTCAAAAGACGGTTCTTGGAAGAAACCGGCTGGTCCCCAGTATTTAGCAGTGCAAAACAACCCGTGCCATAAGTGGACTTCATCATGCCGGGTTCAAAACAAGCCTGTCCGACTGTTGCTGCCTGCTGATCGCCGGCAATTCCTGCTATTGGAATGCCAGTGCCGAAGAATTCGGGACTCGTCACCCCGAAATTCGCCGCACTATCGCGAACCTCGGGCAACATTGACGCCGGCACGCCGAACAGATCAAGCAACTCAGGGTCCCAGCAACCTTTCCGAATATCGTAGAGTAACGTTCGGCTTGCGTTCGTGGCGTCTGTCGCATGCGTCTGGTCACCGGTCAGATGCCACAGTAAGAAACTATCCACCGTCCCGAATGCGAGACGACCCTTTTCTGCTGCCTCGCGCGCGCCGTCGACGTTGTCCAATAGCCATTTGATCTTGGTCGCCGAAAAGTATGGATCAAGCAGGAGACCTGTCTTTTCCGTAATCGCTTGCTCATGACCGGCGGCTCTAAGAGTGCTGCACGCTTCAGCTGTGCGGCGATCCTGCCAAACAATAGCTTTGTGGATAGGTTTGCCCGTAGCGCGATCCCAAACAAGAGTCGTCTCACGCTGGTTGGTGATGCCGATGGCAGCAATATCCTCAGATGCCAGGCCTGCCTTGGCGATAGCTTCGCGGCACGTGACAAGTACCGACTGGAAGATCTCGTCGGGGTCGTGCTCGACCCAACCGGATTGCGGGTAGTGCTGGGTAAATTCCTGCTGTGCGATGGAGGTAATCGCAAGCGACTGATCAAACACGATTGCCCTGCTCGAGGTCGTACCCTGGTCAATTGAAAGGACATATTTTTGAGGCATGACGCATAGCTCCGGTATGATCAGTCTGGCCCAGCTTGCTCAGGATCGGCAGGCCGATTGTTTGGAACCAGTATAGCAGTTCTGATCCGACGGGGATATTTGGTTGCCAGCGATCCTTGTCAAACCAGCGTCATACCCTTCTTGCCAAATCCTAGTTTAGCCGCCATGTCTAACGGATCATTTTGCCAATTGGCACCAGCTTCGTGGTCCTCGTTCGGTAAGGACATCTTTCGAATCCCCGATGCCGATAGCCAGGCAGAGTCCACCGCGCGATCAGAGAGTTCGTCATGAACGTTCATATCCCCAATACCTTGCGCTTCGAATTCGACAACACTTATGCCCGCGACCTCGAAGGATTCTATACGCCTTGGCAGGCCGAGCCGGTACCTGAGCCAAGTTTTCTCGCCTTCAACCGTGATCTCGCGACTGAACTTGGCCTTGACGTCGCCGCGCTGGAAACCGAAGCAGGTGCCGCGATCTTCGCCGGCAACGAAACACCGCACGGCTCGGCGCCGCTGGCTCAGGCTTACGCGGGCCATCAATTCGGTGGCTTTTCACCAAAACTCGGCGACGGTCGCGCAATCTTGCTTGGTGAAGTGCTCGACACGCGCGGCAATCGCCGCGACATCCAGCTTAAGGGTTCTGGTCGCACGCCATTCTCGCGGGGAGGAGATGGCAAGGCAGCGGTCGGTCCGGTGCTGCGCGAATACCTGATTGGCGAAGCAATGCATGCACTAAGCATTCCGACCACACGCGCCCTTGCCGCTGTTTCAACAGGCGAACCTGTATTGCGAGAGTTGCCACTGCCGGGCGCTATTCTGACGCGAGTTGCCGCCAGCCATATCCGCGTAGGAACGTTCCAGTATTTCGCCGTTCGCAAGGATTGGGCAAAGATCAAGCAGCTGGCAGACTACGTTATCACTCGTCACTATCCCGAGATCACCGGGACGGAAATATATGGAGATATCAATCCATACGTTGCCCTATTTCACGCCGTCTCGGATGCGCAAGCAAGACTGGTCGCCAAGTGGATGCACGTAGGGTTTATTCATGGCGTCATGAACACCGACAACATGAGCATCTCCGGCGAGACCATCGACTATGGGCCGTGTGCTTTCATGGACCGCTACGGGCCAGATACCGTGTTCAGTTCGATCGACACGCACGGCCGCTATGCCTTTGCAAATCAGCCGGTCATGGCGCAGTGGAACCTGACCCGGTTTGCCGAAACCCTGCTGATGATCGCTGATCCTGACGTCGACCGGGCGACAGAAATTCTCACCGAAGCAATTCACGCCTTCGCAACCACGTACCAAACACATTGGCTGGCCGGCATGCGCGCCAAGCTCGGCATAATGTCCGAGGCAGCTGAAGACCTCGATCTAGTCAATAACCTTTTTAGCGCAATGCACGGCCAGGGCGCCGACTATACGCTCGCCTTTCGTCGATTGTCGGATTCCGCGCAGGGCAACGATGCACCGTTGACAGCTTTGTTCGACGACGAAACGGCAATTGCGGACTGGCTCCAGAGATGGCGCAGCCGTCTCGCT
The DNA here is from genome assembly GCA_051010015.1 of Hyphomicrobiaceae bacterium. Taxonomy (GTDB): domain Bacteria; phylum Pseudomonadota; class Alphaproteobacteria; order Rhizobiales; family Hyphomicrobiaceae; genus CAJQQK01. The sequence continues at coordinate 21,343 of JBPCVZ010000144.1, forward strand.
CGTGATGAAATCTCACCGGAAGTGCGCGTGGCGGCCATGGAGAAAACCAATCCACTCTATATCCCGCGCAACCGCAAGGTCGAAGAAGCGCTTTCGGCGGCGGTCGAGCGCAACGACCTCGCACCGTTCAATCAACTACTCGACATTGTCCGCGATCCGTTTACCTTCCGCGCCGGGCTTGAGGATTACACCAAGCCAGCTCCTCGCGACGGAGCACCCTATCGAACCTTCTGCGGAACCTAAGATATCACTGCACTATCGGCGTCTACAGGGGACGGCCTCAACCTTGCAGCCCCAGCCGGTCTCGTTTTCCGAGCAGCGAACACTCCTGCTACGTGCGCGCCTGAAGATGGCCCACGCGTTTCCGTATTCAAACGCGGTGAATTCGGACCAGGACGCAATTGCATGGGTGCGAGCGATTTTCTTACTGCGCTTGCCCGAACTCGACCCATAGTGGAAGTGGTCGTCCATACAGGATCTGCCTTTGCGCCTCGCGGCATCGGCCGGCATCACTAGAATCATTACGGCCGTGACGGATGCGATGCCGAATAGTACACCGGAAGCCAAAGAACGCGGATACATTACGCATTATCCCCTGATTGAAGACAATACCTTCTTACATTGGGGGAAAAACACAGAGAAAGAACAACCGGCAGGAGTCGTAAACATGGCTCGGTGTTGATGCGCCAAAACCACAGATTGGTAGTATCGCGATCACACCGGCAACGTCTTGGTCGGTTTTAATGCACGAATTGAGTTTTACGGATCACGCCTTGGCGTCCCTGCCGCACCAGTTGCCATCGCCGAGAACATCTTTTGCATAACCTCCATATTGCCGAGACCGCCGGCGATCGCGGCCTCGAAAAACTTCTGCGGATCGGTAAATGTTTCGAGGTTCTCTTCCGTACGTCTGGCGAGGCCATCCATAATCATTTGATTGACGGCGGACACGTCGGGGAGCCCAAAAAACGCACGCGCTTCTTCTGGCGTACAATCGATGTTAATCGTGAACTTCATCGGCAATGCTCCTTCGCGAACGATTGTCAGCTAACGCATAACAACCTGTGCGCCGCTTCGCCATTGCGAACCAACCGGCATAGCGACGCATGCGCCGGCCCAACCTGTTCATACACAGTCAAACATAGCCGGGCCCATCGATGACCGGAAACTTGGCGAGTAGCTTCTCATCGATCTCGACCCCGAGGCCAGGTCCGTCCGGGGGTGCAATCATGCCGTCGGTACCAACTGCGGCCTGCCAGCTACACAAATCGTCGCGAAACGGATTGTATCGCGAAAGATCCGCTTCGAAATATCCCGCATTGTCGACGCTCGCGAGGAGATGCAAGCACGCCGCAACGTTCAGACCAGTGACAGATGTGTGCGGGTTGAATGAAAGCTTCCAGGCGGAGATCATCGCGGCGATGCGCTGCCCCTCAGTGATGCCACCTGTCTTCGATACGTCGGGCTGGAACACAGTGATCACACCGTCCTCCAAAGCCCGATGCAATTCGAACCGGGTATAGTGGTTCTCACCAGCTGCAAGCGGCGTTCGTCCAAAACTGCGTGCCTCTTGATAGCGCCGATGATCATGCGGGGGAAACGGTTCTTCGAGCCATCCGACGTTGGCCGCATCAAGTGCCGGCATCACACGACGCACATCGTTCAGTGAATAGGCGGCGTTCGCATCGGTTAGAATATCGATCTCGTCGCCGACGCGCTTGCGTACAGCCTCAACCCGCGCGATATCGTTCGCTGGGGTATCGCCGATCCGAAGCTTCATCGCCCTGTAACCTGCCTCGGCGATGCTGTGGGCTTCGTCCGCGAGATCCTGCGGCGGTTGATAGCCGAGCGATATACCGCCGGCATAAGCCGTGATCCGTTTACTGCGGCCTCCCAGCAATTTGTAGATCGGCCAGCCGATTGCCTTGCCGCGAATATCCCACAGCGCCATGTCAATTCCGCTCATCGCAATCGCCGTCGCAGCGCCCATGCCATGACTCGCGAGCTGCATCTTGTAGATGCGATCCCAGACACCGACGACATCCGTCGCCTGCATGCCGATGACCAGAGCGCGCAGCGTCGTGTTGGCGAGTTGCGCAACGGCACCGGGTGCCCGACCGGCGTGCGCCTCTCCCCAGCCGACAATCCCATCCGACGTCTCAACTTTGACCAACACGCTGTCGCGCTTGATCGTGCTGCCGATGCCGAGCGTGACCTGATAATCCTTGGGGATGGCAAACGACAGCGGATAAGCGGTGATGTTTTCAATCTTCATGTCAGCACCCGAACTCAATGTGAGGGAGAATGGAAAGATACGAGACTAGTGCGTACGACGGCTGCGGTACAGCAAGAGACGGATGACCTGCACTGCGCATTTGACAGCCCGCCTATTGTGACTTTGATTTCGAGAGGGCGCATAACTCTTTACGGCATGCACCCGCCACAACACCGCGAGGCTGAACATGCGCTTCAAAGATCAAGTCGCCCTCATCACTGCAGCGGGTGCCGGCATCGGCAAGGCATCCGCCGAAATCATGGCACGCGAGGGTGCGACTGTTGTCGCTCTCGACGTCGACAAGACACGCGTTGAGGCACTTCGTACCGCCAGCGAGGCGGCAGGCGATCCCGGCAAAATCATTCCCCGCGAGGTCGATGCACTCAACCCGAACCAAGCCAACAACACGGTCGACTGGACTGCACAAAACTGCGGACGCATCGATGTTCTTGTCAATGCGGTTGGCGGCAGCACGATCATCGACAACCCCAATGCCGCCACCGATGAACTCAGCCTCGATGACTGGCAGCGACTTATCGCGTTCAACCTCGATGGCACCTTCCTGTTCACCCACGCCGTGATACCGGTCATGAAGCGCCAGAACGCCGGACGCATCGTCAATCTCGCGTCGATTGCCGGCCGAGGTCTCAGCGTCAACTCGTCGAGTGCCTATGCGGCGGCGAAGGGTGGCATCATTGCGCTGACCAAGAAGCTCGCCCTCGAACTCGGGGCCCACAACATCAACGTCAATGCCATCGCACCGAGCATCACGTTGACCGAGCGCATTCGCCCGCACTGGGAGCGGCGAACGGCTGAATCGCAAGCCGCTGAAATTGCGCGCATCCCACTCGGCCGCGTGCCGGAAGCGATCGACCAGGCCAAAGTGATCTGCTTCCTCGCTTCATCTGATGCTGATTTCGTCACCGGCATCACCATCGACGTCACCGGAGGACTTTAATGAGCAACAGCATCGGCTTTATCGGGCTTGGCGCCATGGGTGGCGGCATGGCGGCTAACATCGTCAAGGCCGGGCATGACGTTATCGTCCATGACATCGACCGCAGCCGGGTAGACGTGCTTGTGGCAAAGGGCGCGAAAGCGGCGCAGTCGGCGGCAGAGATCGGCAGCGCAGCGACGCGTACGATCACGATGGTCGAGACGACAGCACAAACCGAAGAAATTTTGTTCGGTGCCGATGGACTGGCATCAACGGTGGCATCGGGCCACGCGGTCGCAATGATGAGCACGATCGATCCGACGGCAACGAAGGCGATGCATGCCCAGCTGGCCGAGCAATCGGTCTCGCTGGTCGACGCACCTGTGAGCGGTGGCACACCGCGCGCCGATTCCGGCGAACTGTCGATCATCTGCGGTGGCACTGAAGCCGACATCGATGGTTGGCGGCCGGTGTTCGAAGCCATGTCATCAAACATTTTTCATGTCGGGCAAATCGGCCAGGGGCTCGCCATGAAACTGGTCAACAATATGCTGATTCAGGTCAACACCGTGGCCATTGCCGAAGCCTTCGCCATGGGCGCCAAAGCCGGACTTGATCCAAAGACGATGTACGACGTGGTGCGCGTCAGCACTGGCGCCAGCTTCGCCCTCGAACACCGCGTACCGCGTATGCTCTCAGGTGATTTCAAGCCGGGCGGTACGGTCGACATATCTTTCAAGGATCAGGAACTCGAGACCGCCTTTGCCAAGGAACTCGGTGTGCCACTGCTCCTCGCGAACGTCAGCCAGCAGGTTTACCAGATGGCGCGTGCTGCCGGATACTCAAAGGAGGACGGCGCTTCAGTGATCAAACTATACGAGGAGATGACCGGCGTCGTGCTCGGACCTCGAGATTGACACGACGAAGGGCTCCGCGCGGATTTCCGCCGAAGATGTCAGCAGTCCAGGGGTACGGGGCGACAACACGTCCGCATCCGTAGAATATTTTTTAGCGGCCGGTTGCCGCCCCGTGCAGGATTTATCGCTGAGTCACGCCTCTTTTAAGCTGCGGGCACCTGGGACTCTCACCACAGGCAGGACGGCAGGGCGTCACTATAACGCCGGACGTACGTTGCACCGGCGCGTGACCTG
>JBPCVZ010000145.1:0-7512 GCA_051010015.1 Hyphomicrobiaceae bacterium
AGGTTTGCCCACGCGGCTACATCGGCAAGTGGCCGGACTGCCGCAGACCAAAGGCCTGCCCGCCGGGCACGTACGGGAAATGGCCGCGGTGCCGTCCGAAGGTTTGCCAACGTGGCTACATCGGCAAGTGGCCGGACTGCCGCAGACCGAAGGTCTGTCCGCCGGGCACGCACGGCAAGTGGCCGCGGTGCCGTCCGAAGGTTTGTCAACGTGGCTACGTCGGCAAATGGCCGAACTGCCGCAAAATCGGCAAAAAATGTCCGCCAGGCACGCGTGGCAGCTACCCAGCTTGCCTGCCGATCGCACGGCCCAGGTGTCCCCGCGGCACCGTCGGTCGCTTCCCGAACTGCCGCAAGGTTGGCAGAAAATGTCCGCCAGGCACGCGAGGCAAATTCCCGGCTTGCCTACCGATCGCACGGCCCAGGTGTCCACGCGGGACCGTCGGTCGCTTTCCGAATTGCCGCCGGATCGTTCGGCCCAAGCGATGCCCGCGCGGCATGGTTGGCCGGCCGCCGAACTGCCGACGCGTACACCAAGGGCGACCTCAGGTGCGACCACGGCCGTCACGACCACGCCCAGCCGTACGGCCCAATCGGCCACGCTTGCAGCCGAATCGTAACAACCGGCGCAATCAGCGTCAGGTCCGCTAGGACCTAGAGGGACAAAGCACAAGACATCAGGCCGGGACTGTTGTTCCGGCCTGTTTTTTTCTCCGCCGCACGCCCAGCGCTCTGGACGCCTATTATGTCTGCGTGCCCGATCCCGTTGCCATATCGAGCTTCGTCGGAACGCGCAGCAGGAGGCCTGGCACAATGGTCGCCGCCGCCACAACAGCCATCGCGATCAAAGCAGTATTGATGCCTGCCGCATCAGCGATCGCACCGAACCCGACCGGTCCCGCAACGGAAGCAAAACTGGCAGCCGCATAAACCAACGCAAAGCCACGTGTCGTCCGGTCCGCATGCACCAAGTCGTCCACCATGCCATAGGTAATCGATGTCGAACCCTGCAACGCGATTCCGACGATCGGCAGCAGCACGTAAGCCATGCCACCCGGAACAACGAGCACAGCAAGCAGGCCCAGCGCAGTCAGCACCTGCGCGATGGTAAACGCCGTTCGCACACCAATGCGCTCAGCGAGGAAACCGCAAACCGCCTTGCCGCACATCCCGCCTACCAGCAACGCGACCGCAGCGAACGTTGCAATGGCCAGCGGCAAACCTTTCTCGACCATGACAAACGCCATGAAGGTCATCGCACCAGCTTGCACCATTCCGTCAAGAAACACGGCTGCGAGCAGCGCAGAAAAACCGCGCCGATCGAGAATGCCCCATCCGGTAGCGACGCTTCCGGCCGTCAGTCCGCCGCCTGTTTTCGGCCGATAGGCCAGACCGGCACCAACCGAGCCCAGCGCCAGATGGACTCCGACAGCCGCAACTACCGTGAACAGCCCGTATGCCAACGCAACCGTCGGCCAATTCATACCGGTCGCGACAGCAAGACCGAAACAGCCGGTGAACACCAACTTGCCGGCATCGCCCATCGAGTTGTAAAGCCCTAGCGCGCCACGCCGACCGCCAGCGATGTAGGCCCTGCTGACGAGGGCGGATGCCGGGGCATGCTGGTAGGCGCCGCCAATCCCAACGATCAGCAAGGAGACAAGTACGGCATAGGCACTGCTCGAAAACGAAAGGCAGACATAGCCTATCCCCGCCAATGCCAACCCGATCACGAGCAGCGCGCGTTCACCGAATCGCTCCGAAGCCACCCCAGACGACAATTCGAGCAGCCCCTGGGCAACATTTTTCACGCCTTTGAAGATACCGACCTGCGTGTAGGTAAGGCCCAGCGTTTGCGCTAAAATTGGCAGCAGGACATAAGTCGTCGCACTCAGTCCGTCCTGCACCGCGTGCGTCGCGCAGTTGGCGCCAAGCACCGTCTGTCGCTGACGCGCATTCGATATTTTGGATGACGTCATCACGTAGGGTACGATTGCTTCGGTGGGGCCGAGGCCGCTGGTGTATTGCGCCATCCTTTAAGCACGCGCGCGGTCGCGGTCACAAGCCGCAGCAGCAAAGCTAGAAAGACAGACTTGCCAGGGCGGCCTTGTCATCGCACGCAAGCAGGTGCGTCACCCCATCATGCGCTGCCGCGCTTCCTTACGATTGCCCTGTGCCGGTACGAGCTCTGCAACCCGGCCCAACCCATATTCAGGCATTCCACTATAAACCGCCTCGTAGTTGCCGGCCTTGACGACATAGGTCTCGTGCCAGATGCCAACGTCTCCTCGGGAATGCTTCATTTGCTTGTTGAAGGCGGTCCAGGCAGGAAAATGCTTGTTATCCTGCGATCGCGCATAGGCCTCCAGATGGTCAAAGCTTCGCCAATACTGAACCATGGCGAAACCGACACCGTTGTGGCCGAGAAAGCCGGTCTCTTCAGCCGGCAACTGTTCAAGCTCTTTGATCATTCTTGGCATGGCGAGAGAGACGGGCAGCCACTTCCAGACTTTCCAGAGCTTGTTGATCCGCATCCCAATCAGGAAGACGACGAAGTCCCCTTCGATCTGGGCAGCCATACGCTGGTCGATGATTTTGACCACGGCGTCACGTCCCTCCGCAACCTTGACAGTCCAAGACAGTATTTACACCAACGATCATGCAACGCCGATTAGTTGCTCCAATCGACAATGACATCGAAGCCGTTGGCCTCCGGGACGGCAAGCAGGTGATCGCTATACAGCGCCCAGATCGACTGCGTCGCCGGCTCATTGGCCTCCGAGATCTCACGGTTTTCGACAATCGCGATGACGCAACCCGTCCCATCCGCGTTGATCGAGTTAATGAATTGCTTCATGCCCGGCAATGCCATGATCTGGTCTTTCATGCTGTGCAGCATCGCCGTCGCGGTCTCGATGGACTCGGGTTTCATTTTGTAGTGCGTCACTCGTGCATGCATTCCAGACTTCCCTTAGGTTAACGGCGACTGGGGCGCTGCTGACAATCAGCGCGCGAACAGACAATCTGACACTATTGCTCAAGGCGAGCAATTGATTATCCTAACGCGAGACATCGTGGCGCTTCGCCGCGGCTTTACCACGGCGCAACTCGAAGGCGGCCTGGTCTTCCCGCTCGCCGGCTTGACCGCGCTCGGCCAACGCGCCATCCATGGCCGCACCCGCCTTCCGAACTCGCACACTTGGAGTATCGTCATGGACCCGCTACAGCGCGTTGCGCTTGGAACGTCATCGATGGCGGTAACACGTCTCGGCTTTGGCGGCGGCACGCTTGGCGACCCGTCCGAAATCACCTCCGATCATCAGGCCGAACTCACCGTCGAAGCGGCATTCGCGGCCGGCGTCGCTCATTTCGACACTTCGCCCTGGTACGGCAATGGCAAGAGCGAGCACCGTACCGGCCGCATCCTGCGCACCAAACCGCGCGGTGCGTTCGTGCTTTCGACCAAGGTCGGCCGCGTCTACAAGCGCCCGGCGGCCCCCGAAACCTTTCATCAGGCACGCTGGGCCGGCGGCTTTCCGTTCGACCTCGATTTCGACTTCACCCGCACCGGCGTGCAACGGTCCTACGAGCAAAGCCTGATGCGTATGGGTCTCAACTCGGTCGACGCACTGTTGATCCACGATCTCGATGCGCGCCACCAGAAAAACGAAGAAGGTGTTCAACGCGCGCTGAAAGAGCTGACCGATGGCGGCGGCTATCAGGAACTGGCCGACATGAAAGCCCGCGGTGAGATTGCCGCGATTGGCGCCGGCATCAATCACACCGGCATGATCCCGCGCTTCCTCGAGCGCTTCGAAATCGACTTCTTTCTCGTCGCCATGCCGCACACGCTGACGGACCAGGAAATCCTCGATGATGAGTTGCCGCTTTGCCTCGAACGCGGCGCTTCTGTCGTGATTGGTGCGCCGTTCGCGTCGGGTATTCTCGCAACCGGCGCTGTCGAGGGCGCCAACTACCGCTATCAACCAGCAACGCCGGAGATCATGAAGCGCGTCGCCGCGATGCAAGACGTCTGCGCGCGCTACGATGTCCCGTTGCCGGCGGCGGCACTGCAGTTCCCATTCGGCCACCCAGCGGTCGCATCCGTGATCCCTGGCCCCAACTCGCCGGAACAGTTCCGCCAAATCAATACCTGGATGCGTGTCAACATCCCGGCCGATCTCTGGGCCGAATTCAAGGCGGAAAAACTGATCGACGCGGCGGCGCCGACACCTGTTTAATCCGCCGTGACACGGGTCCAGTCGAGGTCGAATTTCGCCAGGTATTTGCGCAGTCGATCGCCATCGTTCGATGTCGTCCTTCTGCGGCGCGAAGCAGCGAACAGCGACCGGCCGGCCTCGCTCATCGAGCGCGACCTTCGGCAGGTTTCGATAACGAACGCGAGTTGTGGCCGATCGAACGGGTCGATCTCTTCAACCCGCTCGGCACCGAGCAAGCCTTCGAGCAGCGCCCCATTGCTGACCGCCCCGCTCGCGGCCTCGCCCTGCCAGCGCGCCTTGAGCCGCCCGATTTCGCCATTGACGATGTCGGTGGAGATGCGTCCCGACGGTGCCAGCGTCGCCATCCGTGTCACTGCCGCGCTGAGGTCGCGAAAGTTACCTGACCATCTTGCATCCGGCGACAAGGCAAATTGCAGGAATACCTGAGACGCCTCCTTGTTGAATGTCACGCGATCACCGGTGCGTTCGGCATGACTTTGAAGTTCATAGTCGAGGTTCGGCTCGATATCGTCGCGTCGCTCCGCCAGGCCCGGCAGCCGATAGGTCCACAGATCAAGCCTCGCGAGCAGGTCCTCGCGAAAACGCCCAGCGTGCACCTCGGCGCCGAGGTCTCGATTGGTGCCCGCAATCAGCAGAAAGTCACTGGCTATTTCTCTGTCGGCGCCAACCGGCAGAAACCGTTTTTCTTCGATCGCCCGCAGCAACATGGCTTGTTCATCGGCACCAAGTTCGCCAATTTCATCGAGGAACAGCAATCCTTTGTCGGCTGCTCTGAGCAATCCCGGGCGGTCTGACACCGCGCCGGTGAAGGCGCCCTTCTTGTGGCCGAACAGCGCCGACATCGCCTGATCACCGCGCAAGGTCGCACAATTCACTTCGACGAGATCGCCTTGCACACGGTGGCGTGCCTTCTTGAGTTCATAGATGCGTCGCGCCAATTGCGTTTTGCCTGCCCCCGTCGGCCCGGTTAGCAGGATCGGCGCATCGGAACGCACGGTGACATGCTCAATCTGCTCGATCATCCGGTTGAAGCTGGCGTCGCGTGTCTCCACCCCGGACTTCAGAAATGATGTCGCATCAGCCGTATCCCGCCGGAAGCGGGCGGCAATCTGATCGTACTTCGAGAGATCGAGATCAATCATAACGTACGAGCCGGGCTTGCCGTCGACCCAGCGCTTTGGTGGTGCGACCTGCAGAAGCTGTCCCGGCAGGTGGCGCGCCTCGGTCAACAAGAACATGCAGATCTGCGCGACGTGCGTGCCGGTGGCAATCTGAACGAGGTAGTCTTCGTTATCCGGGTCGAACGGGTAATCCGAAGCAAAGTCAAGCAAGGCCGCGTAAACCTCGCCAAAATCCCAAGGGTCTTTCAGGGGCAAATCATGGTTCGCAACGGTGGTCTCCGGAGATATCCGGCCGATGTCCGCGGTCACGACATCACCGAGCCGGGCGTGTGCGGGATCGCGCAAAAGTTCGTATCGGTCAACCACCAGGTCCGGCTGCTGGCACACGGCGACGGTCGGTCGCCATCGGTTCCAACGATCTGCGCCGCGCCCTTTGTCCAGGGTTGTCCCCAGAAAGCCTATGACCACCGTCTTTCGCATTTTTGGATTATATCGAAAATTATATAAAACGATATAAAAATATCATTTTCTAGAGTACGAAATTTGAAAATTTATGGACCTCTGTGGCGCAACAGGATTTTATATATATAAAATTCAATAAGTTAATATTTTTCTGGACATGCTCGTGCGAGTTGGCCCACGGATTGAAATGTACCGTGCCAGTTGCCGCCGACAACCGGCGGATGAAGCAATGGAGCCGAACATGGCCAACAAGGTACTTTTCAACACGCTGCGTGGCATCATGCGCCCCGGTATCCGCAATCAGGCGGGTGGCGAAGCCTACAAGCTCGAAGACCGTGCCGCTCTTGCACAACTGGCAATGACCGGCACCCTGGCCGATGCCTACTACGTCGATGCGGAAGCCCAGCTTGCCGAACTCCTCGAGGCCACTCGCCGCGTTGAGCCTGACTTCCTGGCGAAGGCAGCCATCTATACGCGTCGTCACGGCCACATGAAGGATACGCCGGCCGTGTTGCTCGCGGCGCTCGCATCGATCTCGCCAGAGCACCTGTCGCAGGCGTTCCCACGTGTGATCGATAACGGCCGCATGCTGCGAAACTTCGTGCAAGTGCTGCGGTCCGGCGCGACGGGGCGGCGTTCGCTCGGTACGCGCCCGAAGAAGCTGGTCCAGACATGGCTGAACGCCGCTTCGGATGAACAGCTGGTGCGTGCTTCGGTTGGTCAGTCGCCGTCGCTGGCGGACATCGTCAAGATGGTCCACCCGAAGCCGGCGTCGAAGGAACGTGAGGCGTTCTATGCCTGGCTGATCGGCCGGCCTGCCGATGTCCGCCTGCTACCGCGGGCCGTGCAGGACTACCTCGCCTTCCGCGAGACGGCAGGTGGTGCGCCAGTACCGGATGTACCGTTCCAGATGCTCACGGCCCTGCCGCTCAACCAGCGTCAGTGGACGCGGGTCGCCGAGCGCGCCGGCTGGCAGATGCTGCGCATGAACTTGAACACGTTCCAGCGTCATGGCGTGTTCGAGCGTGCCAGTGTCCGTCGCTCGATCGCGGCGCGGTTGACCGACCGGAACGCCATCGCGAAGGCTCGGGTTTTCCCGTACCAGTTGATGGCCGCCTGGATGAACATCGACGAACGGGTGCCGTCGGAGATCCGCAATGCCTTGGCTGCGGCCATGGAAATCACGGTCGAAAACGCGCCGGAAATCGGTGGCCAGATCGTGGTATGCCCGGACGTGTCGGGCTCGATGACGTCACCCGTGACGGGGCGGCGCAAGGGCGCAACGTCGGCGATGACCTACATCGATGTGGCAGCCCTTGTTGCCTCGGCGATGCTGCGTCGGAACCCGACGGCGCGTATCATGCCGTTCGACACGAAGGTGCATAAGGTCAAGATCACGCCGCGTGACCGCGTCGTCGACAACGCCAAGACGCTGGCTTCGTTCTGGGGTGGCGGCACGGCATGCTCGGCACCGCTCGTCAAGCTCAATGCGGAGAAGGCGCGCGTCGACATGGTCATCCTGGTCTCGGACAATCAGTCCTGGGTTGATCAGTCGTATGGTGGTGGCACGCGTGTGATGTCCGAGTGGGTGAAGTTGAAGCGGCGCAACCCGGACGCGAAGCTCGTGTGCCTGGATATCGCGCCCTATGCGAACACCCCGGCGCATGAGCGGCCGGACGTGCTCAACAT
>JBPCVZ010000146.1:0-10612 GCA_051010015.1 Hyphomicrobiaceae bacterium
GCGAACTTGACCAGCTGCGCGAGGAAGCCGCCGGCAGCGGCAAGATCGGCACCACCGGGCGCGGCATCGGGCCGGCCTATGAAGACAAGGTGGGACGCCGCGCAATCCGCGTGCAGGACCTCAAGAATCTCGGCACGCTGGGCCCCAAGGTCGAACGCATCCTGGTGCACCACAATGCGCTACGCCGCGGCCTCGGCAAGCCGGAATTGGCCGCCGATGACCTGATGCGCGAGCTTTCGGAGGTTGCTCCCCAGCTTCTGCCCTACATGGATGTCGCATGGGATCTGCTCGACCAGCAGCGCCGCGCCGGCAAACGCATCCTTTTCGAGGGCGCCCAAGGCGCGCTGCTTGACATCGATCATGGCACCTATCCGTTCGTGACATCGTCCAACACGGTGGCGGCACAGGCGGCGATCGGCTCCGGCGTCGGGCCGAAAACGGTCGGCTATGTGCTTGGCATCGCCAAGGCCTATACGACGCGGGTCGGTTCCGGTCCGTTTCCGACCGAACTTGACGACGACGTCGGCCAGAAGCTTGGCGAGCGTGGCCACGAGTTCGGCGTCGTGACAGGACGGGCGCGGCGTTGCGGCTGGTTCGACGCGACACTGGTGCGCCAGACGATCAAGGTGGCGGGGATCGATGGCATTGCGCTGACCAAGCTCGATGTCCTAGATGGCTTCGACGAGATCAAGGTGTGCGTCGGTTACCGGCTCGATGGTGAGCAGATGGACCGCCTGCCCGCCGGCCAGAACGCGCAACAGCGCATCGAGCCGGTCTACGAATCTTTCGAAGGCTGGAGCGAGACGACCCGCGGCGCGCGCACCTGGGGAGAACTGCCGGCACAGGCCGTCAAGTACGTGCGCCACATCGAAGAGCTGATCGAGTGCCCGGTGACGCTGCTCTCGACATCGCCGGAACGCGAAGACACCATCTTGATGCGCGACCCGTTCGAGGATTGATTGACAATGAACGCGAACAATCCAAATGCCGAGATGAACGGCGCCGAGCATGTGGTCGCAGCCCTCGGGGCGGCCGGTGTCGAGACCGTGTTCTCGCTGTCGGGCAATCAGATCATGCCGGTCTACGACGCGCTGCTCGGCTCCGGCATCCGCCTCATCCACACGCGCCATGAGGGCGCCGCCGTCTACATGGCGGAAGCGTATGCGCAGGCAACCGGCAGGATCGGCATTGCGCTGCTGACCGCCGGGCCGGGTTTCGCAAACGGTCTCTCGGCGATGTATACGGCACGCGAATCGCAAACGCCGCTGCTCGTGCTGACCGGTGATGCCCCATTGAAACTCGCCGGACGCGGCGCCTTCCAGGAAATGGACCAGCAAGGCGCCGCCGGCGCGCTGGCCAAGGCGTCGTACAGCGTCGAGCGGGCTACCGATATGTACGATGCCATTCAGAACGCCATCGACCTGGCACAGGATGGTACGCCCGGCCCGGTGCACATTTCGCTGCATGATGATGTCTTGCGCGACGTTGCCGATCGCGCGGGCGCCGAGCCGCCGGTCCCGCCCAAGGCCGAATTGCCGTCGGCACGTCAGGGTAAACTCTTGCTCTGCAGCGACATCGCCGAGCAGATCAAGGCGGCGAAGCGACCATTGGTCCTGGCCGGACCATCGTTCGCACGCGCGGCCTACGAGCCGCAATTCGCGACGCTCAGCGCGGCAACGGGTATCCCAATGCTCGCCCTGGAAAGCCCGCGAGGTCTCCGGGCGCCGCGGATCGGCGCGCTCGCCGAGGCAATGCCGGAAGCTGATCTCGTCGTTCTGCTGTCGATCGGGCCGAACTTCATGCTCGGCTTCGGGCAGTCGCCGGCGTTCGGCGAGGCAACCCGCTTCATCTGCTGCCACGACGACGCCGACGTGCTGCGCGAGGCGACGCATCGCCTCGGCGCCGACAAGGTCACCGCCGTGCCGCTAGACGGTGCCGCTGCATTGGCGCAACTCGGCGGCGGTGACGGCATGGCACCTCTTAAACCCAATGCCGCAGAGGCAGGTTGGAAGGCGCGTGTCGAAGAAGCCCTCACCTGGCGGCCATCTGCCTGGCAGGAAATCGCGGCCGATACCCCACCCTTCCATGCCGCCACAGTCGCGGCTGAAGTTGGAAAGTTCCTCGATAAGAACCCGGACACCTCGTTGATAATCGATGGTGGCGAGGTCGGCCAATGGTGCCAGGCAATTCTCGATGCGCCGATGAGCCTGATCAACGGACCATCGGGCGCGATCGGCGGCAGCATTCCCTATGCCATAGCAGCCAGGACGGCGCGCCCGGAGCAGCCGGCGATCGCACTGCTCGGCGATGGCACGGCGGGGTTCTACTTCATCGAGTTCGAGACGGCGCTGCGTGAAAAACTGCCGATCATTGCGATCGTCGGCAATGACGCCAAGTGGAATGCCGAGCATCAAATCCAGGTGCGGGACTATGGCGCTCAGCGTGCGTTCGGCTGCGAAATGGTGCCGACGCGCTACGACGAGATGGCCAAGGCCATGGGCTGCTATGGGGAAAACATCACCGACATCGCCGACCTGGTGCCGGCAATCGATCGTGCGATCGCGAGCGGCCTACCGGCCTGCCTCAATATTGCGATCCAGAGCATCGCGGCACCGGCGATCAGCCGAAAGTAGAATGCGCCGAAAACGGCAGGCCTGGGGCCTACCGTTTTCAACGACGCGTAACAAAACCCATGCGCCGGATCATAGAACGTTAGTTGATGTCCCAGCGCAGACCGGCACGCAGATAATGTTCGTGCTGGTCCTCGATATTGATCTTGCTGTCGTAGTTGTTGATCTGGGCTGAGATGTCCGTGCCGCCGACATAGAGATAACGATAGTTGAAGTCGAGCGACGTGACATTCGAGATCTTGTAGCTGACGCCCGCGGTGACATTCGCAGCCAGTGTGTAGACATACTGGCGATCCGTTTGCGCCCCGTAGGTGCCTGCGCCCGCCGGCGCCAGACAGTCGTCGAGGACGGTCGGATCACAGGTCGAGAAATCGGTGTTGTGCGTGCGGCGCACGTCGTTGACGGCGAAGCCGATACCGCCGCCGATGTACGGCTTCCAGCGGCCCCAGCGGTTCATGTCGATGTAGCCGTTGGCCATGAAGATGGCGGACTGCAGCGTAACCTTCTCACGAACGGCGCCGTTAACCTGCAGCGGCGGCGAATTGGTGTCCGCGTAATTGAAGTTGCCGGTGATGTTGGTCTCTTTTTCCATCCGGAATTCACCGGTGATGTCGACCCGGAAATTCTTCGTGTAGTAGTAACCGGCACCGAATCCGATCGTGTGGCCATAGTCATGGCCGGAGTCGTTGTCGAAATTGGTCAGGCCGCCGAAGCCGAAAACCGATGCTGCATCAAAGTCATTTGCAGTGTCGTTGAAGCCGTAAGTCATGCCGCTTTCGTTCATCTGCGTGCCAAGGTTGAGGCCCAGGCCGACATCGGCGCGCAGATACCATTTTGGCCGGTAATCAGGAATGGGCACCGGCGCGGGCACCGGAACATAGCTGCCGCGCATACCTTTCAAACCACCGCCGTAGCCGCCGCCCGCGAGCGCCGACATCCCGAAGAGGGTCGGCAAGGCAATGGCCGCCGCAGTGACGCCGAGTGTGAGATTTCTGATAGTCGTCTTCATTGCTTTCGATCCCTCGGTAGTTGGCGCAGCACACCGGCACGTGCCGCTGCACCGAACTCAGATATCAACTCGGTCAGATCCGAGAGCGCAGACCAACCCGGGATGAGGGCGATTGTCGTACCTGAGTGGACGCGAAACATGCACAGGGAAAATCGACCTGGCACCTGAGAGCTGAACTCGCTCAACGCATGCGACCCGAACACGGCCGAAGGCGGTATCACTGGCCGCCCCACTCGGTACTTCGCTTCAGGCAGCCGACATGCCGCCTGTGAGTACGCTGCAACTCATCGCCCGTGCCGGCGCGTGTCGGCCGGCAAGCGATGACATCGCGTTCGATGACGCGCGCAACACGGCTCACGCCGCGCGCGCATGGTGATCACGAAATGGCTGCTTTGCCGATCACCCGATTGGAGGGTGCTGCCTCGCGCTTTCCGACCGCCGCACCACGCTGTTTCAATATGGCACTATCGTTCAGAAGAATTAAAAGGAGCTTAATCGGCCAATTTGTTTACTTTCGCAGCACGCGCGCAACAGGATGCCTGCCAGGAAACCAGCGTCGATCGACTGTGTTGTAAGCACCTGTCGCGTGACGGCCAACGCAGTCAGGCCGCGTTCGCGGCAACGCGAACCGCTTCCGCGATATCGCCAACGACGACGGAGACGAGTTCTTGATCGTCACCCTCGGCCATGACCCGAATGACCGGCTCGGTGCCCGATGGCCGGATCACCAGCCGGCCGCTATCTCCGAGCTTTTGCTTGCCTGCATCGATCGCCTTTTGCACGCTCTTGTCGTCAAGCGGCTTGCCTTTGCCGTAGCGCACGTTGGTGAGCAACTGCGGCACCGGCTCGAAACGCCGGCAGACTTCCGAGACCTTGCGCCCGGTCGTCACGACGACGGCGAGAATCTGCAGCGCGGAGACGAGACCGTCGCCCGTCGTCGCATAGTCCGAGAGCACGATGTGACCGGACTGTTCGCCACCAACATTGAAGCCATTCTTGCGCATGTGATCGACGACGTAACGGTCTCCGACCGGCGTGCGGGCCATCGACAAGCCGAGGCCCTTCAGGTAGCGCTCAAGACCGAGATTCGACATCACCGTTGCGACCACACCGCCGGCGGCGAGCTTTCCTTCGCGATGCCAGCTCTCCCCGATCACGGCCATCAACTGATCACCATCGACGATGCAGCCACGCTCGTCCACGATGACGACCCGGTCGGCATCGCCGTCGAGCGCGATGCCGATGTCGGCGCGCGTTTCGCGCACTTTGCTGATGAGTGCCTCAGGAGCCGTTGAGCCGCATTCCAGGTTGATATTGCGGCCATCGGGATCGACGCCGACCTCGATAACTTCGCCGCCAAGTTCCCACAATGCCGCCGGCGCGACCTTGTAGCCGGCGCCGTTCGCGCAATCGATCACGATGCGCAGGCCATCGAGGCGCAGATCGCGCGGCAGCGTCCGCTTGGCAAACTCGATATAGCGCTCGCCCGCGCTTTCAACCCGGGTTGCGCGGCCGATCTCCTCGGCATCGGCGTAGAGCTTTGCGCCATCGGTATCGATCAGTGTCTCGATCCGTGCCTCGGTTTCATC
Source organism: Hyphomicrobiaceae bacterium (assembly GCA_051010015.1). GTDB lineage: Bacteria > Pseudomonadota > Alphaproteobacteria > Rhizobiales > Hyphomicrobiaceae > CAJQQK01. The sequence goes on from JBPCVZ010000146.1 coordinate 5,229, forward strand.
CGACAGCTTGTAGCCTTCGGCGTCGAACAGCTTGATGCCGTTGTCGTTGTAGGGATTGTGCGACGCCGAGATCATCACGCCGATGTCGGCGCGCAGGGAACGCGTCAGCATGGCAACCGCCGGGGTCGGCATCGGACCGAGCAGGAATACATCGCATCCAACCGCCGTGAACCCGGATTGCAACGCCGATTCGATCATGTAACCGGAAAGCCGCGTGTCCTTGCCGATAACGACCCGGTGGCGCTGCGTGTCGGACTGGCCGCGAAATGCCGAGCCGGCCGCCATGCCGACTTTCAGCGCCAATTCTGACGTCATCGGATGGCAATTGGCGAGCCCACGAATTCCATCTGTCCCGAAATAGCTGCGTGCCATAATGCTTCCCTGCCAGTCGTGCCCCAGGCCTATCGGTCTGTTAATGCATGATCCGCGCCACTGTTCAAATCAACGAAGTCACTTGTGCCACACGAAATGGACCAGAACGCGCCACGCAACATTGTTTCGCCCCAAGGAATCTGCAATGGGTGAGCGTTAAGTTGTACACACGAGGGGGATCAATGGCACTGTTCCTGGCAGTCTCTAACCGCAAGGGCGGCGTCGGAAAATCAACAATTTCGACGATGCTTGCTTATGCGTTCTCGGTTTGGTCGAAGCAAAAGGTGATGCTCATCGACCTTGATGCGCAATCCAACTCCTCGCTTATTCTGCTCGGCGGCGAGCAATGGATCGAAGCCCAGAAAAAATCTTTCAACGTCGCAGCCTATATCGAGGATCGCCTCTATTCGATCGAGCAGACCAAGATCCCGGAATATACCATCAACGGCGTCGGTGATGTGCTGATGGACGATGGCAGCGCACCGGCGCTTTCACTGCTGCCCGGATCGCTCAATTTCGAGGATATGCAGGACGAGCTGATCACATTCTACTCGCGCAATCAGACGCCCTATCAGCAAGCCCGCAACAAATGTGCAGAGCATTTTCGCGCCGCGTTCAGCTTCGCCCGCCGCCATGCCGACATCATCATTATGGACTGCGCGCCGGGCCTGTCGAACGCGACTCATGCGGCGCTGAAATTGGCCAACCATGTTGTCGTGCCGTTCCGTCCGGACGCTGTTTCGGCCTTCGCGGTCAACCGGATCTCGACAATCATCGAGGGCCAGTCGTTCGACGCCGTGCAGGACATCCCGCACGACCGGAGACGCTATACGTGCCTAGCCAACTACGTGCGTCCTGGCGGTCGCGACACGATCTACATCGATGAAATCGCGCACGAGCATCCGATGCTCGAAACCCAGGTGCCGGCGATGCCCGACGTTGCCGACGCGTTCGACTTCCTGCTCGAACCGATGTCGATCGATGAGAAGTTCGGCGCCGCGACACCGACGCTGCGCGCCCTGCATGATGAACTTGCCGTCAAGATCGGTCTCACCGCCGAGCCCCTCTTGAGCGCGCGCGCCTAGTCACTTGCATTGTCACAGGTGGATCGCCCATGAAGCGCACAACGAAGAAACTGTCCGGTATCGGCCTGGAATTGTTCCTGCGGCGCTTCTATGGGACCTATTCCGAAATCGACGATAAGCTGGCGCGGCAGCTCAGCAAGGACGGCGCCAACACCTTCGCAAGCGTTCGCGTGCGTCGCGTCGCATGGCGGGACTGGCGTCCGCAACCCAGATCCGCGAACGGAACACTGCCCGCTCCGCCCGGCACGCCAGAAGCGCCATCAGTCGCCAAGCCGCCCGCCGCCGCAACGCCGAAGCCGGCAGCGCCGACGCGAGCCGAGTCCGGCACCATCGCGGACGATGCGGCGTTTGATCCCTACGCGATCGGCCTCGTGCCCGTCTATCAGCGCGAAGGCGCTGAAGGGCTGAGCGAGAAGCTTGCCGCGATTGGGTCACTCGACAATCTGCGCAAGATGGCGCGGTCGCAGCAAATCGCGTTGCCATCAGAATTACGCGGCAGCGACGCGGATATCGAGGCGGTACGGGCGGCAATCGTCAATGCCGTCGGCAAGCGCATTGCCAATCGCCGTGCCGCGGCTGGCTGACGGGCGCAAAAAGCCATAGACTGCCGCCATTGAGTTTTACGCATTTTGCGGAAGGGCACATTCATGCCGATCACGATGCACGCCTTCATGGCGATCTGGAGTAACGTCAATCCCACGCTCAAGGAGGAGTGGTATCGCTGGCATACCGAGGAGCACATGCCGGAACGCGTGGGTATTCCGGGCTTTCTCGCGGGACGCCGATACGACCTGGTCGACGAGCGACTGGCGCCGGCGGCGCCCGAAGCGCGTCGCCTGCAGCATTGCTTCATGATGTACGAAGGTGAAAGTCTGAGCACGTTCAACAGCGACGCCTACCTTGAGCGCCTCAACAACCCGACTCACTGGACGCGCGAAATGGCGCCAGGCTTTCAGAATTTTTCCCGCGGCGCCTGCGCTCTCACCACCACATCGGGCGATGGTTACGGCGGCTTTGCCCTGATCATGCGGTTCGAAGAGGATGGGCGCAGGCGCGACCTCTCCGCCGCCACGCTGGAGGCGCTCGATCACTTCGTGACGACACTGCCCGGGCTCGAGGGCGTGACGGCGGCGCACTTCGGCTTCTGCCGACCGGAAATTACCGATGTCGATACCGCCGAGAAACAGACCCGTGCCGGCACTGATGAACAGCTATTCCAAAGCGTTCTGCTCGTTGAAGGCTATGACGCAGCGCTCCTGGTCCGCCACTTCGGCGCGATCGAAGCCAATCTCGATGCGCTCGGCATGCCCGCGAAGAGCGCACGCTACGGCATCTATGCGCTCAGCCACCTGCTGACCGAGCGCACCACGGAAGAACCCAACCGGCACTAAAGCGCGTCGCATAAAATGCTCCTCGCTTTAGCTTCCATTGGGCTCACGGCTATTCCCTCGCTTCGCTCGGGGCCTCCGCCGGGGCGGCGCAAGGCGCCGGGCCGCGGTCGCGGCCTTGTTGCTGAATCCGATTGGATGCGACATGCCTTAATCAGATCTCCAACGGCACGCCCTGCGTCGCCGCCTGCCAGACGGTCAAGGCTTGACGTGTTTCAGCTGCGTCATGGACGCGGACGATCTGGGCGCCTTGCGCCACCGCTGCCAGTGCAGCGGCGATCGACCCGGAAACGCGCTCGCGCGCCACCTCGACGCCTGACAATTTGCCAATGAAGCGCTTGCGCGATGCGCCGACCAGCACCGGCAGGCCGAGGCCGTGAAACAGGCTGAGGCCGCTCAGCAGGGCCAGGTTGTGCGCCAGCGTCTTGCCGAAACCGATCCCCGGGTCAATGACGATATTTTCGCGCGCAATGCCCGCCCGCAGGCACGCTTCGACGCGCGCTTCGAGATAGTCGAATACGTCGAGCAGCACGTCGTCGTAGACCGGATTGTCCTGCATGGTCTTCGGGTCACCAAGGGCATGCATCAGGATGACCGGTACGTCGAGATCGGCGACCGTCTCCAATGCCTCCGGGTCGAAGCTCAGCGCCGACACATCATTGATGATATCGGCGCCGGCGGCGATCGCTTCGCGCATCAGCTCGGCTTTGCGCGTGTCAACCGAAATGCGCGCCTCGGCATTGCCGGCAAGTGCCTCGATGATCGGCAGCACGCGGCGGCGTTCCTCATCGAGGGGCACCGGATCGGAACCCGGCCGGGTGGACTCCGCACCGATATCGAGAATGTCCGCGCCGGCGTCTTCCAGGTGGCGTGCGTGATCGATGGCAGCCTGCGCATCAGGCAAGGCGCCGCCATCGGAAAAACTGTCCGGCGTCGCGTTGATGATGCCCATGATGCGTGGCATCGACAGATCAAGCCCGACGAGGTGCGGCCGCGGCTGGCGGATCATCTCGAACATGTCGGCGGCATTGAGCGCGCGGCGGCCCCAATCGCGTTCGAGGAACTCACCGATGCCGGCAATGCGCCGGTCAACGCGGGCGCCATTGCGCTCGATGACCTCGACACCGGCAAAGTCGAGCCAGCCCTGCGCCAGGCGAAATCCGCCCCAGACTTCTTCCGCCGCATCGCCGGCGCGCGCCGCATAGAGGCCGAGGGGGCGGATGTAGATTTCGCGCAGCATCATGCTTCCCGTCAAAAAAAATCGGCCGCATCATAGGATGCGGCCGATCGGAAATCCATCAGTGGCGCTCTAGGTCGGCTGCGGTTCCATGCCACCGGTATCCGGCTCGCCGCGCGGCGGGCGCACGACGCCAGCCGTGGGCACGGCGGAGCCGATTGGGCCGGTGTCCTCATCGTCTTCCTTGCGCACGATCTTGCCGCCGTTCATGACCAGGATCGTCTCTTCACCACTGATCGTTTCGTACTCCATCAGCGCATCGGCAACCGCGTTGAGCTTGTCGACGTTGTCCTCGAGCACTTCCCAGGCCCTCTTCTCGCCCTCGGTCACGATGCGCCGGACCTCTTCATCGATCAAGCGCGCGGTATCTTCGGAAATATTTTTCTGCTGACCAATCGAATGGCCGAGGAACACTTCCTGCTGGTTCTCGCTGTAGAGCAGCGGCCCGAGCTTCTTGCTCATGCCCCACTCCGTGACCATCGAACGGGCGATGTTGGTCGCCTGCGTGATGTCACTTGCAGCACCGGTGTTGAGATGCTCCTTGCCGTAGGCGATCTGCTCGGCGACACGACCACCAAACGTCATGGCGAGGCGCGCCTCGCACCATTTCTTCGAGTAGCTGAGCTTGTCTCGCTCTGGCAGGCTCATGGTGACGCCGAGGGCGCGCCCGCGCGGTATGATCGTGACCTTGTGCAGCGGATCGTTGCCTTCCACGAGCACATTGACAACGGCATGGCCGGCCTCGTGGATGGCGGTTGCCTTCTTTTCCTCTTCGGTCATGGCCATCGACTTGCGCTCGGCGCCCATCATGACCTTGTCCTTGGAATCCTCGAACTCGAGCTGCGTGACCAGGCGCTTGTTGCGCCGCGCCGCAAGCAGGGCCGCCTCATTGACGAGGTTTGCGAGATCAGCACCAGAGAAGCCGGGCGTGCCGCGAGCAATGACTTTCGGGTCGACATCCGGCGCCACCGGCACCTTGCGCATATGCACGCGCAGAATCTTTTCGCGGCCGGTGACATCCGGGTTCGGCACGACGATCTGACGATCGAAGCGACCCGGGCGCAGCAGTGCAGGATCGAGCACGTCCGGCCGGTTCGTCGCGGCGATCAGGATGATGCCTTCATTGGCCTCGAAGCCGTCCATCTCGACGAGCAGCTGGTTGAGCGTCTGTTCGCGCTCGTCATTGCCGCCACCGAGGCCGGCACCGCGATGACGGCCAACGGCGTCGATCTCGTCGATGAAGATGATGCACGGTGCGTTCTTCTTGGCCTGCTCGAACATGTCGCGGACACGGCTGGCGCC
>JBPCVZ010000147.1:0-17793 GCA_051010015.1 Hyphomicrobiaceae bacterium
TGGTCAACAGTATATGTTTGTACATAGAACCTTCCTGTCCCTCTTGGCGTCGACTGAGCGTGTTCAACATGACCGAGGTCATTCGGCATTACTAGTTCGAACTTGCTCGACAGTCGAAAGAGGTCACCGTTGGCAGGCACGTCGCCCTTGTCGATAGGCCTGAGGCTCGGAAGCCGTCGGGGGGCATCGGCTCGCGTCGCCCGATCTCATTCGGGCATGGCCAAGAACGTCCTTTGTGCCGCCGATCGCGGCCGGAGAACTCAACTGTCCGAACATCTTTGACGACGGACACGCCATCCAAGCGGCTGATAGCTGTCATAGCATCCCGCGCATCAATCACTCGAAAGATGGCGGGAGCCGCGAGACTGTTGGCGGCCATCCCGCTGGCACTGGCTTTCGCAATGCCGGAAGCCCCTGCGGGGCGCTGTCCCCGTGACCCAAATTGCTCGGATTGCAAACCGCCAAAGTGTCACGATGCCATGGGGAAACCGCTTCCCTGCCAAATACCAAACTTGGATTGAACGCAACGAAGCCCGCGCTGCGGCGGGCTTCATCAATCGTTGGATACGCCGCCCACTATTATCTCGGTCCGCTGGTCGAATGTTGCTGGCACTGCCACCAGCCTGAGCTTCCAAATGCATGCTTGTCACATCCTGCGGCGTGAGCGGACGAGGCCAATACGGCGCTGAGAAACAAAGCTGTCAGTGCGATCCGTGTCATGTTCATCTCCGTTGTTTGTCGATGACCAGAAGGTCGCCTCTAAGCGCCGCAGTTTCAATTGACATCAATTGACAAGAACTCGATTGGTGCGTGATCGGGTGCTGTTATCGAGGTCGACGAGGGCATCAAGCGCAGTGATTTGACGCCATCTGAGAACAGAAAAAATCCACCTGTGTCACGCTTCACAGAAGCGGGTCTCGAACCGGTGCATGGTGTGTTCATCGGCGGTCGACAAAGACGGTCGGTCGCAAATCTAACACCCAGACCCAAGGACCCAGCACAATGTTCAAGAAACTCATCATCGCCGCCGCCGCTGCCATCACTTTGGCCATCGGCCTTGGCGCCCCCGCTTCCGCTGCCATGTCCATCGCCAAGCCGGCTGCGGCAACAACACAAGCCAAATCAGACATCATCAAAGTAGGTCGCCGGTTCGGCGGTTTTCGTCGCGGTGGATTCCGCCGTGGAGGATTTCGCCGGTTCCGTGGCGGCTTCCGTCATCGTGGCTTTCGTCGTCGCCACTTCCGTCATCGTGGCTTCCGCCGTCACTTCCGCTTCAAGCACCACCGCTTCTATCGGGGTGCACACTACTTTGGCCGCGATTGCTTCTGGCGCCATGGCCGCAAGTTCTGCAGCTACCACTAACTCCCTCAAACCAAATTGAGAGCCCTGGGCGGTCCGAATCGGGCCGCCCGTTTTGCTGTCCAATCGGGGCGAGACGCGAGACGGTTAGAGACATGTATGGCCATTGGACATGATCTCAACAGTAGCAAGGTATTGCCGAGAAAATTGAGCGGAAGAATTCAATGCGGATCAGACCGCGCGCCACAATTGGTGGCACCTTTGCTTGTTCCTCCTTGAGTGCGGCGATTGCGATCGCATCCTCGCGCTACTCGACACCAAGGTGCGCAGTCCAGAATCTGCCCCGGTCGAGGCCATGCCCGACACCACTATCGATTTGCGGAATGTCGCCTCGGTATTCCAGCGCGTGGTTGACCCCGGCGCTCTAACGCCGACGAGCCCGCGTCGCTGCCGATTTTGGCTGCGCAACCGGCTTCCTTTGTTGCTCACGACAACGGAGAATCGGAAACGTCGCTGAAACCGTGTATGGTTGCCACTTCGCTAGGCCTTCCCACACTCGTGGAGGGTGAGACCGTCTCCCCATTCCAGGAATATGACATGTCCCAAAGTCCATTTTCGATCCCGAAAGAAATGCGTGAGCTGACGGAAAAAAACATTGAGCAGGCGCAGGCAGCGTTCGGTCAATTCAGTGATGCTATGAGCCAAGCCATGAGCATGTGGACCAATGCCATGCCAGCGAATGACATGACGTCCGGGTTCAGATTGGTACAAGAACGCGCCATGCACTATGCCAAACAGAACGCAGAGGCTGGTTTGAACTTGGCCGACGAAATTGCAAAGGCCAAGGATATTCAGGAAATTCTAGCTCTCCAAACAAGCTTTGCACAAAAACAAATGCAGTCGTACGCCCAGCAGACGCAGGAGCTTGGCAGATTGATGACCGAAGCCACCAAAGAGGCGGCGGACGCGATGCGACCCAAAACTTAAGACTTCGGAGGTTATTTCGCCGCGTTGCGGCACCTTGGGGTGCCAACAGTACTCGAATGTTGATTCATTCGAACGGCTGACAAGAGCGTTGCGCCTGCCCGCGACCGTTGTGGCCCGCTGCTGCCTGTCGGCGTTCGGCAGCTGTTAGGGGAAGTTCTGCCGGTGCAACGTTTCGTTCCGGGACCGGCGGCTTCTGAGAGCGGAGCTGACTTGATCGGTGCACGACGACCGGCAGCAGTTGACCCATTGCTGCCATTCGGACCCGTCCAACTTGAGCGAAAGGAGGTTGGTTTGCATCATTCTTCGCGCCGCACTGCACGGATCACGTAGCCTCCGGAGCGCTCGTCCGCCTCAAGGTCCAAGACGCCACGGTCTTCTGCCTCCTCCAGCAAGTCGCTGAACGACCGAAATCCGTAGAAGCTTTCGTTGAAGCCTGGACGCCTGCGCTTCAAGGTTTGTTTGACCATCGAACCCCACACGCGGTCGACGCCCTCGGCGAATAGTGCCTCTGCTGTGTCGAGGACGAGATCGACTGCCTCTTCGCTCCGGTCCGCTTCCCTGCCGGCCTCTTCTCGAGCTGCAGCCTTGCCCACTGGCCGCGCCGTCGTTGCAGACTTCTTTTCCACAGCGGCCTTTTTCTTTGGCGGGCGGCGCGACCTGGTCGAGGTGCTGGCGCGGACGAGGTCGTCGTAGAAGATGAACTCATCACAATTGTTCATGAGCAGATCCGAGGTGCTGTTCTTCACGCCGACCCCAATCACTGTCTTGGCGTTCTCGCGCAGCTTGCTGACGAGTGGCGAAAAATCTGAATCACCGCTGATGATCACGAAGGTGTCGATGTGTTCTTTCGTGTAGCAAAGGTCGAGCGCATCGACGACCATGCGGATGTCGGCGGAGTTCTTGCCGGACTGCCGCGTGTGGGGAATATCTATGAGTTCGAAGGCGGCGTCGTGCATGGTCGATTTGAAATCCTGGTAGCGCGCCCAGTCGCAATAGGCCTTCTTGACGACGATGCTGCCCTTTAACAGCAGGCGTTCGAGCACCAACTTCATGTCAAACTTCGGAATCTTTGCATCGCGCACACCCAACGCGACGTTTTCGAAGTCGCAAAATAGCGCCATGTGAGTATCCAGGTCCGTATCTGTCATTGCGATTCCTACGCTGCCGCCGCCGCTTGGGGAGAGGTCATTCTGCGCCAATACAAGGGGCGAGGCAAAATCCGCGATTGCTGCTGTCGACCTTCTTCCACGTTCCACTGCGCAGCAGCGAGACGGAAGCTATCTGGGGGGCACTGCGGACTCGATGAGTACGATGAGAAACGGTGGCAAATGACCCAGGCTGTGTAGAGGCACGGTGAGTGCTACGGTTCTCCTGTTGATTGGGTGGGGGATCGAACGAAGCGATCTGCCGAGGCGCTGATCGGGATCAGGTGACACCATTGCCTGAGTGTCTTCAGGATTAGATCGACGAAGATAATCCGGTTCGGGTGGTTGCTGTCATTGTCGACACGCTCGATCTCGCCGACCTCGGATTTGACGGCGTCGACCCCAAATAGACGGGGCAACCGTCGTATCATCCGTCGGTTCTTCTGAAGCCCTACGTTGCGTGCCAGGCTCACCGGTTCTTACGTAGCGAGAGAATGAAGGCAGCCAGTGCGTCGACTTCGTCCCACGTCAACTTGTGATCCGGCATGACTACCGGCCCGGAGCGCAACCACTTGACGATACGAGCATGATTCTGTGCGCGCCTGTCGGCGACGGCCTGAAAACTCGGAACCCCCATGGGGCCGGATTTTTCACCCTGCCCTTTGTTCATATGGCACGTTGCGCACAACCGTTCCGCTAGCAGGCGTCCTTGCTCGACCCTATCTGCATGGCAGGGAAATGAATATGCAGGCAATAGGAAAACGGCTAGAGCGATCGCTCCGGGCCATTTGCGCCAAAACCTATGTTGAACGTCCATGCAGTCCCCGAATTTGGAAAGACAGTTGATTATTGATCATCCACTAACGCCACCGTCAATGCATCATCGACGCGAGTACTATCTGCGCAAAACCCGCGTGCATGCCACAACCTTATTCGAAACTAACCTGACTGCAGGTGATACCCAACGAAATAAGTGATCTAAGACGAGACCGTCGCGCGCGGGTCGCTATTTCTGCGTTCAAGGAACGATCTTGCCTGTTCGGCTGTCTCGAAGATGTGCGGCGGGGAATCTCTTCCGAAAGATTCGCCAAGTTTCATGCGCATGAACGCCGAACCAGAGTATCGCGTGACCGCGTCATAGAAGCGGTCCTCAAGGCTGCGAACCATTTCTGCATAGTTCTCAGAGACATCTTCATCAACTCGCGCGCCATCATAGTTGACGATAACGTCAACACGATAACTGAGCGGGGCGCAGATCTCCTCTACTTGCTTGCGGATCATGTCGATGTCAGCCTGGCTTCTGACGCGCATCTTCTCGAAGTTGACAAAGAGCCTGCGTTTCTCGAGATCGAGGGCAATCCGGTCCGCAAGATCCAAATGCAGCAGGTCGGTCCGCAACTCCAACGTCTCTGGCCTAAAGATCCGCTCATCCATCAAGGCCGTTTCTCCAACCTGTGGCCGGAAGCCCATGCGATCCAAGATGTCACGATCGAGATCGACACCCGGTGCGATTTCGACAAGTCCAGGCCCATCACTCGTCAGTTCGAATACGCAACGCTCGGTCACATATAGAACGCGCTTTCCCTCCCGGGCGGCTCGGGTGCCAGAGAACGTGATCTGCCCGACGGCATCGACGAACTTCGACGTCGGGCCATCCTCTTCGATGGCGAGCTCGCCGCCGGTGATGCTGATCGACGCGCCGCCGGCCGTGAACGTTCCCGTAAACACCACACAGCGCGCATTCTGGCTGATGTTGATAAAACCACCGGCGCCAGCCAGTTTTGAGCCAAACCGCGAGACATTGACGTGGCCACTGCGATCCACCTCCGCCATTCCCAGCACCGCAAGGTCGAGCCCGCCACCGTCGTAAAAATCAAACTGTTGGTTCTGCGCGATGATCGCATCAGTGTTGACGGCGGCGCCAAAATCCAATCCTGAAGCCGGTTGCCCACCGACAATTCCGGGCTCTGCGGTAAGCGTCACATGGTCAAGCAGGCCCTCCTCTCCGGCGACCGCCGCAACGCCTTCCGGCATACCGATGCCCAGGTTCACGATGCCATTCACCGGCAGCTCAAACGCAGCACGCCTTGCGATGACCTTGCGGGTATTGAGCTCCATCTTGGGCAGTGCACCTTCGGGCGCGCGAAATTGTCCGGCAAACGTGTGGGAGTAGGCGGTCGCATACGTCTGCATATGGTTCTCTGGCCGTGCAACGACTACCGCGTCAACAAGTGCGCCGGGTATGGCGACCTGTCTTGGGTTCAGCGAATCGCGTGCAGCAATACGTTCGACTTGGACAATGACAATGCCTCCGGAGTTCTTGCATGCCATGGCCTGTGAGAGGTTATCGATGATGAGCGCCTCGCGCTCCATGGACACGTTGCCCGCAGGATCTGCTGTCGTGCCGCGCAAGAGCGCGATCTGTATGGATGGCGCCTTGTAGAAAAGGTACTCCTCGCCGCCGATCATGGTCAGCTCGACGAGGTCCTCGCAAGTGCGTTCATTGATCTTGCCGCCTTCAATACGCGGGTCGACGAAGGTACCGAGCCCCACGTGCGTGAGCGTGCCTGGCTTGCCGGCAGCTATGTCGCGATAAAGATGGCTGATCACACCCTGCGGCAGATTGTAGGCTTCAATTTCACCGAGGGTTGCAAGTTTTCCTACCTTTGGGATCAGGCCCCAGTGTCCTCCGATCACGCGTTTCAGCAGGTGCTTATGGCCGAGGCGGTTCAAGCCGCGTGATTTGCCGTCACCTTGTCCGGCGGCAAAGAACAGCGTCAGATGTCTTGGCGATCGGGTATCAAGAAACCTTTCCTCCAACGCAGCGAGAAGTTCGTCGGGCACGCCAATGCCGACAAATCCCGAGGTCGTGACAATGTCTCCGTCATGAACCAACGCGGCTGCCGCAGCTGCGGTTATGATCTTATCAGGCAAGGCGCCCCCTTTTCGATGGTTGCGAAAAGCCTCCACGAAGATCGCGGACAGTCATCGGAAAGACTATGATGCCGCACAGTTGATGTCGACACGAATGGCACCTGCAGGCGAACAAGCTTTCAACGAGAACCAGGATGCCTGGCGCTGCTGAAAGCGCTGGTGATGGTCCAAATTGCCTGAAAAGCCGTCGTTGATCACTGGCGCGCAGCGCGCTCTCTCTACCTTCAACAACAGACGAGTTCGTGTTGCCAGTAGGGCAGCCGCCATAGGCAAATGAGCGACCAAGCACCGGAGACCGATCTCACGACTGTTCCCTGCTCATCACCGGCGGTTCAATTCGTCAAGGCCGATGCGCCTGTTTGTTGTCTCCCGTATTGATCAAAGTCAAAGTCGACAATCAGACATTCTCTCAATGTGTGGCGCAGCCCGTTCAGAAAAGATAATGGACGTCGTTGAACAGACGTGCGCTGCCTGGGTAGAGGCAGTGCCAAGACAAGAGGGTTATCATGATTGGGAAATTGGCAGCGGTCGCGTTTGTCGCCTTTTCTTTTGTTTCATTTGAAGCGACTTCTGCGGAAGCGAGGGTCTGCAAAAGAGCTACTATCTCTGCACTTGGATCTTGGCGGCGGACCTTTATAGGAGCACGGAGAAGCGCGCGATTTGCTTGGAAACGCAAAGCCCGCAGGCGTTATGGGCGACGCTATAACAAATGGTGGCGATCGCGAAATAAGAGCTACGGCTGCTGGTCGTATCGCGGCCGCGAACGGTGCCGGGCTCGGGCGCGTCCATGCCGTGCGGGCTGAAGGTTCTAGGGGCATGTTGTTCGGCCGATGATTGCGACCGGAATTCGATCTCATCTTCGCTCGACAATGGCTGCGATGATCGAAAATCCCACCAGGCGTGATGCGCAGCAAGCTGTCTCAGGGATGCTGACGGGGATCAGTTCGATTGGCGAGAGCCATTGCGGAAAGAAGCGAAGCACGAGCTGGAATGCGGATGAACGAGCCTAGAACCGGACCATCCTGGCGCGGCGCCATCGATAGCTTGATGCCGCAAGACATGGCGCTGGCATGTGAGGCGGCGGGCACGACCAAGGCCGGGCGCGATGCGGTAGCTCTCGTGATTCTCGGTATTCTGGCGGGCGCCTTTATCGCGCTCGGGGCGATGTTTATGACGGTTGTCGCCACGGGGGCGAGTGAACTGCCTTGGGGGGTCACAAGACTTCTGAGCGGGCTGGTCTTTTCAATTGGCCTTATTCTCGTGATTGTCGGCGGCGCAGAGTTGTTCACCGGGGACTCGCTGATGATCGTGGCATGCGCCAGCCAGCGCATCACGCTGTATTCGTTGCTGCGTGCCTGGGCTCTCGTCTATGTCGGTAACATGATCGGGGCCGTTGGCACCGCGCTTCTCGTCTTCCTGTCCGGCCAGCACGGTTTTGCCGGCGGTGCGGTCGGTCAAACGGCACTATCGATCGCCAATGCCAAAGTCGCCTTGCCGACCGTTGAGCTTTTCTTCCTCGCGCTCCTCTGCAACGTCCTGGTCTGCCTTGCCGTGTGGATGTCTTTCGGTGCGCGCAGCACAACCGACAAGGTCATGGTAATCGTTCCGCCGGTTACGGCGTTCGTTGCTGCGGGCTTTGAGCATTCGATCGCCAATCTTTACTTTCTGCCCTATGCCCTTGGAATCAAGGCCGGTGCCTCGGTTGAATTCTGGTCAGCCATTGGACAAGCGGCTGATGACTACGCTGCGGTTACGCTTGCTGCGGCAGCCCATAACGTCATCGTTGCCACCATCGGCAACTTGATCGGCGGTAGCCTCATGGTCGGCGCCGTGTACTGGCTCGTATATCTGCGCCAAGGGCGCTCGCACCTGTGAAGACTGAACTCCACATGAAAGCTCTGCGACAACATGCAAGGTCGCCATGGTTCCGAAGTCGGGCAGCGAAGGTGCCGAGAGTGACGACGAGCCGACTTCAAGCAAAGGCGCCTGGGGGTGGCACGGCGACACTAGCCATGCTTCATCTGCGCATCGATGAAGTTCAGGGCGGTCCGTATGACCGGCGGCGTGTAGAGTATCGCGCGATGTCCAAGACCGTCGAACGCCTTCATTGTGGCTGCTGCACACGCAGCGACCATCCTTACGCTACATCCGAACGGCACCTCGGCGTCATCTCGAGAATGCATGAGCAGGGCGGGACACTCGACCGCGTTGAGCAAAGCGGTACCCGAAAAATCCGAAATCGGGCGCCCGGCAAGTGCCTCGAGGCGGCGCTCGAAAGCGCGCTGCGCAGCTGGGCTCAACTGCAATTCTTGGCCGAATTCCAGCGTCACATCGCTGAACGCGTCCGGCATGGAAATGAGGACGTAGGCCTCGAACGGATAGCTGCGAGGCAGTGGATAGTGACCCTCGCCGACCGTGAGCAGCGCCAATGCGCCGATCGAATGCCCCAGGGCGAAGCGGACCGGCGCCATAGCCTCGGCAACCTCGAGGATGGCTTGGGCGCACTCGAAGAGCGTTGCCTCGGAACCCTCGCTGCCGCCATGCGCTGGCATATCCATCAACACCGTCCGGTAGCCGCCGCGTCTAAGGCGCTCAGCAACCGCCCCCATGAAGGCTGCCTCTCCTGTCCAGCCGTGAACGAGCATGACATTTGCTTTCGGCTCGGCGTCCGGCACGAATATGTAGGTTTTGACTTCGCAAATGGAAGTAGTGAGGCGGCGTGTTTCGGCTGACCGGAGATGATAGCGGGCACGTTCGACAAGTTCATCGTGGTCTTTCGTGCGATGGCTCGACAGTGCCGGCGTGCAGAACAATTGGAAAGCTTGGTCACCATCGTCTTTGGCAGTGGTGTTCTCGTGAGATTGCATAGAACAGGCACCTACGCTTGGCATGCCGCACAAAAAAAGCGGGAACCGCCAAACCTATCGATCACAGTTCTGCTTAGCTTTTCCGATTTTAAAAACCAGTGCTAGTCGTGTCCGCGAGCATAGTTAGCGAATGGATCGGATGCTTTGTTGCAATCACCGCAAGTGCCCGGTTTGTCGCCGGACTGCGGACTGTCGAAAAGGAAAGCATGTCGGTACGAGAAAGCTTGGCTTGCCGACGAACGCGTGAGTGCGCTGCGCGTAGACCGTTGCTACCGTTGAGCCGGCTGACATGCTGCGAAAGCTATCGATTGAACAACCATAGGATAAGAGTCAGGACGGCGCTGACAAGCAACGACGTGGCAAGCGGAAAATAGAACTGGAAGCCGTCGCGTTCGATCACGATATCGCCTGGAAGGCGCCCGAGGCCAACCTTGGTCAAAAGCGGCCAAAGCACGCCGAGCGCGACGAGAAGCAAACCGAGAACAATGAGGATTTTCTGCATCGATGTCTGAGAATTGTTAGTGCCGATGTAGGGGTTCGTTGTCGAATGCTGTATTGCGCGATACGCAGCAGTTATCAATCGATTGATGCACGGATCAAGAAGCTGGTTGCATTTTCAAGGGTGTCCAAAAACGTCCCTTCTGCGTCGCATAACAGCTCCTCTATGTATCACTTTGCATCGGTTCTTCGTCCCGTGGACCCGACAGACATTTGTACGAGCTGTCCGATATACGATAGCCAGTTGCGCCATAAAGTCTTTTGACCTCGGAAAAGTTTGCGCGCGCCACCTCGGCAGCCTTTTCCAGCGTTGGTGCCACGGCGGTGTGAACGACCTTCTCCTTTAGGTATTGGATTGTGCATCCTGCCATCTGATTTCTCCTAGCATTCTCCAGTCCAACCCCCGAGAACGGCAAATTGCTTGTCTACGGTCGCAGTCATGGGCTTCACGGGCCGAACAAGATTGACCCGGGTTCAGGTGTCCTGAACTTGCCCGTTGAATAGGTGGCTGAAAAAATCAATGCCTGGGGCAGCCAGAAGCCGAGAAAACTCGAAAACATGTCGAAACTCTTCTCGATCAACAGAGCGACGATCAGGACATCAAGAACAAGGGAAATAGCGACGAAGATGAGCGCAGTGGCGAGTGGCCTAGTGAAGAAGAAATTTCGAAAGTAGAACCAAGAAGCAATGGCAGCGCCGACTGGCGCTCCGACAGCGCGGACGATCCATGTCATGTCCATGGCCATGAACGGGCGACCCACACCGACCAGCGCACCACAGAACGCCCAAACGGCAACGCCGAAGCCAACAACGATTGCAGTCTTCTTGAACATCGTCCGCTCCATCACTGGGACGCTATTCGTCAGTATCGCAACTTTGGCCTGCAAGTGCGTTGATCTGGCACAATCGCCCGGAGCGTGTCGGGACGTGAGGGTTGAACCTCAAAGAAGGGGGCAAGCAGGACCCATCAAGGCCCAAGTCTCGCGGTTTCGTGTCAAATGTCAGGTTCGAAAAAGGTAACAACAAGTGCACCGTCATCGCTTCGATGTTTTGTTTAGGAGCACTTGATCAGGCTTGGCGGACATCAACTATTTGCCCGCCTGCAGCAAAGTCACCAGGATCCCAAGACCATCGAAACGTCGCGAGCCATTTGACCAGTATCAAGGAGATATCGGCGGTTGAGTGCTCTGATTCTTGATGGAGTCAAACGGCAATAGCTCAAACACGACAACGGGCCTGATCTCGCATCACGACGCCGGCACGATACCCGCACTGTTTCGATTGCGTGTTGCGCAGACACCCGAAGCCCTTGCCTATTGTGAATATGATGATGAACGCGACGTCTGGCGGGAACTGACTTGGGCCCAAATTTCCGACCGGGTCGGATATTTCCAAGCGTTGCTTGCGCAGGTGGGATTGGATCGTGGGGACCGCGTCGGCATGCTGTTGAGAAACAGCCCCGATTGGGTGGCCTTCGATATTGCTGCGATGGCCAGCGGCTTCGTGACGGTGCCTTTATACCTTCATGACAGTGCAGCAGGCACGGTGCGCATTCTCAAGCATGCCGGCTGCCGTTTGCTGCTGGTGGACAGCTTTGATCGCTGGTCGTTGCTTGCGCCGCATGCCGAGACAATGACCCAACTCGAAACAGTTTTGGTGAACAATGGTGCTCTCGCCGAAGCAACGCGCGGGCATCACCAGACTGTCGGGCCGAAGGTGATATCGCCTGATCAGGACGAGGTTCATCCCAAGGGCCTTTCGGCCAACGAGGCCAGTGCGCCTGAGGAAGTTGCGACATTGATCTACACATCCGGCACGACGGGCGAGCCCAAAGGTGTGATGCTCTCGCACAGGGCGATGCTATGGAATGCGCAAGCCGTCACGCGGTTTATCGCGCTGCATCCAAGCGACGTCTTTTTGTCGCTGCTGCCGCTCGCGCATGCCTTCGAGCGAACGCTCGGCTGCTACCTGCCGATTATGGTTGGTGCGCGCGTCGCCTTTGCGAGATCTGCCGATACGTTGCTGCAGGACTTCCGTTCGATGCGTCCGACCGTTTTCCTTGGTGTGCCGCGGCTCTATGAGCGCGTCGCCGGGAAAGTGCGGTCTGAAGCAGGTACCAATATTGCAAAGCGCTGGCTGCTTGAGCTGACCGCCGATATCGGTTGGCAACGCTTCGCGGCAAACCGGGGGCTCTGTTCGCCTCCGAACCTCATCAGGCGAATGCTCTGGCCACTTCTCGACCGGCTTGTCGCAGCACGTATCCGGGATGCGTTTGGCGGCCGGCTCCGCATTGCCGTGAGCGGAGGTGCACCGCTCGACACAACAGTCGCGCGGCTGCTATGCGGCCTGGGCTTACCCTTGCTCGAAGGCTATGGCCTGACCGAGACGGCCCCGGTCGTAACGGCGACGACTCTTGAAGACAGTCTGCCCGGATCCGTCGGGCGACCTTTGTGCGGCGTTGAGCTTGCCCTTGGGGAGAACAACGAACTGCTAGTCAAATCACCTTCGGTGATGCTCGGCTATTGGCAGAATGACGATGCCACGCGGGAAGTCCTTGATCCGTCGGGTTGGCTAAAGACCGGTGATATTGCCGAGCTCAAGGACGGCAGGGTTTTCATACATGGCCGCCTGAAAGACCTGATCGTTTTGTCGACCGGGGAGAATGTTGCGGCAGGCAGCGTTGAAGCGACCATCGCACAGGATCCGCTGTTCGATCAGGTCTGCGTCGTCGGGAATGCTCGACCCAGCCTAATCGCTGTTGTCGTGCTTGAGCCGGAGGCTTGGCTGCAGCTGGCTGCAGAATTGAATGTCAACGTGAATGAGTCGCGCTCAAAGATTGCCAGCGCTGCAATCCTCGCACGTATCCACGAGAGGACCGTTGACCTCTCGCGGCCAGGCCAAGCGCGCGCCGCGATCGCCGTGACAAAGCCCTGGACCGTAGCCGGTGGCGCGCTTACGCCGACCCTCAAGATCAAGCGCCGTGTCATAGAGGAACGCTACGCGGAAGAGATATCGGCCACCTACCAAGCCCTTGATGAAATCCGCCTACAGGTTGCGCAATGAGACGAAGAAAACAATCGGCCGAGGAACGGATCGTCGGGACGCCCGCCATGACCTTTCCTCCACACATGGACCTGGCAGGCCATCATGATTGAAACCGCCAATCGGAAGTCTTCGGACGACTTGGCTGATCGCGCCGCAATCACCAACCAGACGATCAACATCATCGTTGAGCTGGCACGGGAGCTGCGTGCAAGCCGGATCGGAGCGATTGCCGCCACGACGGACAGTGACCTCGACCGCGACCTTGGCTTCGATAGCCTTGGCCGGGCAGAATTGATTTTGCGTCTGGATCGCGCCTTCAAAGTACGATTGCCGGACCGCCTGATCGCCGATGCGAGAACGCCAGCCGACCTCGTTGAAGCTATACTGGCAGCCGATCCATCTTCGTCTGAAGCTACACTTGCGCAGATGGCGAGACCCGAAGTCCTGGCGACCATTGCACCACCCACGACCGCCAGAACTCTGATTGATGCGCTACAGCACCATGTTCAAGCTCATCCCAATCGTCCGCATGTCGGCATCTGGCAGGGTGATCGGATCGGAGAACAATTCGACTACGGCGACCTTCACCAAAATGCACTGCGTGTGGCCCGGGGGCTTCGCCAGGCAGGGCTGGAAGCGGGCGGCAGGGTCGCCATCATGCTGCCGACCGGGCAGAACTTCTTCTATACGTTTTTTGGCATTCTCTATGCGGGCGGTGTGCCTGTACCAATCTATCCGCCCTTCCGGCGGGCCCAGGTTGAAGACCACATTCGCCGACAGGCAGGCATTTTGAACAACGCCGAAGTCGACATTCTCGTCACCGAGCAAGAAATACTTCGCGTAGGAAGCCTTTTGAAAGGGCTGGTCATGTCGCTGCGCCAAGTCGTGACGACGGACAGCCTCAAAATTGGTTCGGGCCCGCTCGAAAAGCCCCACCCGGCCGCTTCCGACACTGTAGCGCTTATCCAATATACATCGGGCAGCACCGGTGATCCGAAGGGCGTCGTCCTTACTCACGCCAATCTTCTTGCCAACATCCGGGCAATGGGAACCGCATTGGAAGCAACGTCAAAGGACGTGTTTGTAAGTTGGCTCCCACTTTATCATGATATGGGTCTGATCGGAGCCTGGTTGGGAAGTCTCTATTTCGGCGCGCGCGTCGTCATCATGTCTCCGCTCACATTCCTCGGCGATCCGCTGCGTTGGTTGCGCGCGATTTCACAGCAACGCGGAACATTGTCGGCAGCTCCCAACTTCGCTTTCGAACTGTGCATGAAAAACCTTCGTGAAGAGGAATTGTCGACGCTCGACCTGTCGTGCCTGCGCGCGGTCGTCAATGGTGCGGAACCCATTAGCCCAGGAACGATCCGTCGCTTCACCGAACGGTTTGTTCCGTGTGGTTTTCGCCCCGAATCGCTGGAGCCGGTTTATGGACTCGCCGAGTCTTCAGTTGGGCTTGCGTTTCCGCCCCTTGGCCGGACGCCGCCTATCGACCGGGTGGACCGGGCCGAGCTGACCAACTCAGGAGTAGCCAGACCAGCCCAGCCGGATGATTCGACTACAATGGAGTTCGTGGCCTGCGGGCGGCCGCTTACCGATCATCAGGTGCGCATCGTTGATGAGATGGGGCTTGAACTCCCTGAACGACACCAGGGACGACTGCAGTTCAAGGGCCCGTCGACAACCGACGGCTACTTCCGAAATGAGGAGAAAACGCGGGAGCTGTTCAGCGGCGATTGGCTGGAGAGCGGCGATCTTGCCTACATCGCATCAGGAGACATTTACCTCACTGGCCGTGTCAAAGACATGATCATCCGCGCCGGCCGCAATATTTATCCGCACGAAGTCGAGGAGTTTGTCGGCGAATTGGACGGCATCAGAAAGGGTTGCGTTGTCGCGTTTGCCAGTGCCGATCCGCACTCGGGCAGCGAACGGCTCGTGATCGCTGCGGAGACCCGCCTGCAAACGGATGAGGACCTGATGGTTCTGGAGAAGACGATCCGGAACGCAACGTTGGATATTCTTGATCTACCACCCGATGAAATCGTCTTGGTGCCGCCGCAAACCGTTCCAAAAACATCCAGCGGGAAAATCCGCCGGTCGGCTGCCAAGGCCTTGTTCGAGGCAGATGCATTGCGCAGAGAGCCGCAAAGTCTTTGGTGGCAGATCGCACGCCTTGAACTGACTGGTCTGACCAATATCTTCCAAAGGTACACACGATCGGCTTTGGTGGTTTGCTACGCCGCGTATTGGTGGCTTGTATTGTCGGTGCTTGCCTTGTTTGTCTGGCCAGCCGTGATGCTTCTTCCACGTCGGGCATGGCGGCATGCGATGATCGCCAAGGCGACCCGATTATGGTTCTGGCTGTCGGGCATCCGGCTTGACGTGATCGGAAGTCCACCGACTGATGTCGAACGGTCAATCGTTGTCTCGAACCATGCGAGCTATGTCGACGGAGCGGTGCTGTCTGTGGCGGTACCCGGCGAGTTATCGTTCATCGCCAAGCAGGAATTCGCTCGGCAATTTTTTGCCGGAGGTTTTCTTCGCCGACTGGGGACCCTCTTCGTCCATCGCGTCGACAAGGCAGCCGGCATCAAGGGCGCTGAAGCGATTGTTGACGCCGCCAAAGCAGGCAATCGGCTCGTCGTCTTTCCGGAAGGAACACTACTCCGCCGCCCGGGACTTCTCGGTTTCCGGATGGGGGCGTTCGTGGCAGCGGTCGAGGCCGGCGCCGCGATTGTTCCGGTGGCTATTCGCGGAACGCGCACGGTTCTGCGCGGTGAGCAGTGGGTTCCGCGTCGAGGAAACATCATTGTTGAGATCGGCGCTCCAATTTATCCTATCGGTAAAGGCTTCCACGCCGCGGTTCAGTTGCGCGATGCCACACGTTCTTGGATCCTGATGCATTGCGGTGAAGTGAATCTGACCGAAGAGACGGTTGATCTTTCCAACTGGGAGCAACTTTAACGTCGCCAGTTCGGCCTTTCGACAGCGGGTTCTTCTTCGAACAATCCACGAGCCCGCGCGGCGGCTACATCCCGGACATGCAGTGAGTCGCGCAGTTCACCACTACTCAGTGGCCCCTTGCCCCGCCCTAGACGCGCCTCGACGGCTCGATTGATGAAGTATGCCATCGGCAGCACGCGTCTTCGCCGCAGCTGGTCCGGCCATGCCTTCTCGGGACCGCGGCTCGAGGCATGGGATCAGCGAATGCCGCTCATTTCGCCGCGTCAGCCAGGGCTTGAGTTCGAGTTGAGGGCCGCCGCCATGCTTCGCGAGAAGAATAGGACACCATCGCGCTATGGGCGGGGTTTGACCACTCTCGTCTACCGACAATACTGCGTTGACAAGGTTTCGACATCCGCTGGGATCGTCCGCGATTGATCCAGAGATCTGCCGCCGTGACTGACGACGTGCTGGTGAATAGATCAGGCTAGAGCCGCCCGGCGCCTTTCATGGTGTTGACCTGTATCAACGCAGCAAAATGTGCATTCAAGAGATACTGACATATGGCGGATGTTCCTGACCCGCTTCGGTTCAGCAAGGGACCGAAAGACGGTGTGGCGCTCGCGAACACGATGAAATTTGAAGCTTGCGAAAGCATCTCACCTATCAAATGCGAGGTACGAGTCATGAAAGTTCGAGACGCAATGCACGAAGGTGTCGAGTGGGTTGAACCGGGAATCTCTATCAAGGAACTGGCGAAAACAATGCGCGAGCATGATGTTGGTGCCATTCCGGTCGGTGAGAAGGATCGGCTCATCGGAATGGTAACGGACCGGGACATCGTCCTTCGCGCAATTGCCGAAGGTGGTCAATGTGAGTCGGTCACGGCTCGTGATGTCATGACGAAAGGCATCGTCTTCTGCCGAGATGTAGAGGAGGTCGAGGATGCCGTTCGTATAATGGAGCAAAAGCAGATCCGTCGCCTGCCGGTACTCGATGAAAACAAGCGAATGGTTGGCATGCTCGCGTTGGGAGATATTTCGCACGCCGTTTCTCTTGTGATTACCGGAGAGGTTACGGCCGCAGTCAGCGAACATCACGCCTAGCGCTCCTTGACGCGGTCGCGGGAGAGGGCCTTCCGTGTCGTTCAGCACACGCCCCCGGAATGCGGCTGCGTACTGTCATCATAGGGGCTGTCAGGTGTGATGTAATCGCTTCGATCTGGCGTTCGGCATTGAGCTTGCCATGCGGATGACGGCTATTGCGGCTGCAACACCGCCGCAACCAGCGTGTGCCACTGCGCGATAGAGTGTGAGGCGCCGTAATGCGAAGAATTCTGGTTACAGGAGCGCTTGGCCAGATTGGCAACGAACTGCTCCCAGCACTGCAGGCGTGCTGTGGGGCCGATCGCGTCGTCGCATCTGACATACGCATGCCAACGTCAATCACTGCGGCTGAGATTGAGCCGGGCCTGTTCGAGCATGTGGACTGCACTCGCCCACATCTCTTGCACGAGACCGTGCGCCGCTACGAGATTGGCACGATCTATCATCTTGCTGCCCTCTTGTCCGCAGTTGCCGAAGAGAAGCCGCAGAGCGCTTGGAACGTTAACATGGGCGGTCTATATAATGTGTTGGAGGTTGCCCGCCAGTACGGTTGCACGGTTTTCTTTCCAAGCTCTATTGGAGCGTTCGGCCCGTCGACGCCGCGCGATGCAACCCCACAGGTTACGGTTCAGCGCCCGACGACGATGTATGGCGTGACGAAGGTTTCTGGTGAATTATTGTGCGAGTATTATGCGACGCGGTTCGGCGTCGACACGCGCGGCTTGCGCCTGCCGGGACTGATCTCGCACGTCGCACCACCTGGCGGCGGCACCACTGACTACGCAGTAGACATTTATCACCAAGCCGTTCGCTATCGACACTATAGATGCTACCTACGCGCCGATACCCGACTCGACATGATGTACATGCCGGACGCGGTCCGTGCGATGATTGAGTTAATGCAGGCTGATGCTGCAACTCTCCTCAATCGCAATGCCTATAACATCACTGCTATGAGCGTGACGC
>JBPCVZ010000148.1:0-5108 GCA_051010015.1 Hyphomicrobiaceae bacterium
GTGCTAACGAGGTTCAGACCTACAAGGATCTGCGCTCTGATCTGGATCGTGCGAAGGCTCAGCTTGGCTGGGTTCCGGCGCATCGTCCGGCAGCGACAGTCCAGGCGGATCTGAACCGTCTATCCAACCAGCGTCGATGGAAATGGACCAGGGGCTGTGCATCAGTCAAAGGCTCATCCAACCGTCGTTTTTGCGATAATCACGCAAAGCTGGGAGCTGAGCTCGCGTCTGCCAACGAGGCGGCGAAGCTCGAAACTCGGATTGCCTCAGTGCAGGCAAAGCTGAGCGGGCTGAAGGGTGTGACACACTCCTCCGCAGACCCACAAGCAACCGTCCTTGCCAATCTAGCCAGCGTCTTTATCCCTGGCGTCAAGGTCGAGAATGTTCAAACCGCGCTGACGATTTTTATCGCGCTGTTGCTTGAAGTGGGCTCCGGACTGGGCATGTACATCGCCTTCAGTCAATGGAAGCTGGACCCAACACGTGTTCGCCGCCTAGAGGTCGCTCAACCTCAGGCCGCCAACGATGTCCAGCCACTTACTGCTGAACCGATCGTTATCGACCGCGAAGAAGAAGCGGTTGCCTCGATCACAATCACCAAGCCAGGAGATGGAGCGAATGACAATGTCGCGACACCTAAACTTGCCGCACCCACAGCTGATACTACCAGTGCCGTGGAGCGGTATCGTGAAGAACGGACGGAAGACCAATCGGGTTCTACCCTGACCGCCCAGGAACTTTACGAAGACTATTGCACTTGGTGCGAAGAACAGCAGAAGGAGCCTCTGGCACTTCCCACATTTGGACGTGAATTTGGTGAACTTGGCGTACAGAAAGCTAAAGTCTCAGGACGGGTTCGATACATTGGTATCGCATTGCGCTCTGGTGGGGCTAACCGGGAGGCAACCAAAACCCCCGTTACAAATGTAAAAGCCGCCTGATGTAACCCATCAGGTTTTTTGGAAAGGGTCGCTTCGGCGGCCCTTTTTGCTTTTGGGAAGGGCGCTGGCCGCGAGGCTGGTGCCCTTTTTGCGTTGCGGGCCATGAGCTTTGCCGTTCGCTCGCAGCGCTCAAGATGTGTCATCCTCGGGCTTGTCCCACGGCGAAGTCGAGTCTCTGTTCGAGGAACCGTATTTCCGCTAGGCTGGAAATCTTGGAACAACATCCCACGCCCGTCCCGGGCGGGGGCACGAAACTGTTGCGGAGGAATGCGATGTTTGATGTGGAACGGTTCATTGAAGAGTGCAAAGTCGCCATGCGCGACACGGACTCCATGAAGGCCGTGCAGGACCTGGTCGCGCGCGCCGTGTCCGATCCGGGCGCCCTGCTCAATGCCTTGGGCGAGCCGACCAAGGGCGGCGTCCACAAACTCTATCAGTCCGACGAGCTGACCGTTCTCAATCTCGCCTGGGCGCCGCGCATGACGCTGATGCCGCACAATCACAACATGGCCGCCGTCATCGGCGTCTACACGGGCCGCGAAGACAACATCTTCTGGCGCCGCGTCAAGGATGACCCGACCGGGCGCATCGAGGCGGCGGGCGCCGATTCACTCGGGCCGGGCAAGGCCGTCATGCTCGGCAAGGACATCATCCACTCGGTGACCAATCCGACCGGCATGTGCACCAGCGCGCTGCACGTCTACAAGGGCGACTTTTTCGAAGAGCATCGCAGCGAGTGGGACCCGGAAGATCTCAGCGAACAGACCTACGACGTCGAAAAGAACATGCGTCTGTTCGAGGAAGCCAACGCCCGGCTCGGCTAGCTGACCGGCGTCGCGGGGTGACGCTCATCGGATCCTGACCCGGCGCGGTTGCCGCGTGCGGTTTGCCAGGCGGCGCATCATCGCCATGCGATGCGCCGTCACACATCTCGGCGCAGCGAGGCCAACGCTACCATGTCAATCCTGTTCAGCTGGGAAAACGGCAACGCGGAGCTGTGGCGGCGCGCGTTCGCCAACCGCCTGCCCGGCCACGCGTTCCACGTCTACCCCGATGTCGCAGCCGTCGAAGACATCGCCTACGCGCTGGTCTGGATGCCGCCGATCGGCGACCTCAAGCGCTACCCGAACCTGAAAGCGATCTTCTCGATCGGTGCCGGTTGCGACCACATCCTGCGTGACCCGGAGGTGCCGCGCCATGTTCCCATCGTGCGCCTGGTCGACGATGTTTCGGTGCGCGACATGGCACATGTCGCGTTGCACTGGGTGCTTCATTTTCAGCGCAATTTCCACCTCTATGCCGAGCAGCAGCGCCAGGCGCTGTGGCAGCGTCGTCCCTTCGCAGACGCGTCCGAGTTCCGCATTGGCATCCTCGGCCTCGGCGGCATGGGCACGCCGATCGCGCGCCTGTGCGCCGATCTCGGGTTCGACGTCGCCGGCTGGTCGCGCACGCGCAAGACCATCGACAACGTCACCTGCCATGCCGGCCCGGACGGGCTTGGCGATCTCCTGCAGCGCTCGGACATCATCGTTTCCGTGCTGCCCTTGACGCCCGACACCGATGGCCTTCTCGACCGGGCGGCCTTCGCGCGCATGCGGCGTGGCAGCTTCCTCGTCAACATCGGCCGCGGCCCGGTGATCAACGACGCCGATCTCGTCGCCGCCCTCGATGCCGGCCAGCTTGCCGCCGCCGCCCTCGATGTCTTCGCCGTCGAGCCGCTGCCGGCGGACCACCCCTTGTGGCATCACCCGCGCGTTCATATCACGCCGCATGCCGCCGGCCCGACCAAGGACATCTCGGCGATAGCCGAGATCGTCGAGAACATCGAGCGAATCGAACGCGGCGCCGCGCCCCACCCGGTCTGGAACTGGCAGCTCGGGTACTGACGCACAAGGCGCCCGTGCCTACCCCTGCAGGTGCTGCTTTCGCGCGTAGGCCTGAAAATCTTCGACCTCCTGCGCCACCCGTGCCGCGTCCCAGCCAAGCACACCGGCCACGCTTTCCGCCGCCTGGCGCACGGCTTCCGGCGGCAAGGTCGCCCGCCAGCCGACATCGGTGCGCCGATAAAGGATATCGACCAGATGCGCCGGCGCCTCGCGCTCGGCGACATGGCGCAGCACGCCGATCGTGACCTCCGGGATGTCCGCCACCAGCGGCAGGGTGTTGGTGTTTTCGGGAAACGGGATCGCAGCGTAGGACACCTCGGCCCTTGCCCGCCGGGGCGGCGAGATCTTGCGCACCCGGCGCACGGCTTTGCGCGCCGTTTCGCGGTGGTGCATGACCCAGCCCCAGGTCACCGTGATCGCATCGCCCATGCCCTCGCGCGCGAGATCGTGAAAGACGCCGGCCGGTGCCCGTCGGCCCTTGGCGCGGTCGGGGTCGTAGGTAATCGGCCGCGCGCCGGCCCATGCCAATTCGACGTCCGCGCGCTTCAGGTCGAGCTTGGGCAGCAGGTAGTTGGCCTCATCGAGCAGGAACGAGATGTCGTCCTCGGTCGGCTGCACGTCCTCGATATCGCCGTCGTAGACCGTCTCCGTCGGGCCGATGTAGTGCAGGTCGCCCCACGGCAGGCAGAAGATGTGCTCGTGCTCACGGTTGTGGCCGGCGAGCCCGAATCCTCGAAATTTTTCCGGCAGGCGCACGGCGATGTGGGTGCCTTTGACCGCCACGATCTTGCGTGACGGTGGCTTGGTCGGCGCCGCCATCCGGTTGACGCCATCGATCCACACGCCGGTGAAATTGAGCAGCACCCGGCCCTCGACGGTCGCCGGCTCTGCGCCGCCCACTCGGTCTTCGAGGCGCTCTTCCAGCACCGCCCGCCAGCCGCCGCCTGGCAGCGCCTCGAGGCCGGTGACCTCGGTGTAGTTCCTGACCGTTGCGCCGAGCCGCTTGGCGGCGAGCAGTGCATCCATGCACACGCGCTCCGGCCACACCACCTGATGGTCGCGGAAACTGAACACGCTGGCCAGCGTCTCGGGCGCGCGCAGGCACGCGACCAGCGGATGCGTCGCCGCGGCCACCTCCGGCTTGCGCCGCTGATAGTGGATCGACGGCCCGCCGAGGTTGAGCGCCCCGAGCATCGCCGCGCCGATGTCGACCTGCCAGCCGGGATAGGCATCGCCCTGGTAGATCGGGATCGCCATGTCGAGATTGCGCAAGCGCTCCGGCGTCGTTGCGAGGAACTGGCGCCGGCATTGCAGCGAGCGCACCGCCATCGAAACCGCGGTGCGCAGGCGTCGCGGCTGCGTCAGGAAATCGAGCGGCGAACGCTCCGGCGCAAGATAGCGCAGCCCGCAATGTACAATCCGGCTCGAGCGGCTGCTTGCCGCCGACGCAAAATCGTTCTTCTCGACCAGCAGCACATCGTAGCCTTCGGCGGCGAGGTGCTGGGCCGTGCTGCAGCCGTTGATGCCGCCGCCGATGATCAGGACGTCGATCTTGATGCCGTCGAGCTCGGCGAGGGCGGACCGTGCCCCGAGCCCGCTCATCGGCAGTATCCATGCGGCGCGACCCGCGCTGTCGTGTAAGGCCGTCCTGTCAAACCGTCGTGGCGCATATCCTGCCTCATCGCTCGAAACCGGTGCCCAGGGTAGAGCGTGGCGGCGCGCGCTGTCGAGCCCGGCATGGCCTGGTCAGCACCTCGACGGCGGCCACTTGATGTCCATCAATGCCGACCCGCGCCAATCCCCGCAGCCTGAAGGTAGGCGATCGGAACGAAACGACGAGAGGCCCTGCCATGTACAAGAACATCATGGTGCCGGTGGACCTGGCACATCCGGAAAAACTGACCAAGGCGCTCGCCGTGAGTGCCGATCTGGCCAGGCACTACGGTGCCATTCTCACGGCTGTCAGCGTCACCGCGTCCGCCCCAACGACGGTGGCCCACACACCGCAGGAGTTTGCCGCCAAACTGCAGGCGTTCGGTGAGGAACAGAGCAAGGCGCACGGTGTCACCTTCGCGACGCGCGCGACGGTTTCGCCCGACCCGGTCATCGACATGGACGATGCGCTTGAAAAAACCGCATCGGAGCTTGGCTGCGACCTTGTCGTGATGGCCTCGCACGTGCCGGGCTTTGCCGAGCACATCTTCGCCTCACGTGCCGGCTACCTCGCCTCGCACAGCGCGCTGTCGGTGCTGGTCGTGCGTTAGAGCCGCGAGCGGTCGCG
>JBPCVZ010000149.1:0-4931 GCA_051010015.1 Hyphomicrobiaceae bacterium
GTCGATGTCGTCGTCATCGGCGGCGGCATCGCCGGCGTCGCCACCGCGTACTTCCTGGCCAAGCAGGGCGTCAGCGTGCTGGTCTGCGAGAAGGGGCGCATCGCCGGCGAGCAATCGAGCCGCAACTGGGGCTGGATCCGCCAGCAGGGCCGCGATTGGGCAGAACTGCCGATCGTCATGGAATCGAACCGCATCTGGCGCGGCCTCGCCGAGGAAACCGGCGAGGCGGACCTGACCTTCACCGAATGCGGCTGCCTCTATCTCGTCGACACGCGCGCCGGCCTTGCCAGGTGCGAAGCCTGGCTCGAGGTCGCCAAGCAGCACCAGCTGCCGACCAAGCTTCTCACGCCACGCGAGATCGCCGAACGCTTCCCGGAAGTCGCGGGCAACTGGGTCGGCGGCATGATCACCGAGTCCGATGGCCGCGGCGAGCCGTTCGTCGCGGTGCCGGCGCTGGCGCGCGCGGCATCACGTGCCGGTGCCCGCATCCGCGAGAGCTGCGCCGTGCGGACGCTCGATATCGAAGGCGGGCAGATCACCGGCGTCGTGACCGAAGCGGGTCGCGTTGCCTGCAGCCAGGTCGTGCTTGCAGCCGGCGCCTGGTCGACCCACTTCGCCGCCAACGCCGGCATCTCGTTGCCGCAACTCGCGGTGCGCTCGACCGCCGCGCGGACCAACATCGCACCGGACCTGATCGGGCCGACCCTGAGCACACCGGGCCTGACGCTGCGCCGGCGCCAGGACGGCGGCTACACGGTGAGCACCGGCGACCTCGCCGAGCACTACCTGTCACCGGCCTCGTTTCGCTACGTCGGCAAGTTCCGCCACCTGCTCAAGGCATCCGCCAAGGACGTGCGCCTGCACATGGCGGCGCCACAGGACTACCCGGGCAGCTGGGGCATGCGCCGGCGCTGGTCCGGTGACGAGGAATCGCCGTTCGAAAAGATGCGCGTGCTCAATCCACCGCCCGCCGACAGCGTCGTCACGAAGATCAACGAGCGCCTGCCGAAACGCATACCCGGCCTCAAGGGCATTGGTGTCGCCGAAGCGTGGGCCGGCATGATCGATGTCACGCCCGACGCGGTGCCGATTGTGAGCGAGAGCCACGCCCAGCCCGGCCTGTTCATCCTCACCGGCCTCAGCGGTCATGGCTTCGGCATCGGCCCCGGCGTCGGCCGCGTGATGGCCGATCTCGTCATGGGCCGATCATCGGGGCACGACCTCGATCGTTTTCGCGCCAGCCGCTTCACCGACGGCTCGAAGATCGTCCCCGGGCCCTATTGAACCACCCCACAACAGGATTGCTTGCCATGCCGACCGCCGTACCCCAATCGCAGATCCCCGGTGTCTTTCATCGTCGCGTCGGCGACATCGTCGTCACCGCCATTGCCGACGGCTATCTCGACGGCGATCTCAGCGTCCTGCGCAACATCGCGACCGAGGATGCCGCCGCCATTCTCGAAGCCAATCACCGCCCGGCAAGGCGTACCAACGTCAACTGCTTCCTGATCCACGCGAAGGGACGCACGGCGCTCGTCGAAACCGGGTGTGGCACCTACATGCAGGAAACCGGCGGCAAGATGCTCGAAAACCTGACCGCCGCCGGTGTGTCACCATCCGACATCGATGCGATCCTGCTCACCCACATGCATCCCGACCATTCGGCCGGCCTTACCAACCGCGACACCAACCAGCGCTACTTCGACAATGCCGAACTGATCGTCCACGAGAACGAGCCGAAGCACTGGCTCGACGACGCCAATCTCGCGCGCGCCACTGAGCGTGAACGCGACCTCTTCTTCAACTGCGCGCGCGAGCAGATCGCGCCCTACATGGATCGCCTGAGCCCGTTCACATCCGGCGAGGTCTTCCCCGGCGTCACCGCGATCCCGCGACCGGGCCACACACCCGGGCACAGCAATTTCCTGATCGAATCGGGCGACGAGCAGCTGCTGATCTGGGGCGACATCGTCCACGTCCCCGAGGTACAGACCGCGCGCCCCGAAGCGTGCATGGTCTACGACACCGACCAGGCCCAGGCCGAAGCCTCGCGCCGCGCCGTGTTCGACATGGTCGCGACCGACGGCCTGCTGGTCACCGGCATGCACCTGCACTTCCCCGGCTTCTCGCGCCTCGTCAAGCGCGGCGACGGCTATCAGCTGCTGCCGGCCGCCTGGGAACACGCCCTTTGAGCCGCGTTCACCCCGAGACCGGCTGCCGACTGCCGCCGCTGCGTCGCGACGATCTCGATGCGCGCGGCCGCGCCGCCTACGATCGCCAGCTCGACCCGGCGCACGGCTCGATTGTCGGTCTGCGCGGTCCGACCGGCATTCGTTTGCACGCGCCTGCCATCGCCGAAAACGCGCAGGCGATGGTGCGGTTCTTCCGCAGCGAAACGCTGCTCGACGCACAGACCCGTGAAATCGCCATCATCACGACGGCACGCGCGCACGACAGCCAGTTCGAATGGGCTGCCCACGCACCGCTCGCCGCCAAGGTCGGTGTCGGCGAAACGACGATCGATGCCGTGCGCCACAACCGGCCGCTCGACGGCCTGCCCGCGCGCGATACGCTGATCATTTCGATCGGCCGCGAACTGTTCGGTGCGCGAAAACTGTCCCAAGACCTCTACGAGCAGGCACTGGCACGCTTCGGCGAGCGCGGCCTGGTCGAGTTGATCACGCTGATGACGCTGTATGCCGGCACCGCATCGCTGCTGGCGGCGTTCGATATGCAGTTGCCCGACGGCACGGTGCCCGACCTGCCGTGACGCCGGCAACTGTTTCCTGATCCGGGACATTTTGCTCTCCTATCACCAGAGAATGGCCAAGGTCGTAAAACACCCAACGGCGTCACGCCGGTGCTTGTCACCGGGGCCCATTCATCGACTCGGGGTGCGCTGGCGGTTGTTTGGCGGCATCATATCTTGGCGATGTTCGCACTTGCGGCGCGATGGATACCGGCAACACGTGCACTACTGTCTGGTTAAGCTGTTGCACGATCAAAACAAGTTCTTGCGAGAGCACATTTTTGCTTTGTCACGCGTTGCCACGGACATGACACGGACATGACGTGGACCAACGCACGATCGCCCCTATTTGGTCCTGCTGGTCATCGATGCACAGCCTGAATTGAGAGGTGAAAGGCCCCGGATCGTCTGCTGCGCAGCCGTCCGGGGACGCGCCAGGAGCAGAGGTCACGATGCCTTCGCGAGGCATCATCCGGCATTGCGACAAGGTGCTGCGGATCAATAGGAATCCGTACCCCCGCCGCTTTCGCGTTCCCGGAAAACACGCAGTGTTTATCCGGGACCCTTCGCGTCGCGGTTGTTGTCGTCGTCGATGCCCCGCGGGCACAAACGCGCCCAGATGACGTCACCCCGGTGCGGCTCACAGGGCCCCCTACGCTTCTATCCGTCGCCACGCAAGAGATCCGCAGGCACCTGTTTCACACTGCTTTTTCGGTGCGGGCAGGGCCCCGCCGGTCGGGCCGATCGCACAGATGATAACCCGCCATTGCCCATCGGATCACTGCCCCCTGTGCCTTTGCACCCCCTGTCCGTTTGGCTACGATCCGGCTCAATTCCGAGCTTTCCGCGACCACGAAGGGACCGCGCCTTGCAAGACAGCTCCGACAGCATTGTCGTCGAAACCACACGCCGCATCTTCCAGGACCTGGGCGACCCGCAGACCCTCAATGCCGCCGGCGACACCGCGTGGAAGCCGGCGCTGTGGCAGGCGCTCGAGGAGTCCGGCCTGACGCTCGCCTGGGTGCCGGATGGGGCCGGCGGCACCGGCGCCAGCATGCTCGATGCCTTCGACATCGCGCGCATCTCGGGCCAGTACGCCGTGCCGGTCGCGCTTGCCGAGACCCTGCTCGCCGGGTGGACCCTGGCGCAAGCCGGCGAGCAGTGCCAGCCCGGCGCGATGACGATCGCACCGATGCGTGATGGTGCGGCGATCAAAGCCGATGCCAGTGGCCGCCTCACCGGCCGCGCCAAATATGTCGCCTTCGCCCGTGACGCGACGCAGATCGTCGTCATCGCCGACCGCGACGGCCAGTGCGTCATCGCCGGCGTTCAGCCGCAGGACTGCACTCTCGCCGACCGGCCGACCGACATGGGCGGCGAGCGCGCCGACATCTTGTTCGAGAACACGCCGACGCAGTTCATCACCGAGGCACCGGCCGGCTTTGACGGCAAATCCGTGCGCCTGCTCGGCGCCGCCTTGCGCGCGTCGCAAATGACCGGCGCGCTCGAATCGATGCTCGACATCTCGACGCGCTACGCCTCCGAACGCGTCGCATTCGGGCGCACGATCTCAAAATTTCAGGCCGTGCAGCATAACCTCGCGAATCTCGGCACCGAGGTCGCGGCGGCGTTGACCGCATCCGGCTCGGCTGCCGATACCATGGAGAACAGCGCCGACGATGCCGAGGCGGTTTTCCTCGAGGTGGCATCGGCCAAGATCCGGGTTGGCGAGGCCGTCGAAAAAGGCGCGGCCATCGCGCACCAGGTGCACGGCGCCATCGGCTTCACGGCCGAGCACATCCTGCAGCGCTATTCCCGACGCACGTGGGGTTGGCGCGATGATTTCGGATCGGAAAGCGTCTGGGCCAAGGATCTCGGTGAACGCGTCATCCACAATGGCGCGGACGCGCTCTGGCCGATGCTGACAAAACGCTGAGGCGGCGCCGTCGCGTCGCGGAGAACTGCCGTTCCGCAATCGAACTAATCCGAACGTCCAAACCAGAGACACCGCCATGCAGACCGCCATCCAGTTTGACCCGCTCCGCCTGCCTCCGCAAACCGAAGCGCTGCGCCAGGAAGTGCGCGCCTTCATTGCCGAGGAAATCGCAGCCGGCAGCTTCGACCCCGCCGTCGGGCTGCAGACCGAGGTCTATGATCGCGAGTTCTCCAAGCGCGTCGGCGC
>JBPCVZ010000150.1:0-13369 GCA_051010015.1 Hyphomicrobiaceae bacterium
ATGTCATACGAACTCCATGAATCAGATTGAATTCGAATACAGTTGCCGGTGACAAGCGCCGGGGTGACTCATTTCTTTGTTTCTATCGAGTCGGAAAAACAGCGACCTTGAGGTTCTCTAGTACGGCAGGCCGACGTAGTTGGCGGCGAGGGCGGCCTGGGCCGAGGTGTTCGAGCGCAGGAACTCGAACTCGGCCTGCTGCATGCGGCCATCGAACGCCGACTGGTCGGGGAAACGGTGCAGCAGCGTCGTCATCCACCAGCTGAAGCGCTCGGCCTTCCAGACCCGCGCCAGCGCCATCTGCGAATAGGTGTCGAGGGCTTGCGTGTCGTTGTCCCGGTAGAAGTGGCGGAGCGCCTGGAAGAGGTAGTTGACGTCGGCACCCGCCGTGTTGAGGCCCTTGGCGCCGGTTGGCGGCACGATATGGGCGGCGTCGCCGCACAGGAACAGGCGGCCCCACTGCATCGGCTCGGACACGAAGGATCGCAGCGGCGCGATCGATTTTTCGATCGACGGTCCCGTAACCAGCTGGTCGGCTGCATCCTCGGGCAATCGCCGTTTCAACTCGTCCCAGAACGCCGTGTCACTCCAGTCGTCGGGATGGTCCGACGTGGCGCACTGGATGTAGTAGCGGCTGAGATTTTCGTTGCGCATCGAACACAGCGCAAAGCCGTTCGTCGAACTCGAGTAGATCAACTCGCGATCGACGGGCGGCGTTTCCGACAGCACGCCAAGCCAGCCGAACGGGTAGGATTTTTCGAACTCCCTGCGCACCGTGGCGGGAATGGTTGGTCGCGACACGCCGTGAAACCCGTCGCAGCCGGCAACGAAGTCGCAGGTGATTGTCTGGCTGGTGCCGGCTGCCTGGTAAGTGACGGATGGTGTGTCGGTGTCGGCACCGTTGATGGCAACGTTGGCCGCCTCGAACACCGTTCTGGCACCACTTGCCGTGCGTGCCTCGTAGAGGTCGCGGGTCACTTCGGTCTGGCCGTAGACGATCACCGGTACGCCGGTGTGCGCCCGAAAATCGATTCGAAGCCGTTCGTTGTCGAATGAGAGGCCTGTGCCATCGTGCACCAGGCCTTCCTTTTCGAGGCGGTCGGCAACGCCTGCTTCGCGCAGCAGTTCGACGAATCGCGATTCGAGCACGCCGGCGCGAATGCGCTGCAGGACGTATGCCTGCGTGTGCTTTTCGATCACAATGTTATCGATGCCAGTTCGATGTAGAAGTTGACCGAGCAGTAGACCCGACGGGCCTCCACCGACGATCGCGACCTGTGTTCTCATGCATGTCACTTTCAACAGTGAATTCCGGAAGACGATATCACGCCTCGAAGCTGATACGTGCCGTGCGGGAGGTGCCGATACCAGCGCGCGCGTATCGCCAGCTTCGCAATACCCTACCCGCAATGGTGCGAAACAAGAAAGTGGCCTTTATGAGCGAGACGCAACAGCATAGCTGGCCACGGATTTTCGGGCTCTTCGCGATCGGCGTCACGGCTGCATTTTTGGTGGGCAAGGTGCCGGCCGCCCTGCCGGTTCTGCGCCTCGAACTGGGTCTGACGCTGGTTGAGGCCGGCCTGCTGGTTTCGATGCTGTCGCTGGTTGCCGCGTTGGCGGGCGTGCTGATCGGTGCGCTGGCAGAGAGTTTCGGTCAGCGCCGCACCGCGCTTGGCGGTCTCGTGGTCGGCGCTGTCGCCGGTGTCGCGGGCAGCCTGGCACAGTCGCCGGCAGAGCTGCTCGCCGCGCGGGCGCTTGAAGGCATCGGCTTCTTCATGATGTCGGTGTCACTGCCGGGGTTGATTCTGCAACTCGCCGATGACCGTCGACGCCAGTCGGCGATGGGGCTTTGGGGTGCCTATCTGCCGTTCGGGGCCGGTCTCATCGTCCTCGTTGGCGGTGTCGCGATCACGGAAATCGGCTGGCGCGGCTTGTGGCTGGCAATTTCCGCGGTACTTGCCGCGATGATCCTCGTGCTGCTCTGGGCGGCACCGGCGCCGGTTCGGCAAGTAACCCGATCGCGCGTCAGCCTGGGAAGCATTGCAGCTGCCATCGGCACGACATTGACGTCACCGGGCGCGGTGATGCTTGCCGTGACGTTCGGTTGCTACTCGGGGCAATATCTGGCGCTGACCTCGTTCGTGCCGCTGATCCTGGTCGAGCAGGCGCAATGGGCCTTGCCGTCGGCTGCAGCCGTTGCCGCGGTCGTGATGATGGCCAATGCGGTTGGCAATATCCTGGCCGGGCTGCTGCTGGATCGCGGTTTGCAACGCGCCACTCTTGTGATCGCGGCGGCGGCATCCATGGCGGTCGGTTCGATCCTCGTTATGAGCGAAGCGTTGCCGGTCGCCGTTCGGCTTGCCGGCGCCCTCTTCTTTTCGACGTTCGGCGGCATGATTCCGGGGGCGCTGTTCGCCGGTGTGCGTCAGCACGCGCCAAGCGCCGCGCATGTGTCGACCGTCAATGGCTTGATGCTGCAGTCAGTCGCGATCGGACAGTTCATCGGGCCGGCGCTCGCCACCTATCTCGTCAGCCTTGGCGGCGGGAATTGGGGCTGGTCACTCTATTATCTGCTGCCGATGGCGGCCCTGACGGCCCTGGCCGGTGTGCGACTTGGTCGAATCGAGCGCCGGCAGAAAGCGCAAGCGGATTCGGCGTGATGCGCGTCACACGCCGAGATAGCGATGCTGTACCTCTTCGTTGGCAAGCAGGTCCGGCGACGTCCCGGACCACACGATGTGGCCCTTTTCGATGACGTAGTGGCGGTCGGCCAGCTTGACGAGATCGGCAATGTTCTTGTCGACGACAAGGATCGACAAACCGTCGTCCTTGATGCGTCCGAGGCAGGACCAAATTTCTTCGCGGATCAGCGGGGCGAGCCCTTCGGTTGCCTCGTCGAGGATCAGCAACTGTGGATTGGTCATCAGCGCGCGGCCGATGGCAAGCATCTGCTGCTCGCCGCCAGAGAGCAGGTTGCCCATCGAGGTGCGCCGCGAATGCAGCGCCGGAAACAGCTCGAAAATACGGTCAATCGTCCACGGCGTCGGATCATTGCGACGGTTGGCGGCTGTCGCGACGAGATTTTCATGAACCGTGAGATTGGGAAAGATTTGACGGCCTTCCGGTACGAGCCCGAGGCCGAGCTTGGCGATGCGGTGCGACGGTGCGCCGCCGATCTCGGTGCCGTTGAACGTCACCGCGCCTTGGCGTGGCCTCAGGATACCCATGATCGAGTTGATGGTCGTCGTCTTGCCCATGCCGTTGCGCCCGAGCAGGGTCACGACTTCGCCGGCCTCAACGGCGAGCGACATGCCAAACAGCACCTGGCTGACGCCGTAGTAGGTCTCGATGTCGCGTACATTGAGCATCACGCGGCTTCCCCGAGATAGGCGCGACGGACCTCGTCGTTGGTGCGGATGTCATCGGGCGTGCCGGTGGCGATAATGCGCCCGTAAACCAGCACCGAAATGCGGTCGGCGAGGGCGAACACGGCGTCCATGTCGTGCTCGATGAGCAGGATCGACTGCGCCTTGAGTGACTTGAGCGTCTCGACCATGCGGGTCGATTCATCAAGGGCCATGCCGGCCATCGGTTCGTCGAGGAGCATCAGTTTGGGTTTGCCGGCGAGTGCCATGGCCATTTCCAATTGGCGTCGTTCACCGTGCGACAGCGCGGCTGCCGTCCACGTGGCACGATCGGCAAGATCGACGTCGCGGAGGTGATCGAGTGCAGTTTTGCGCAACGTGGCATCCGCGCGGGCCGGCGCCCAAAGGCGGAATGAATGGCCCTGATGCGCCTGCACCGCGAGGGCGACGTTGTCGTGCACGGTGAGGTCCATGAACACCGACGTGATCTGAAACGAGCGTGCGATGCCGACGTGGGCGCGTTGGTAGGCAGGCAGACGCGTGATGTCGCGGCCTTCGAACAGGACGCGGCCGGCGTCCGGTGCGAGCTGGCCGGACAGCTGCGCGATCAGGGTTGTCTTGCCAGCGCCGTTCGGCCCGATGACAGCGTGGGTTTCGCCATCGCGGACGTCCAGGGTGACATCGTCGGTGGCGCGGACGCCACCGAAACGCTTGTGCAGTCCTTCTATGCGGAGCAGCGGCTCAGTCATGGCGCCGTCCTCCGATGCGGTCGGCAAATCCGCTGATCCCGCCGCGCAGAAACAGCACCGCCAGGATGAGCATGATGCCGAACGGCAGATGCCAGTAGATCGTGAAGCGCGAGAGAACCTCCTCGAGAAGCAGGAAAACCGAGGCACCGATCACCGGCCCGAACAGAGAGCCGGCGCCGCCGAGAATGACCATGAACATCAGCTCACCCGAACGTGTCCAATCCATCATCTCGGGTGAAATGAATGTCGTGAAATTACCAAGCAGCGCGCCTGCGTAACCGCACATCGAACCGGAAATGACGTAGGCGAGCAGGCGATAGGCGTAGGCATTGAAGCCGAGCGCGCGAATGCGTTCCTCGTTGCCCTTGGCGGCGCGGATAACCATGCCGAAGCGTGAGTTGACGATGCGATGCACGATGAAGAGCGCAACCAACAGCGAGGCATAGCAGACGGCATAGAGAACCAGGGCATTGTCGAGGTTGATCGCCGGCAGGCTGGAACGTTCATAGATCGTCAGGCCGTCGTCGCCGCCGTAGGTTTCGATCGACACGATGGCGAAGAACATCATCTGCCCGAACGCCATGGTGATCATGATGAAGTGGACACCGCGCGTTCGCAAACTAATGGCACCGGTTACCAGGGCGTAGAGCGCGGCACAGGCGACGGCGAGTGCAATATGGAAGAGACCATCGGTCGAAGCGATACTGTCGAAATCGCCGTTGATGGAGTGATGCACCGGAATGCCGACGGCGTAGGCACCGATGCCGATGAACGCGGCATGACCGAACGAGACGAGACCGCCATAGCCGAGCACCAGATTGAGGCTGACGGCCGCGATGGACATGATCGTGAGGCGCGTGAAGACGCTCAGCCAGAAGCTGTCGCCGGTCATGTGGGCGACGAAGGGAACGATCCCCAGCAGCACGAGACCGACCGTCATGATCCAGCCGCTCGGGCCGATTCGGCGATGCCAGTTGA
Source organism: Hyphomicrobiaceae bacterium (assembly GCA_051010015.1). GTDB lineage: Bacteria > Pseudomonadota > Alphaproteobacteria > Rhizobiales > Hyphomicrobiaceae > CAJQQK01. The sequence continues at coordinate 5,093 of JBPCVZ010000150.1, forward strand.
GCTTGTCCGCCGCATCGTTTGCCGCGTCTTCGGGCAAGGCCCTCTGGCGGGATGCCGGGGTTTGTTCCACCATGGTCAGCGCACCTTCGGTGGAAACAAGCCCTGCGGGCGTACGGCGAGAATGATGGCCATCAAGATATAGATCAGCATCGCCGAAACAGCCGGTGCGGCTGTCTCGGCGGCTTCTGCCGACATCGCGATTTTGAAGATGTCATCGAGGAACGAGCGCCCCATCGTATCGATGAGCCCGATGAGGAGGGCGGCGACAAACGCGCCCTTCATCGAGCCGATGCCGCCGATGATGATTACAACAAATGCTGTAATGATGATCTCGTTGCCCATGCCGATCGAGGCCTCGGTGATCGGTGAAATGAGCATGCCGGCGATGCCGGCGAGCGCCGCGCCAAGTGCGAACACGCCGGAGAACAGCGTCCTGATGTCGATGCCGAGGGCGCCCACCATGGTGCGGTTGGAGGCGCCGGCGCGGATCAACATGCCAAGGCGAGTGTGGTTGACGAGATAGTAGAGGCCACCCGCGATCAGCAGGCCCGCCGTAATGATCATCAGGCGAAACGTCGGGAAGACAATGTCGCCTGGCAAGGTGACCTGGCCATCGAGCCAGCGCGGCAGGGGCACGGCGATGCCTTCGGGACCCCAGATCAACTGGACGAGTGTATCGAAGACGAGAATGAGGCCGAACGTGGCAAGCACGTGGTCGAGGTGGTTGCGCGGATAGAGATTGCGAATCACGATCCATTCGGTTGCGAAGCCGACAATCGCGATCAGCGGAATGGCAAGGAGCACGCCCCAAAAGAACGAGCCGGTCGCAAAGACGAGCGACGCGCAAATGAACGCGCCGATCATGTAGAACGAGCCGTGCGCAAGATTGACGAAGTCCATGATGCCGAACGTCAGCGTCAGACCCGATGCCACCAGGAACAGCAGGATGCCGAGCTGGAGTCCGTTCAGAAACTGCACAACAAAGAGGGTGAAGTCCATGGGTTCTCGTTTGATCGGCTCAGCGGTTTGCGGCAGCGTTCATCTCGCTACCCGTCGCCCAGTTTCTGCACCTTGCCGCGCGTTGCCGCAAGTTGTGTTCGCGAACTTTCCGCAATGCGTTCCGCCGTGTCGTCGATCTTCAACCATGACAGGCAACGACCGGCATGGGCGTGTTGTTGTGGTACAAGCTGTTCGGCCTGATCGAGAATGCCGACCGGCACGAAGACTTGTCCGGGGGCGTAATCGTAGCGTGCGACCGTTGATGCACCACACCGGGCGCAGAATGAACGCCTTACGCCCTGCACCACTTCGACGGTCTGTCCTTCGTCGGGTTCGAACGTGATATCGTTTTCACCGAAAGCCGCAAAGGCCGAGACCGGCGCGCCGCTGAGGCGCCGGCAATCGTGGCAGTGGCAATAGGTGACAATCTGCGGCGGCTTTTCGCCGTGCACGGTCGTTACACCACAATAACAGCGGCCGGAGATCATCATCGCGGCGTTGTTATCCTGCGCCATCGCCTCTCTCTATATGCCGAACCGGAAGGGATGAACGGGTCGCGGCGACCGGCAGCCGCCGAGCGGCTGCCGGCTCGAGCCTACTTCATCTTGCAGTCTTTGGCGTAGACGTCCTGATGGTTCTCGTAGACGGTCTTGGTGATCTGCGTGGTCCAGTTGCCATCGGCGTCCTTGACGACCTTGCGCAGGTAGAAGTTCTGGATCGGCATGTGGTTGTTGCCATAGGTGTACTTGCCGCGCACCGATGCGTAATTGGCGGCTTTCATGGCGGCACGCATGCCATCCATGTTCTTCATGTCGCCCTTGACGGCGTCAACGGCCGACTTGATCAGCATGATCGCGTCATAGGACTGCGCGGCATAGAACGACGGATAGCGACCGTGCTTCTTCTTGAAGTCGCCAACGAACTTCTTGTTGGCGGCGTTGTCCATGTCGGGGCTCCACTGCTGCGTGTTTTCCGAGCCGAGGACACCTTCGAGCTTGGCCTTCTGCAGTTTCGGCAAGGCGATCGAATCAACCGTGAAGCTGGTGAACAGAGGCATTTTGCCCTGCAGGCCAGCCTGCTGATACTGCTTGATGAACGCACCGCCGGCCTTGCCCGGGTAGAACACCCAGAGCCCTTCGGCGCCGGATGCCTTGGCCTTGGCGAGTTCGGCGGAGAAATCGAGCTGCGCATCCTTGCCCCACTTCGTGAAGTCGGTGCCGAGGATCTTGCCTTTGAAGGTGCGCTTGACGCCGGCGACCATGTTTTTGCCGGCGGCATAGTTGGGTGCCATGAGATAGATCGACTTGATGCCCTTCTGATTGAGCACTTCGCCCATCGCCATCGGGGTTTGGTCGTTCTGCCACGACGTCGAGAAGAAATTCTGGTGGCACAGCTTGCCGGCGACGGGCGACGGCCCGGCATTCGCCGAGATCAGGAATTTGCCGCCGTCTAGAACGGATTTGCGCGAGGCGAGCAAGACGTGGCTCCAAATGAAGCCGGTGACGAAGTGGACGTTGTCCTGCTTGACGAGCTTGTCGGACTTCTGCTTGCCACCCTCGGGCCGGAATCCATCATCCTCGTAGATTAACTCGACCGTCTTGCCACCCATCTTGCCGCCGATGTGCTCCATGGCGAGGTTGGCGGCGTCTTGCATATCCTTGCCGATCACGGCAGCTGGCGTCGTCAACGTCGTCACGAAGCCGATTTTGACCGTGTCATCGGCCTGGGCCCCGCCGGCTAAGGCGGCCAAGCCGGCAGCGGCCATCACGCCAGCCATGGATTTCATTGATTTCATTCGGTCTTCCTCCCTTTACGGCCCGCTCAGGGCCCGGCGGCTTTTGCATTCTTGTGATCATGAGCGCTGCCAGAGATCGCACAACACGGCCACTTCGGCAAAAGACATTGGTTAAGCCAGCACTTTGGTGCCAGAACGATAGCTTGTGTAACGCATTATGATGCATTAAACAAACGGAACACGCATTATTACGCATAATTGGGTTCCGCCCGCTGATGCGTGCGTGTCCTTAACTTTACGCGGGCAAAAACCGCGATCAACGTCAATGGGTCCATGCTTTTGCGAGGGCAGGGCCGCTGTGGCAGGAGAGGCGTATCCATGGAGCCGGTGAAGGACCAGATTGTTGACTTTCGAACCGATCCGAGCCGCTATCGCCATTGGCGCGTGGACTATCAAGGCGAGACGGCGACACTCTACATGGATGTCGACGAGACCGGCGGTCTGTTCGAAGGGTATGAGCTGAAGCTCAATTCCTACGACCTTGGCGTCGACATCGAGCTTGCCGATATCGTGCAGCGCATGCGTTTCGAGCACCCGGAGGTCAAAGTCGTGGTGCTGCGTTCGGGCAAGGAAAACGTCTTCTGCGCCGGCGCCAACATCCGCATGCTCGGTGGCGCCAGCCACGCCCACAAAGTCAACTTCTGCAAGTTCACCAACGAGACCCGCAACACCTATGAGGCTGCGGGACGGGAGTCGGGCCAACACTATATTTGCGCCATCAAGGGGGCCTGTGCCGGCGGTGGCTACGAGCTGGCTCTCGCTTGTGATCATATCATTTTGGCGGATGATGGTTCGTCGAATGTCGCGCTGCCCGAAGTGCCACTGCTGGCTGTCCTGCCGGGCACCGGCGGCCTCACCCGGGTGACCGACAAGCGCAAGGTGCGACGCGATCTTGCCGATGTGTTCTGCTCCGTCGAGGAAGGTGTCCGAGGTCGGCGCGCGCTTGACTGGAACCTTGTTGACGATGTCATCGCGAACAGCAAGTTCGAGGAAACGGTCGCCAGGCGGGTTGGCGAATTCGCTGCCAAGTCGAAGCGCCCGAGCGATGCCAAGGGCGTTGCTCTTACCCCCCTCGAGCGCACGATCGGGGACGATGGCTCGGTCAAATACTCGACCGTCGAGGTGCAAGTCGACCGCTCCGGCCACACGGCCGTGATCGAAATAACCGGGCCGAACGATGCACCACATACATCGCTTGAAGAGCTGCACGCGGCTGGCGCTGAAACCTGGATGCTGCGGTGCGCGCGTGAACTCGATGATGCGATCTTGCATCTGCGCCTCAACGAACTTGAAACGGGCGTTCTGATCTTCAAGGCGGCCGGAGATCGCGGCACGCTGCTGGCGCACGAGCGCCTGCTGCTCGACAACCGCGATGACTGGTTCGCCAACGAGATCCTGCTCTATTGGAAGCGGGTTCTGAAGCGCATCGACATGACGTCGCGCTCGCTCATCGCACTGGCTGAACCGGGCTCGAATTTCGTCGGCACCCTCGCTGAAATTCTATTTGCCGTCGACCGGTCGATGATGGCGGAAGGCGCCTTCGAAGGCGATAATCGCCCACCGGCGACGATCACGCTGACCGACGCGAACTTCGGTCCGTATCCGATGTCGAATGATCTCACCCGCCTGCAAACGCGTTTCCTTGGCAATCCACAACAGGTCGAGGAACTCGTGGCGCATAGGGATGAGGCGCTCGAGGCCGAAGAGGCCAGCGACCTCGGGCTCGTCACGTTCGCTCTCGACGACATCGATTGGGAAGATGAGATCCGCGTCTTCCTCGAAGAGCGCGCGAGTTTCTCGCCGGATGCCATGACCGGCATGGAGGCCAACCTGCGCTTCGCCGGACCGGAGACCATGGAGACGCGTATCTTCGGTCGCCTCACGGCCTGGCAGAACTGGATTTTCCAGCGCCCCAACGCGGTCGGCGAAACCGGCGCCTTGCAGCGCTATGGCACGGGTATCCGGGGCGCTTACGACATGCGCCGCGTCTGAAACATTCTTGGTCCGAGGAGACAACCATGTCTGATGTCATGAACGTCAGTTACGACACGCAGATCCCAAACAACGTTGGCCTGTCGAGTGATCGGCGCGTTCTGCGCGCGCTCGAGAAGTGGCATCCCGGCTATCTCAACTGGTGGAATGACCTCATTCCCGAGCAGTTCCAGAAAAGCCTCGTGTACCTGCGCACGGCGGTCAGCGTCGACCCGAAAGGCTGGGCGAAGTTCGACTACGTCAAAATGCCGGAATACCGTTGGGGTGTCCTGCTCGCGCCGCAGGTCGAAGATCGTACGATCCCATGCGGCGAACACGCCGGTGAGCCGGCCTGGCAGGAGGTGCCGGGTGAATATCGCGCCTTGATGCAGCGCCTCATCGTCATACAAGGTGACACCGAGCCGGCTTCCGTCGAGCAACAGCGCCACCTCGGACTGACGGCGCCGTCGCTCTACGACTTGCGCAACCTCTTCCAGGTCAATGTCGAGGAAGGCCGTCACCTGTGGGCGATGGTCTATCTGCTGCACAAATATTTCGGCAAGAACGGTCGCGAGGAAGCCGATGACCTGCTGCGCCGCTGTTCCGGTTCGGAAGAAGCCCCGCGCATGCTCGGTGCCTTCAATGAAGCGACACCCGATTGGCTGTCGTTCTTCATGTTCACGTATTTCACCGATCGCGACGGCAAGATGCAGCTCGAAAGCCTGGCGCAGTCCGGCTTCGACCCTTTGAGCCGGACATGCCGCTTCATGCTGACAGAGGAAGCACACCACATGTTCGTCGGCGAGACCGGTGTCGGGCGAACCATTCAGGCGACCTGCGAGGCGATGAACAAGGCCGGTATCACCGACCCCTACGACACCAACGCGATCCGTGATCTCGGCGTCATCGACCTGCCGACGATCCAGAAGAAGGCCAACCTGCACTACAGCCTGTCGCTGGACCTGTTCGGTTCGGAGGTTTCGACCAATGCGGCCAATGCCTTCAATGCGGGCATCAAGGGTCGCTTCATGGAGATCAAACTCGACGACGATCATCGTCTGCAAGGCGACACGTATACCGTTCGGCGTTTCGCCAATGGCGGAATTGTCGAGGAAACCGTGCCGGCGCTCTCCGCGATCAACATGCGCCTGCGCGACGACTACGTGAAAGATGCCTCGGGTGGTGTCAAACGCTGGAACAACATCATCAAGAAGGCCGGCATCGAATTCGAACTGAAGTTGCCGCACGAAGGGTTCCATCGCCAGATCGGCGAATTTTCGTCGGCGCACATCGCACCGAATGGCGATGTCCTGGCCAAGGACGCATGGGAAAGCCGCCAGCACGAATGGTTGCCGACGTCGGCGGATGGCGAATTCGTCAAATCGCTCATGGTCCCCGTTACCGAACCCGGTCAGTACGCCAGCTGGATCGCACCGCCGCGTGTCGGCATCGACAACAAGCCGGGTGATTTCGAGTACGTACAACTTCACATGGCCTGATGAGTGCCTGGCAAGCGCGGCAGGTGTTCGACATCGTTTTGCGATGAAAAAGCCGGTTCGGGCAAGGTCAGGCGAATGAGGTGAGCGGACCCACACGATGAGCGAACTGATCAAGCAGCATCTGATCGATCCGGAGATCTGCATCCGATGCTACACGTGTGAGGAAGCGTGTCCGATCGATGCGATCACGCACAACGAAGACAATGTCGTTGTCGATGCTTCGAAGTGCAACCAATGCATGGATTGCATCGCGCCATGCCCGACCGGCTCGATCGACAACTGGCGCGTGGTGCGCACGCCCTATTCGCTCGAGGAGCAGTTCTCCTGGATGGATTTGCCCGAGCAGGAAGAGCTGAGTGACACGGGCGGCGCGGCGGATACAACCATCGAGGCGTTTGATGATGCCGTCCAGGCCTTGCTGGCTGAAGCCCATCAGGGTGCGGGCGGGCGCACGCGGGCGCCGGCATCCGCGTCAAAGCCGACGGTCAATCTGTTCAGCCCGGGCAAACCGCTCGAAGCGATCGTACAAGGCAACTACCGACTGACCGCGGAAGGCTCCGATTCTGATGTCCGGCATATCATACTGGATCTAGGCACGGCCGTGTTTCCGGTCCTGGAAGGCCAGAGCGTCGGCATCGTCCCACCGGGCAGGGATGACCAGGGCAAACCTTATCTCCCGCGCCTCTACTCGATCTCGAGCCCGCGCGACGGCGAGCGGCCCAACACGAACAACCTTTCGCTCACCGTCAAACGGGAAGAGCTTGGCGTGTGCTCCAATTATGTCTGCGATCTGCAAAAGGGTGACAAAGTCGCGTTGGCAGGACCCTTCGGTGCGACGTTCTTGATACCCAACGATCCACAGGCGCGCCTCATCATGGTGTGCACGGGCACCGGTTCGGCGCCGTTCCGCGCGTTTACGATGCGGCGTCGGCGCGTGTCGCCCGTTGTCGACCACGCCATGCAGCTGTTCTTTGGCGCGCGGACGCCCGATTCGCTGCCTTACTTCGGGCCGTTGAAGAAGGTGCCGGACACGGTGCTCGTCAAACACTTCGCGTTCAGCCGCGTCGCCGATACGCCAAAAGTTTACGTGCAGGATCGTCTGCGTGAGGCGGCGGACCTCCTGGCGCCAATGTTGCCTGAGTCATCGACCTACATTTACGTGTGCGGATTGAAAGATATGGAAGAGGGCGTCGAACAGGCTTTTGAGGACATCGCGCGTGGTGCCGGCCTGAACTGGCAGGCCGTTCGCGACACCATGCGTGAAGACGGCCGCTATCATATCGAAACGTATTGAGGCGAACGCGATGGCCCAAGCCGCTATGATCGAGAAAAAGTCAGACGCAGGCACCTCGCCCGGTGCCGATCACGAGGCGCGCGTTGCAGTGCTTCTGAAGACGGTCGGCAAGCGCGTGCGCGATGCGCGTCAGCGGTCCGGTTTGTCGCGGCGCGAACTCTCGGAAAAATCGGGCGTGTCGCAACGCTACATCGCGCAACTTGAAACGGGCCAGGGCAACATTTCAATCGGGCTGCTCATGCGGCTAGGCGATGCCCTTGATCTGCGGATCGACTGGCTGGTGGCGGCTGAGGACCCGTGGCAGTCGCCCGTTGGCGCGATCGCGACGTTGCTGCCCACCGCCAGCGCCGAGCAGCTTGAGCGTGTCCTGGCGATTCTCGATCCGCATCATCCGCATCAGCGTCGCGCGCGCCGGATCGCGTTTATCGGCCTACGTGGCGCCGGCAAATCGACACTCGGTCGCCTGACGGCGGTGCATCTCGGGTTGTCATTTCTCGAACTCAACGATGAGATCGAACAAGCCAGCGGCATGGCGGTCACCGAGGTTATGGCACTTTACGGCCAGGAAGGTTATCGCCATCTCGAGCGCAGCGCCCTGGAACGCATTTCCGCGACCCACGACACGTTGGTCTTGGCGGTTGCCGGCGGCATCGTATCCAATCCGGAATCCTTCAAATTTTTGCTGCGAAATTATCATACGATCTGGCTGAAGGCGGAAC
>JBPCVZ010000151.1:0-35101 GCA_051010015.1 Hyphomicrobiaceae bacterium
GGGGGTTGCCCCCCAACCACCCCTCCAGGAAGAAAAACCCCCGGACCCCACCCTTCCGAAGAGAGTCTGGGGGGTTGGGGAGGCTCTCCCCCCCACTCGGGGCTGGGCCGCGCTCAAGTAGCCGTTAGGCGGTAGCGCAACGAAGAAGCCCCCGTTCGCGTCGCAAGGCGCGACACATAACGTTGCAACGTTCGACAGCCGCGAACCTAGTTCGTCGTGCCGAAGATCTTCTCGTAGGTGTCTTCCGACGACTCGTTGCTGGCCACCACTTCCGGCGCCTTGTAGCGATCCCAGGTCGCGATCACCCGCGCACCGACCTTGACACGATCATAGAGCTCGACGACATGCGCGTTGTGCATGCGCACGCAGCCCTTGGACACGTTATGGCCAATCGTCCACGGCGCGTCCGTGCCGTGAATCCGATAAAGCGTGTTGCCGAGGTAGAGCGCCCGCACGCCCAGCGGATTGAGCCGATGCCCGCCGGGCACGAAGGCCGGCAGTTTCGGATTCTCGCGACGCATACGTGCGGTCGGCGTCCAGGACGGATCGACCTTCTTGTAGCTGACGCGCTCGACGCCCGACCAGCGGCTTTGCGCGCGTGGTACCGCGATCGGATAACTGGTCGCCAGCCCCGCCTTGGTGACGTGGTACAGGCGCCGATCACCGAAGCTCACGACGATATCGCCCGGGCGGTATTTTTTCGGGAATTTGACGACGCTTTTGTCGTCGACGGAGTTCTTTTGAGGTCCAAACAACCAGCTTGATTGCGCCACGGCGGGCGTCGCCGCCAAGCCAAGAACCAACGCGATCAAACACGCAAACGAACGGTACTGTGTCATGTATATTCCCCTCTCCGGCCACTCGCGCACGAGGGCCGCCTAAAGTCAAATCGTGATTGTGGATAGGTTGAAACGCGCGCCTCGACCGTGACCCGAAGGCTACGGGTGAGGCGATCTGCCGATGCAGAGGACGCTAGTTGCGCAACCGCGAGGCGCGCGCAAAGATGGCCCAAAAGGGCGCACGCAGGCCGATGTCAGGTGGCGGTGAGTGCACCGCGGCGATCCGCGGGCGATGGATGACAAAACCGCTGAGCGCCTGGATCAACGCGGCGACCGGCGGAGCGAGCGCGGTGCCGTCAGCATCCGGACGCGGCCGCCGCAGCGCAACCGTGGCACCGGCGGCATGGCGGCACTGACGCTCGCTCGGCGGTGCAGGTTTTATTTTTGCGCAGGACTTGGCATGCGTGTACGTGGCCGTCATCTCGTCATGCCGGCCCGTTTGACCCGCAGACGATGCTTCTGCAATCGGCTGATCAGAAAAACCGACGAGCGCGGCTGCGGAAACCGGCGCGCCAACCAGCATCGCCATGACGAAAGCTGTCACAACCGTTGCCATCAAATTGGCGAGCGATCGGCGTCGCGCGAACATGCAGGGCCCCCTCGTGAGATGCACTGTCCCGGCATCTAGCCCGACGCGTATCAGAAAGTCGTAAACAGTGCAGCGCCGGTCACGCGATCTTGAGGCATCGTGATGCCATGCCGCCACGAGTGTGTCCGTCAGCGGAGTATTGCACGCTCGCCACGGAGGGTTGACAAAAATGGTGTCGGCGACACTAGGGCCGGTGGACACTTAGCGCGCACCGCCGGTTTGGCGAAATTGAGTCTGGTTCAAGGAGCAAGGACGAAGGACATGCAGCGCATATTCGATGACGCGCGACGCCGAACCAGGCCAATTTCGCCAAATCCCTGCGGGACGGGTCGGATTTTCCCGCCGGCTGTGTTGCGTTTGCTTGATGGAGGGCTACTCCACCTGCACAAACGCGCCTTGCCGGACGAAAAAATCCGATCCCGCCGGCAACGCGCGGTAAGTGTCCACAGGCCCTAGGTCGTCATATCAACGGATCATACGCCCATTGCAGCAGCGCCTGGCGCTGACGTCGGCGGCAAAACACATCACCGGGATCGCAGTTGGCACGGATCTGCCCGGCATGGCGGCTGAACGCGCGCCAGCGCTTGATCTGCTTGTCATCGACGTCCGGCAGGCGGCGGCCGAGGTAGTAGCGGCAGTACCATTGGAACCAACCGCGCGGATCAGGCCCGTAGATCCAGCCCTTCTCGCGCCAGACCGCGAGCGGCTGCCGGCTCTTGATGCCAAAATAGTTCAGCGATGCATCCGCGTTGTCGCTGAGCTTGGCGTTTCTGAACCACGCGCGCGGAAATTCACCCCGGCAGTCGTTACAGTACTTGCCTTCAAAAACGCCCATCGCCAGCATTTCGGCGGGCGTGAAATAGGGTTCGAAACGGACATCAAAGTCGGCTCCGGCGGCCGCCACCAACTCATAGGAATAGCCGGTTTGCATCGTGTCGTTGACACGAACGATCCGTCCCATTTCACCGCTGCTTCGTGGCTTGCGCGGCAACACGGTCCCGGGCGGGCGACAACTTGAACAGGCCGACGTCGATCGAGCCATGCCGGAAGCCGATCGCGCAGTAGGTCAGGTAGTAGTTCCACATGCGCCGGAACCGGTCGTCAAAACCGAGCCGCTCGATCTCGGGCCAGGCGACATTGAAGCGCTGCTGCCAGATCTCGAGGGTACGTGCATAGCTGAGGCCAAATGGCTCATAGTGGTCGACTTGCAGCCCCGCGCGCGCCGCTTCCCGCTCGACGATCTCGACGGTTGGCAGCATGCCACCGGGAAAAATGTACTGCTGAATGAAGTCGGGACGCGCGCGGTAGCTCTCGAACAGCGCATCGGCAATCGTAATGATCTGCAAGACGGCCGTTCCGTCCGGCTTGAGCGAGCGGCTCAGGGTTTCAAAGTAAACCGGCCAGTAGGCCTCGCCGACCGCCTCGAACATTTCGATCGACGCGACCCGATCGTAACGCTGCGTCAAACTGCGATAGTCGCGCAACTCAAAGCTGAGCGCTGCTGCCTGCTCGCCGTCGGCAACGCGCGCGCGGGCGTAGTCAATCTGTTCACGCGACAGCGATAGGCCGGTCAGGCGACGGGCTCCGGCATCGACGATGCGGCGTGCAAGGCTGCCCCAGCCGCAGCCGATCTCGAGAACTTCCTCGCCGCCGCTCAAATCGAGTAATTCAACGACACGATCGAGCTTGCGCGCTTGAGCAGCCTCCAATGTCTCCTCATCATCGGCAAAGATCGCCGACGAGTAGGTCATATCGCCGTCAAGCCAGAATTGGTAGAAGTCGTTGCCGAGATCATAATGTGCAGCGATATTGCGCCGGCTGCCCTTGCGCGTGTTGGCGTTGCGGCGATGTGCGATGCGATTGAGAAAATGGCCGATGGGCAGGCCGCGGGTGGCAACCGAAATCGAGGCTTCGTTGTGCAGGCCGAAATCGAGGACGGCGGCAAGGTCCGGTGTCGACCAGTCACCATCGACATAGGCCCGCGCCAATCCGATCTCGCCTTCCAGCAGGAGCTTGCGCAACAGCCGCCAGCGGGAGATCTCGATAACGGCAGTTGGACCCGGCTCGCGGCCCTTGTGTTGTATGACCTTGCCGTTCGGAAAACGCAGGCGCAGACCGCCGACGTCGAACAAGCGCAGGCGTTTATTCAGGTAGCGGCGAAACAAGCGCTCCGGCGACAACGGAGACGTCGCAGCTTGATCGGCAGACTCGAGATGCATTTCCAGAGGATCTCACTTGTGGGGGCGAACGATCGAGACCGACGTCTCGCTACTGGGGGTTGCCGGGTTGATGGCGAAGCCCCGCCACCAGAGTTTGAGGGCATGCCAGAGGATGGCGCCGGTGACCTTGATCGGCAGCACCGGATGAGTAACTGATAATCTAAGGAGATTGCGGTCAGTAAAGACCTGCCTTCGACCAACAAGGGAGGTGTTGATGACGGCACAATCGTTTTTGCGCGCCTGAACTGCAAGGGCAACCTTTTCATCCGGCGCACCGACGCGGAATTGATAGGTCACATCGAGGTCCATAAAGGGCGAGACATAGAAGGTCTTTTCACAGGCTTGGCGAACGATGTCGCCACGCGCATTTTCGCGGCGATGCGCAGGCGTTGGAATGACGTAGCTGTGCTGACCGCCAAACGTGTTGCTGACCTCATAAATGACCGCGACCAGGTCGTCATCGGCGTTGCGGCAGAAGTAGACACTCAGGGGATTGAAATCATAACCGGCGACCCGTGGCATGCACAGCAACTGCACGGTGACACCGGTGTCCTTGATGCCCGCGGCACGAAGGTGCGCCAGCGCCTGGCCCAGCAAGGCGTTGCCCGTGCGATCACCGTGATCGCGATCGTAAAAGCTCACGAGGTTTGCGCGATTGTGGGAAAACAGGCGACTGCCAGCATCGAGTTCCGCCAATTCAGCAAGGTCCAGCAACAACCAGTAGACCCGATGACGCAGAACATGACGCTTGGGCGTCAATCTGCGATGCGAGACAGAGCCCACGTAAAGTGCCGAGCGCAGACTCAAACGAGGGCTCCTTCCAACGAAGGGGAAACCCGGTGAGGCTTCACAACGATACGCCCTGATGGATCAGCAACACGCCACGGACGCCGGTGTCCGGACAAGGCCTCGGCGACAGCCAGCCCTGATTGCAGACCGTCTTCATGAAACCCTGCGCCAAAATAGGCGCCGCAATACCAGAGGCGGTCCTGGCCTTGCAGTGTCCATAGCTCCTGTTGGGCGTTGGTCGCGGCCGTGTCGATGATCGGGTGCTCGAAGCGTTCGGTCTTGAAGATCTTGGCAGGGTCGATGTCGCGATCAGGGTTCAACGTCACGAACAATGGCGTGTCAAGGGAAAGCGCTTGCAGGCTGTTCATCCAGTACGTCACGGTCAGGTCCGAAGTGTCATGCTGACGGCCGCCAATGTAGTTCCAACTCGCCCAAGCACGGCGCCGCTTGGGCATTAGCCGCGCATCGCTATGCAGGATGGCACAGTTATCGTTGTAACGGAATGCACTCAGCACACGGCGTTCCTCGGCGGTCGGATTGGCCAGCAAGGCGAGTGCATGATCGGCGTGGGTAGCGATCACGACTTGGTCGAACACCTCGCAGCTGCCTTCGCTGGTCCGCAGCACGACAGAATCTGGAAGCCGTTCAATGGATTGAATGCCGATGCCCTTGCGAACGCGATTTCCGAGCGGCGCCATCAGCCTTTCAACATAGGCTTGACTGCCACCGGACACGGTTCGCCACAGCGGCCGTCCGGCAAGTTTAAGCAGGCCATGATTGTTGTGAAATTGGATGAAGGCATGCGCGGGGTAGTTGAGGACATCGGAAGTTGGCATCGACCAGATCGCCGCCGCCATCGGCAAGAGATGATCCTGCTGGAATGCAACACCATAGCGATTGGCCGCGAGATATGCGCCAAGCGTCGCGCCGCTGCGCTCCAGAGCAGGCAGGTCCTTGGCGGCGGTACGATAAAAGCGCACGAGATCACGCAACATCGACCAATAGCGAGGGCGCAAGAGATTACGCTTTTGTGCGAACAGCTGAGCGAGGCTGCCACCACCGTACTCCAGCCGGCCATTGTCCAGGGAGACCGCCAGCGACATATCCGTCGTCTGGCTGGTGACACCAAGGTGGTCGAACAACGCCGTCAGGTTCGGATAGGTCTCTTCGTTGTAGACGATGAAGCCCATATCGACTGCAGTGGAGCTGTCGCCGGCGGCGACTGTCGCCGTGTAGGTATGACCGCCAATGCGTGCAGCCTTTTCGAACAAGGTAACATCCGCAGTTTGGTTGAGCAGCCACGCAGCCGACATCCCTGAAATGCCGCTGCCAACAACCGCAATCCGATGCCGACGCGTACCGGCAGCGGCGGGGAAATTCTCATCTTTTGCCAATCGGTTCCCTCAGTCGCGCTCACGGTCGGGCGCGTCAAAACTGCTTATGCATAGGATTACGGAAAGGACGTATAAACAGATCACTGCCGGGGACAGACCGATGCGAGGCAGCGGTGATCCATTTCGACGGAACGGTCGTAGCCCTGGCATGTATACTGCTACAACCACAGATGCGACGCCCGTTGCCGTACCCGCGTTTGGGGGTTCCGGGCTGCATATATCAGCGCGAACAGCCCTCGGCGGAGCCTACATGGATCAACGACCAGGCGAAAACCCGCCTGACTTGCCACCTGAACAGTTGATCGAGCGGATTGCGCGATCGCAGGACAAGGCAGCGTTCGCCTCCTTGTTCGATGGCTACGCGCCGCGCGTCAAATTCTTCCTGATGCGCAATGGTACAAGTCCGGAGTCGGCGGAAGAGCTTGCGCAGGAAGCACTGCTGACTGTTTGGCGCAAAGCGAAGTATTTCTCCGCCCAGCGCGGTTCGGCTTCGGCCTGGATCTTCACGATAGCGCGAAACCTGAGGATCGACGAGGCGCGGCGCGACAAGCGGGCGCAGCTATACGCGATGGTCAGCGAGTTCGATGACGTTGATACCGACACACCTGACGAACTCGTCAGCGCATCGGAGCACGCGACAAGGGTCCGCGAGGCGATGCGCGAGCTGCCGAGTGAGCAGTTTGAAGTGGTCAAGTGGTCATTCATGGAAGGAGCAGCCCACAGTGAGATCGCTGAACGGTTGGGCTTGCCGCTCGGAACAGTAAAATCCCGCCTTCGACTAGCGATGCGTCGGCTAAAGAAATCACTTGAGGATCTAGCATGACAATCGTGCATCATCCATCGGAAGAAACCCTGGCCGCATTCGTTACGGGCGAACTGTGCGAGGGCAACAGCTTGGTGGTCGCAACCCATCTCGCCCATTGCACCGAGTGCCGGGAAACCATCAAACTGATCACCGAGGCGTCCGGCGCGCTGCTCGATGAGGATGCTGCTTCAGTGGACACTGTTTCAGCGATTGATCCGGCGGCCCGCGAAGCAGTCCTTGATAGGCTTGACGACGTATTGGTCGACGATCAGCCTCGGCCAGCCGAGGTCAGTCCGCCGGAGCGCCCCTTAGCGCCGCTTTCACTCTACGATGGCGGTCGTTGGCAATGGGTCGGCCCGGGCGTCTATCGTCAGTTTATCGACGTACCGAGCGAAACCGGCACGCGCGTGTTCATGCTCAAGGCCGCACCAGGTACGCGGCTGCCGGATCACCGCCATGTCGGGACGGAATGGACATGCGTCATCAAGGGCGCATTCCGGCATGATCACGGCCGCTTCGGCGCCGGTGATTTTGACGAAGCCGACGACAGCGTTGATCACAACCCGTTTGTCGAAGAGGGTGAGGAGTGCATCTGTCTCGTCGCGCTCAACGGACACGTCGAGATGACGGGTTGGCTCGGCCGCTTCATCCAGCCTCTGGTTCGGATTTAGGACGGCATCCTGCATGGCAAACGTCACAGGAAAATACCAGAGTGCGGCTAGATGGATGTCGTAACGCTTCTGGCGACTGCGATGGGCATTTGGCTGTCTCTCGCGGTCTTGATGGCAGGCGCATGGTGGATTGAACAGCGTACCGGAAACTCCGGCTGGGTCGACGTCGTATGGACGTTCGCGATCGGGCTCACCGGATTATTCGGCGCGACAGTTCTGGTTGGTGATGGCGCACCGAGCAATCGTCAACTGCTCGTTGCCAGTCTCATCCTTGTTTGGGCGTTGCGCCTGGCCGGACACATTGTCAGGCGCACGACAAGCGTGTCAGATGATCCGCGCTACAGGAAGCTCCGCGATCAATGGGGCGACGCAGCGTCACGTAACATGTTCTTGCTGCTGCAGGCGCAGGCGATGCTGAGTGTGCCCATGGTCCTCACCGTCGTACTGGCCGCGGGCAACCCTGCGGAGCTATTCACTTCACTGGACGGGGTGGCCGCACTCGTCTTGTGCTCCGGCCTGGCGGGTTCCGCCGTGGCGGACTGGCAGCTGACGCGATTCAAGCAGAAGAACCCGTCAACGGGCCGGGTCTGCAATACAGGACTGTGGTCGTGGTCTCGGCACCCGAATTACTTTTTCGAATGGCTGATGTGGCTGGGGTTCGCGCTATTGGCGATTGATGTCAGCGGCGGTTCTCTTTGGGGCTATCTGGCGTTTGTCGGACCGATTTGCATGTTCTGGTTGTTGCGCTACGTCTCCGGCGTGCCGCCGTTGGAAGAGCACATGCTAGCCAAGTACGGTTCTGCCTACGAGGCCTACCAGCGTGAAACGAGCGTCTTCCTGCCCTTCCCGCCACGCGCGCGCGCAGCACCATAAAACGACAGAACGGAACGCCCCTGACATGTCAATCGTCGAACGCGCCATTGCCGTGACCGAACGAACGCCCTTCCCGGACTTCGTAACGCGTGCCGGTGTTTACTACCTGGTCAACCGGACAAAGAAGCAGCTGGCCCGCCTACCGGAGAATGCCAGTGCCCGGTTTGCCCGCGACATGGCGGACTTCCCGATCGCGCTGGCAACGGACGAGGCCAACGAACAGCACTACGAGATCCCGGCACGGTTCTTCGAGTTGATCCTTGGGGGGCGCCGAAAATACTCTTGCGGCTTCTACCCGACGGCCGAGACAACCCTGGACCAGGCCGAAGAAGCGTCTCTGGCGCTAAGCTGCGAACACGCGGCGCTCGCAGATGGCCAGGACATTCTCGAACTGGGCTGCGGTTGGGGCTCCTTGACGCTTTGGGTTGCCGAGAAATACCCCAACGCCCGCATAACAGCCGTGTCGAACTCCGCCTCTCAGCGAGATTACATTGCCGACCAGGCAGCCGCGCGCGGCTTGCGCAACGTGCAAGTCGTTACCGCAGATATGAACGACTTCGTGACAAGCGCGCGCTACGACCGCGTGCTGTCGGTCGAAATGTTCGAGCATATGGCCAATTGGCGCCAACTGCTTGGCAAGGTCCGGGACTGGCTCCAACCGGACGGTCGCTTCTTCATGCACGTCTTCACCCACAAGGCCGCGCCCTACCGCTTCGATCACACCGACAAGGCCGACTGGATTGCTCATCACTTCTTCACCGGCGGCATTATGCCGAGCCACAACTTGATCCAGCACTTCGGCGACCTCGTCACTGTCGATGCGGAGTGGCAATGGACCGGCGATCACTATGCGCGCACAGCCCACGATTGGCTTGCGAACTACGATCGCAACAGCGACGAGATCGATGCCATCCTGACCAGCGTCTATGGCGGCGATGCACGTCTGTGGAAGCGCCGGTGGCGCCTGTTCTTTCTCGCGACGATGGGCTTGTTCGGGCACGATGGCGGACGCGAATGGGGTGTCAGCCACTATCGCCTGAGCCCCGCAAACTCGTGATCCTGCCGGCGCGCCAGCCTCGCCTCCACTCATTTTCCCTCGAACGCCTGCGCCGCCCAAAACGCCGCGGTGGAACAGATGCCGGCAACGACGGCGCCGTAGGCAATATCCATGATCGTGACCTGCAGCGTCCAAACCTTTAGCGTCGCGTAATTGGTCAGGTCATAGGTCGCATAGCACAGGGCACCGAGCAGCGCGCCAGCGCCAAACGCCGAGAGCGCCGACCCGTCGCGCAGCGCCGGCAATACGGCGAACACGACCAGTCCGACAGGGAAGAAGAGATAAAAGACAATCGCAGGCAGAAGCCGCACGTTCTCGACCAACATATCACCGAGCATCGGCTTGTAGACGGTCGACGCCATCTGCCAGAGCCAAATCGCATCGATTAACCCGAACACGACGAGGATTGTGACGTAGGCGATAAGAATGCTCATGGTTCCGCTCGTGGTGAAGAATACGTCCAACGATTAAGTCGGCGGCAAGCAGGGCTCGCCACCGACCGAAAATGACTCTACGACATAGCAACGCCGAATAAAGATTTCCGAGCTTAGCTCGATGGCAGCATCACCTTGTCGATGACATGGATGACACCATTGCTCGCGCGGATGTTTGCCGCAACGACATTGGCACCATCAACGGTGACACCATTTTTTGACTTGATTACGCGCAGCAGGCGATCGCCCGAAGATTTGATCGTACGCACGTGGATCGCCTTATGGGGCAATTGTCCGGATGTCAGCTTGCGCGGAAGAACATGGTAGGAAAGGATTGCCGCAAGCTTGTCCTTGTTTTCCGGCTTGAGCAGGGACTCGACAGTTCCCTTCGGCAATTTCGCGAACGCTTCATCGGTTGGCGCAAAAACGGTGAGGTTCTTTCCGCCAGCAAGCGCGCCGGCAAGGCCTGCGGCCTTGGCAGCCGCGATCAACGTTCCAAAAGTCCCAGCCTTCTGAGCCGTCTCAACGATGTTTGAGGCATGCGCGGTGCTCGTACCCGCAATGGCCAACGACAAAACAGCAGCTGCAAAAATTTTACGCATGAGGTTCCTTCCTGTCTTCGAATTCGTTTTTCATGAGCCCCACTCCGTCCCGGAGCAGATAGGCAAGGAACGACCGTCCTGCGCTGTTGGACCAATAAAAATGAGCACGATATTTTGAACGATCCAAAAGGACATCCGAGTCGTTTTCTTCGTTCTCGGGATCAGGTGTGGTCACTGTGAATTGCGAATAGCTAGTCTTCACGACTGATATCTTGAACATAGGATCTTACAGCCGCGATGAAGGCATGCGCGAGCCCGGTCTGCGGACGGTCCTTCGGATACAACAGACCAAATTCATACGACAAGGTCGATGCAAGTGGCCGGGTCACGGTCGCCTCACCGACCGCGGCGCGCGCAGAAAACGGATCCATGATGGCGATGCCGACGCCGGCCGCGACATGCTCGCCCAGCGCCACGGCCGTGGTTTCGACAACGGGCTGATAGACGAGTTTGTCAGCGCGAAACAGATCGTCGATGCGCACGCGTCCCACCGTGCCGACAGGCAGGCCAACCATCGGCACATCGCGCAGATGCACCACCTTCACGGCAGCCTGCTGGGCAAGGCGGTGGCCACGCGGAATGAGGCAGACGCCAGGAAAACTGCCAAGGTCAAGCGTGAATTCGGTTGGATAGGCGAAGGGCATGGCGATGGCGCCGATATCGAATTGCTGCATCTCGACCTTGCGCTCCAATTCCGTGCGCGCCACGACTTCGACTTCAATCGTCACATTGCAATGCGCATCGCGAAACCGCCTCACGACATCAGGAAACAGCCCCCGGGCGAGCGTCGCCGACGTTAGAATATGGAGATGCCCGCCGGATAGTTTGCCGAGTTGACTTGCATGAGACTGAAAACGACGTAATGCATCAATGGCACCGTCCGCCGTGCCGAGCAGTTCGCTGCCTTCCGATGTCAGACGCAGCCCGCGCTGGCGCCGCTCGAAGAGCATCAGCCCAAGCTGCCCCTCGAGGGCCTTGATATGCCGGCTTACGGCAGACTGGTCGATCTTCAGGATCTCGGCCGCATCCGTGGTGCTGCCGGTCCGGGCCACCGCGCAAAAGGCTTCAATCCATCGAAACTGTATAGGGCCCAAACTTGCTTCCTCGAATGTCAAAACTACATAGCAAGGCGACAATATTTCATTGTTGCGCATTTGACGAGTTAGCTAAGACAATCGTCAAGGCAACGTAACCGGCAAAGGACACACGTTTATGCGCCGCCAGATGCATTTGAACCTCTTCATCCACAGCCGCGGACACCACGAGGCCGCCTGGCGGCACCCGAAAGCATCGCCGCTCTCGGTCTACGACATAAGCTACTATCAAGGCTTGGCGCAGAAGGCGGAGCAAGGGCTGTTCGACTCGATCTTCTTCGCCGATCAACTCGCACTCACCGATGACGTCGCGAACGGGCCCAGGACCGGACTGGAGCCGATCACCTTGCTCGCCGCCATTGCAGTTTCGACGAACCGCATCGGAATGATCTCCACCGCCTCGACGACCTACACCGAGCCGTTCAACCTGGCACGCCAGTTCGCGTCCCTGGATCACATGTCGAACGGGCGCATAGGCTGGAACATCGTGACATCGTGGTTGGCAACGGCTGCGGGCAATTTCGGCGGCGGCGGTCCACTCGCGCATGCGGAACGGTATGAGCGCGGCGAAGAGTTCATGAGTGTCGTCAAGGGCTTGTGGGACAGTTGGGCCAAGGACGCAGTGCTGGACGATCGCGCCAGCGGGCGTTTCGCCGACACTGCACACATTCGACCGATCAGCCATGACGGTCAGTATTACAAGGTGGCCGGGCCGCTCAATCTGCCGCGTTGCCCGCAGGGTCGACCCGTTATGGTGCAGGCCGGCTCATCGGAAACCGGTCGTGACTTTGCGGCCCGCCACGGCGAAGCGATCTTCACCGCCCAGATGGAAAAAACCACGGCGCAAGAGTTCTATAAGGACCTCAAGGCGCGTGTTGTTGCTGCCGGTCGCGAAACAAGCCAGGCACTCATACTGCCCGGCCTCAGCCCGCTGATCGGCTCTACCGAGGACGAGGCCCGACGATTTGCCGATGAACTTGGCGAACTCTCCGATCCAGAAGCAGGCCGCAAGCGCATGTCCGCGAGATTTGGCGGCCATGACTTCTCCAATCTCGATCTCGATGCGCCGCTGACGCCGGATGATTTTCCCGATCCGGACACGGTTGAAGCCGCGCGCAGTCGTACCGAGGTGATCATCAACATTGTACGCAGGGAAAAGCCGACATTGCGCCAACTGCTCGCGCGGCTGGCTGGCGCGCGCGGACATCACACGTTTGCCGGCACACCTGAGCAGGTTGCCGATTTGATGGAGGATTGGTTCAGCACCGATGCAGCGGACGGCTTCAATGTGATGCCTCCGGTCCTGCCGCACATGCTCGAGGTTTTCATCGAACAGGTCGTGCCCATACTGCAAAAGCGCGGACTATTCCGTACCGCCTACGAGGGTGAAACGTTGCGGGCGCATTACGGTTTGAACGAACCGGCAAGCCAGTTCGACTGACTGGCAACGCGCGGCGGGCCACCGCCCACGGTCAGGGAAGCTTGCCAAAAGACCTCTGCGCTGAGCTCAGACGGTTAACGGCGACGCGGTCGAGTGCAGGTTTCGATCCGGCAGCCAGCCACATCTGCCCGTTGTCAAAATGCGGCGGGTCGGCGAGAAGTCGGTCGTTGCACTTCAAGAAGCCATTGAATTCACCGGCGT
This sequence comes from Hyphomicrobiaceae bacterium, assembly GCA_051010015.1. Classification (GTDB taxonomy): domain Bacteria; phylum Pseudomonadota; class Alphaproteobacteria; order Rhizobiales; family Hyphomicrobiaceae; genus CAJQQK01. The sequence continues at coordinate 13,009 of JBPCVZ010000151.1, forward strand.
TGCGAATGTGATGCCGCGCCGCGCAGGCTTCGAGCCAGGCGTGGAGGTCACTGCCCAGACCATCACCAAGCACGGGCTCCATGCCGCACCTGCGCACCAGCTCCAGACTTTCGGCGAGACGTGTCAGGCTGCCCGCCCGCTTCAGCTTCAATTTGCACAAGCCGACGCCATCAATTGTCGCCGCTCGCTCGATGTCGGCCAGCGTGCAGATCGGCTCGTCTAGCATCAAGGGTACCGTGGAGACGGCAGCGACGGCCGCATTGCCATCCCAGTCATCCGCCGCGCAAGGCTGTTCAAAGAGCTCGATACCATTCGGGTCGAGGCTGCCCGCAAATCGCATGCCCTCTTCACGGGAGTAGGCGCGATTGGCATCGATGCGCAGCGTACCGCGACCGGCGAATGCCGCCTGGTAATGCCGGACCCGAGCGAGATCAATGTCGACATCCTTACCGACTTTGATTTTCAAGCACCGATAGCCCTCGCCGCAGCGATGCTCGACTTCGGCGGCGATAGCCTCCGGTGTTGTCGCGTTGGTCGGCGCCAGCAAAGGCAATGCATGATCGACCGGCACGTCGAGCAGCGCCACGCCTTCGAGCAACTCGATCGCCGTCAGGATTGTGGTTGCCGCCACCTTGCTCTGTTCGGCGGAGGCCAACACGCGTTGCTTCACGTCGGCGATGTCCGTTCCGATCAGTCGATCAAAGTGCTCGACAAGATACCGCCAGCCGCCGTCACGCGTTTCACTCGACGACCCCGGTGAAATATGACCATCGGCGAAACCCATCCGACCGTCGCTGTCGTGCACCACAACCAAGTACGGCTCGAACACATCGAAGGTCCGATACGACAAGTGATAAGGCGTGTGCAGCGGCAGCTTGAGATGGTGCAATTCAGCTGCAACCAGGCGGGCCATTCGAATACCTCGCTCGTTTGCGGTTATGGCGCGATAAAGATTGCTTGCACCTGATGCAATGCAAATGCAACAACACGGCCAACGAACGGTGAGACAACCCGGTGGGGGTGCGTGACGGAACCGCTGCTACAATGGTCGCCGATTGCGGCAACACGCCGCGAACACAGCCGCCATTTTGCGCAGTGCAAAGCTCAAATGGCAGCAGCAGCGCCATGATTACACTGCCAAATTTCGATCTGACCAACAAAAACGTTGGAGAACCGGCCAAAATCCGCAGATCACGCAAGACACTTGCCGCAATGCCGTTTACAGCGTGTTCACGCCACGGCGCCAGATAGGCACGCACGAACCGGTCGACAAATTGATTTCAGAACGAGTCTCAAGCTGCCAATGACTGACGTGACCAAGAACCCCGAGCATCGTTACATCAACGATCTGCGGCGGCACGACTTCATCCAGTCGCAGGCGAGCCGGACGCTCGGCGCGTTCGTGCCGATCGGTCTTGCACTGCTGTTTCTCATCGTTGTCGCGGTCGTTGTCGGGAGCAGTTTCAGTGCCTCGCGCGAAGGCGTTTTCCTAATGGTCTGTGCCGCTGTCGTCGGCGGCTACATGGCGCTGAACATTGGTGCCAACGACGTCGCCAACAACATGGGCCCGGCCGTCGGCGGCAAAGTCCTCACCATAACGACCGCGATCGTCATCGCTGCGATCTGCGAAAGTGCTGGCGCCTTGCTGGCCGGCGGCGATGTCGTCAAGACGGTTTCCAAGGGCATCATCTCGCCCGGCGGCGCGATCAGCGTCGTCGACTTTCGTTACCTGATGCTGAGCGCTCTGCTGGCGGCGGCGCTGTGGATCAATCTCGCGACGATCCTGAGCGCGCCGGTCTCGACAACGCATTCGATTGTCGGCGGCGTGCTCGGTGCTGGCATCGCCGCGGCCGGCGTCGGCCTCGTCAACTGGGTCACGATGGCGAAGATTGCCGCCAGCTGGGTGATCTCGCCGGTGTTTGGTGCCGCTGTCGCGGCCGCCCTGTTGTTTTTCATCAAGGCGAAAGTGCTGAAGGTCGAGGACCGTCTCGAGGCCGCCAAGAAATGGGTGCCACTCCTCGTCGCGCTCATGGCGGCAGCCTTCGCGGCATACATGGCGATGAAGGGCCTCAAGAAAATCTGGAAGCCATCGATGATGGAAATCGTGGCCTTCTCCGGCGCCGCCTTTCTGTTGGCATGGCTGGCTGCGCGCCCCTATATCACACGACGCGTGCAACGACTGAAGAACCGAAAAAAGGACATCTACGGCCTATTTGACGTCCCTCTGATCATCGGTGCGGCGCTGCTCTCGTTCGCCCATGGCGCCAACGATGTCGCCAACGCGGTTGGCCCGCTGGCCGCAATCGTCTCAACGCTGGAGCCGTCAGCAGATGGTGTCGCCAGCAAGGTGAGCATACCGCTGTGGGTCATGGTGGTTGGCGCCTTTGGCATCGCCGTCGGTCTTGGCCTGTTCGGCCCCAAGCTAATCGCCGTCGTCGGCGAAAAAATCACCCGGCTCAATTCACCACGCGCCTACTGCGTTGCCCTGTCGGCAGCAGTCACCGTTCTCATCGCGACCACGCTGGGATTGCCAGTGAGCTCAACGCATATCGCGGTCGGTGCGGTCTTCGGCGTGGGCTTCCTGCGGGAATTCGACGAGAATCCCAACCGCCGCAAGCTCCGACCGGGGCACAAGCTCAATGCCACGGCGGACGAAGCGTTCAACAGCCGAGGTATCCGCAAGACCCGCCATCTCGTGCGGCGCAAGTTCGTCTGGTCGATCGCCGCGGCCTGGGTGATCACGGTGCCGGCGACAGCTCTTCTCGCAGCGCTGATTTATGGTTTCTTGCAGCTTCTATGATCCATGGCCGCATCGATTCGAAATGCTGTATGAGCGCAAGATAGTCGACACGGTAGGCAACCTTTGAGGCATCCTCGATGAGCGCCCAGTGGCGCTGGCGCTTCTTCATCTCGGGCCATTCGTTGGCCTGATTGAGCACGAGATAGGGATAGTAGGTCACCGGGAACTTCTGGATACCTTCCGGCGTCTTTTTGCCGATCGGAACGGTCGTTGCAAAGTCCTCCAGCACGATGCCGTGGATACCGGCCTCCTCGAACCCTTCGCGATGGCAGGTCTGCACATGCGTTTCGCCAAGCTTGGGCTTGCCTTTTGGAAGGATCCAGCGCCCGCGCGTCTGCGATGTCACAAACAGCAGGGCAATCGCATCGTCGCGAAAATCGAATGGAATGATTCCAATACGGTGCATTTCGTTCCCCTCAATGACGATCGATGTTTCGGTCCAGTCGATCGACAAGCTCGTCTTGCAAAGACTGTGCACGGGACATGACGCGCATCTACGTATCGCAATGCGTGCTCGAATCTACTCATACACGATCACGTCAGCAACGTTACGGCGTCACGCTGGAACTTGCTACCGGATATGTCGGCCGCAATCGTGGAAAGACAGCGCCACCGTCATGCCGTTCGGATACTCGCCAGGCCGATCAGCGCGGGAAGCGGGTGTCGGATCAGACCAATCGGTAGCTGCGCCAGCCGATCGCGCATTTTCGATGTTCCGGCAAACGCATGACGAAACGCATCCCGGTCGGCATGTTGCGCCCAGGCCAGCGCGACGCTGCCGCACAGATAAACGCCATCCCAAGCCGCCGATGTCAACGCAAGGTTGCCTGCTGTGCGGGCAAGAAACGTCGAAAAGACTGCCCGCGCCTTTGCCGTCGTGGGATCGGTCGCGACAAAGTCAAACGGCGCAGCGCCTTGTGATGTCGACTGTGAGTGCCCTCCCGCGATTGATTGCCAGAGACGACAGGCACCCTCTCCGGACAAGACATCCTCGACCGTCAGGGTCTCCGCGCCAAACGCTTCGAGCACCGCGCGTTCCTGCGCGTTGGCAGCACCAAGTTGCATATGGCCGGATTCGGCCGGACAGCATGTCCAGCCGTCACCGGTTTTGAGAACGACTGCGGAACCAAACCCGGTACCGACATTGACGGCAACACGGCGACCGACCGAAGGCGACGGCGGGCGGCGTTCATCCCACCACTCGATCGCATCTGCTTGCAGAAACGGTAACGCATAGGCGACTGCTTCGAGATCATTAAGCAATCGCGTCTCGATTTGCGCGGCGATCATGCTGCGCAGGCCTGCAGCGGTGATCGTCCAGGCCCGGTTGGTCAACGTTATCGAGTCCGGCGTCACCGGGCCGGCTGCAGCAATCGCGGCGGAACTGAGCTGCACGCTATCATCGAGGTGCGCGAGATAAGCGCGCAGGGCCGCATCGAAGTCATCAAAATCATCACACGGCCATGATTGCAGATTGGCGATCTCGATCGGCGTATCAACCGGTCGCGCCTCATGAGCCAGACCGAAGCGAATGTTGGTGCCGCCAATGTCGGCGAGCAAACGCCATCGTTCAGGCATCGCTAATGCGCCCTTCCCTGCGCGGCAAGTGCATCGAGGAAACTTGCCTGCCAATGACGCGCATCGCTCGCACGGATGCGGGTCAGCAGGGCGCTTTGGCGTTCACGGCGCTCCTCGAGCGGCATCGTCAGTGCCTGGTGCAATCTCCCCGCCATTTCATCAATGTCATAGGGGTTGACCAGCACGGCTTCCTCCAGCTCCTCCGCTGCGCCGGCAAACTTGGAGAGCACCAGCACCCCGGGATCCTCGTCGCTCTGCGCGGCAATATATTCCTTGGCAACAAGGTTCATACCGTCGCGCAGCGGCGATACGAAACCGACCTGACTGCCGCGAAACAGCGCCGCAAGTATGTGGCGCGGAATCGGCCGGTGAATATAGCGTACCGGTGTCCAGTCGAAGTCGGCGAATTCGCCATTGATCGCACCGGACAATTTTTCGAGCTCCTCACGGATGTCGGCATACGCTTCGACGTTTTCGCGCGTCGGTGGCGCGATCTGCATGAGGGTGACGCGCTTTTGGATATCCGGATGCTTCTCCAGCAGCCGACGATAGGCGTGCATGCGCTCCGGCAATCCCTTGGAATAGTCCAAACGGTCGACGCCGATAATGTTGCGCCGCCCCATCGTTCGGCGCTGAAGATAGTCGATCTGCTCGTTGGATTCCTGGCTGTGCGCCACCTGCCGGAAGCCCTCGACATCGATGCCGATCGGAAACCGGCCGATCTTCGTTTGCGATTTTTCCGAACGGATAACGTCATCGCTGGAGAACGAATAGCCTTCACCACCACTCAGAACGGAATGGGTGAAGTTCTCAACGTCCGACGTCGTCTGAAAACCGAGGAGATCATAGTCAAGCAGCGCTTTGATCAGCCATTCGTAGGCCGGCATCGCGGAAAATGTTTCGTGCGAGGGAAATGGAATGTGCAGGAAAAATCCGATCGTCTGATTATGTCCGCGCCTGCGCAACTCGGCCGCCAGTGGGATGAGATGATAGTCATGAACCCAGATGACATCATCCGGCTTGAGCAGCGGCGAAAGGGCTTCGGCGAATTTTGAATTGACGCGCTTGTATCCGGTCAGGAATGCCGCCTCGTGCTTGGCCAGATCGAGGCGATAATGGAAGATCGGCCACAGCACGCTGTTGGAGAACCCGATGTAGAACTGGTTGTAGTCTTTCCGTGTCAGCGGCAGCGTGATGGTCGTGACGTTGTCGTAGGTCTGCACAGTGGGTGGCACGCGGGTGCCGGCATTGACGACCTTGCCATCCCAGCCAAACCAAATCCCGCCGCGATCGCGCAAGGCATCGGCAAGGGCCACGGCCAAACCGCCGGATTGGGCGGCATCCTCGAAGTCGGCAACGCGATTGGAAACAACAACAAGTCTACTCATACAAAGGTTTCCCAGGGTCGGGACAGGCGCCGCGCACCATTGATGATCCCGACCATTGAATACGTCTGGGGGAAATTGCCCCACATCTCTCCTGTCTTGAAGTCGGTATCCTCCGACATCAATCCGAGGTGATTGCGCGAGGCGAGCAGCGCCTCGAAGATTTCGATCGCCTCGTCGTTGCGCCCGATCCGGCTGAGCGCATCGAGACGCCAGAACGCACAGATATTGAACGCGGTCTCGGGCACACCAAAGTCGTCGGCGGATTCATAGCGCATCATATGCGGGCCGCGCGCCAGCACTTCCTCGAGCCGTTCGACCGTAGCAACGAACCGAGGATCCGTCGGATCGATGATTCCCACCTCGGCCATGAGAAGCACGCTGGCATCGAGGTTGTCACCGCCGAACGAGTCGGTGAAGGCTTGGCGTTTCTCAGACCATGCCTGATCAAGGATGACGTCTCTGATCGTCGCGGCGCGCCCGCCCCAATAGCTCGCGCGTTCGGTTTCACCCAGGTGCTCGGCGATCTTGGCAAGCCGGTCACAAGCCGCCCAGCACATCAAGCTGGACGAGGTGTGAACATGCGCACGCGAACGCAGCTCCCACATGCCGGCATCCGGCTGATCGTGCAGTCGGAACGCTTGCTCGCCGACCACCTCGAAACGCTTGAAATCAGAAAGGTCCGCCAGCTTGGTCAGGCGGCGATCAAAGAATGTCTGGACGGCGCCGAGAATGAGATTGCCGTAGACATCGTGCTGGAAATGTTCATGCGCCTGATTACCGACACGCACCGGCCCCATGCCGCGATACCCGGCCAGCTGCGGCTCGATCCGCTCGGTCAGCGCCGCTTCGAGGCCAATGCCGTAAACCGGCTGCAGGTGATTGCTTTCGGCGCGCGCAACAATGTTGGTGAGCCAGCCGAAATAGTTCTCCATCGTGTGGACAGCGCCAAGCGAATTCAACGCGCGCACGACGAAGAATGCATCGCGCAGCCAGCAATAGCGGTAGTCCCAATTGCGCCCGCTGTCGGCGGCTTCCGGCAGCGACGTCGTCAACGCGGCGATAATCGCACCGGTTGGTTCATAGGTGCACAACTTGAGCGTGATCGCCGCGCGAATGACGGCCTCCTGCCAATCGAACGGCAGGGCCAGCCGCCTGCTCCAGCTGCGCCAGTAGGCGACGGTCTGCTCTTCGAAATGCCGTGCTGTTTCGCTGAGTCCGTCGGTCAGCGTCTCGTCCGGGCCGAGGATAAGGCTGATCGGCTCGTCAAGGTTGAAGGCGGTTTCGGCGAGCACATAGTCGATCGGTGCGTCTGTTGTCAGCCGGATCGTGAACTCGGGGCCGACATAACGAATGTGATTCGATCCGTGCGTCACCTGCGGTGGCTTGGCGCCATAGCGAAAACTCGGCCGCAGTTGAATCTTGATGCGCGGCCGGCCGGAAAGCGGCGTCACCCGGCGCACGATTGATTGCGGGCGAAACATGCGACCGCGCCAATGAAAGCGTGGCATGCAATCGGAAATCTCGATACTTCCCGACGGGCCATGCAGGCGGGTTTTGAGCACCGCCGTATTGGGTTCGTAGAACTGTTCCGTCTCCTGCACGGCGTCCAGGCTGATCGCAAATGCGCCGTCCGCCATGTGATGGTCGCCATCGCGCAAAAGGGCATTGAAGACAGGCTCGCCGTCAAACCGCGGCAGACAGCACCACACCAGACGCGCGTGCCGGTCGATCAATGCGCCGACACCGCAATTGCCAATGATTCCGAGATCAAGACCGCTCAAGTTGCAATGCCCTCTAATTGATCTTCATGATTGCCGTCTCCGGCGAAAGCAGCCAACCAATCGTGAACGGCATCGGGATCCTCGAGGCGATAGGCGGCGCATGTGTCACCGGTACCAACCTTGATCGACACACCACCCTGCGCATTGACGGCGGCAAACGCGGCCTCATCGGTCACATCATCGCCGATAAACACCGGCACCCGCCCGCGAAACGGCGGCCGGTCCATGAACGCAGCAATGGCCTGGCCCTTGTCACCCTGGTGCGCTTTGATCTCGACCACCATCTTGCCCTGCATCACGCGCAGGCCGTCTTCACCCTCGAGTGCCTCACGGACCGCTTGCTGGCAGTCGCGGCCGAGTTCAGGGCGCTGGCGGTAGTGCAATGCGATCGACGCCGGCTTTGTTTCAAGGAGCAACCCGTCGTGCTGATCGGCAAAGCCCGAGAGGTCTTGTTTGACGCGATCCAACGCATCCAGATTCGCCGATCGGCGCTCGATCTGGCCATCGCCCGCGCGCATTTCGAAGCCGTGAACACCGGATGCCGCGAAAGAATGCGGCAACAGAAATGCATCCAGCGTCGCCAGGTCGCGTCCCGTGACAATTGCCAGCGCACCACCGAGCTTCTCGCAGGCGCGCGCGATAACGGACAAGGCCCGCGCATCGACGCGCACACTTTCCGGGTGGTCGGCGATACCCGCCAATGTTCCGTCAAAATCCAAAAAAAGCGCCGTCGACGAGACGGACAGCTGTTTTAAGACATTGAATCCTGAAGGCATGGGACTTCCCGTCGCTAGCAACATCAACAATCTATACGATTCAGCCTCGAATCACACATTCGGCCGCCACGTCCGCTTGGGCAGCTCGGCAAGTACAAGACTCTGGCTCGCAGCTAAACTGAACTGGCACCGACATACTGATCCAGGAAGCGCCGGCAGATTTCGAACTCTCGGTCGTAACCATCTGGCAGTTTCGCTTGCCTGTCTTTCGCCAGGCGCTGTGCAAAAGCGACCATCTTCTCGGTTGGCCGCTTCGCATCGCTTCGAACCGGCTTCACCGCTTTTGCACGTCGCGCCGAGGTGCCCGCTTTGCGCGTCGTCTGCCCCTTACGCGGTGCGGTTGCCTTCGATCGCCCCGCCTTGCCAACCGTCGCCGGCCCGAGATCGACCTTGCCACCGGTGTGACGCCGCAAGACGGCGATCAGCCTCTCGGCCTCGCCCGCGATCTCGTCAATGACAGCGCGAAAATCCGCCTTGCCGAGAACCACATCATCGAGCCGCATTTCCCAAATCGCTGTCGTGCCCGGATCGACCAGCGTCGGCACCGCCGCGCGCAGCATCTCGAACAACTGCAGACCAGCCGGCGTTGGAACGATGTGCTTGCCCTTGGCCGTCAGCAGGTTCTGGCGCTTCAACCCTGTCAAAATACCGGCGCGGGTTGCCGGCGTGCCGATGCCCTTGGCCTCCTTCAGGCGATCGCGCAACACGTCGTCATCAATGAAACGCCAGGCGTTCTGCATGGCGTCGATCAACGTCCCCTCATTGTAACGCGGTGGTGGTTGGGTCTTCTTCGACTGCACACGCGGGCGGTTCAGCGTCGCCATTTCACCATCGGCGAGTTGCGGCAGCGTCTGCTCGGCCTCCTTTTCCTTCGACTTCGACGTCTCGGTCTCGGCGCTGCCAAATGCCTCTTTCCAACCGGGCTTGAGCGGCATGCGGCCAACAGCGCGGAAGTCGGCAGCGTTAAGCGCGGGATTGTCGGGCACAGGTACGCGCATCGAAATCGTCGTTTGTCGATACTCGAAATCCGGCATCACGGCGGCGAGGTAGGATCGACAAACGAGTGCAAAAAGCCGCTTCTCGTCGTCACTGAGGCGCGCGATGCGCTTTTCGAGTTCACCCATGACATTGACGTTCGGCACAACCGCATGGTGCGAGACACCCTCGAGCGCCTTGTCGCTGAAATGACCTGCCTTGCCACGGCGGATGACCGGTTTGTCGATGGTGAGGTGGGCAAAGCCACGCAGGCGCGTCATCGCCGAGACGATGTCTGCCACATCGTCGATCTGGTTCTCAGCGAGGTAACGCGCCTCGGCACGCGGATAGGTTATCAACTGCTTGCCGCTACCGTCATAGAGCTCCTGTGCGATTGCCAGTGTCTTTTCGGCGCTCCATCCCCATCGTTGACCGCAGGTTTTCTGCAGGGACGGCAGGTCGAACAATTTCGGTGGCGCCTGGCGGCGATCCTCGACCTTGACGGCGAGCGGGCCGGAAAACTTGGTTGCCGCCTTGACGATCGCCTCGGCGACCGAGCGGTCCTTGATGCGCGCCTTGACCGGTGGCGCATGCCGCATCACGAACGTGCCGTCGGCGACCTTGGCATTTGCAACAACCTCGAAATAGTCTTCGACCTTGAAGTCGCGAATTTCAAGCTCGCGCAGGCACACGATTGCCAGTGTCGGCGTCTTGACGCGGCCGATTCCGATCACGCCCTTGACGCCCGGAGCGAGCAGCGTGCGCGTGGCTGTGCGCGTCAACGACAGATTGAAGATCTGATCGGACTGCTGACGGGCAACCGCCGCTTCGTACAGTGGATGCAGTTCCCTGTTGGGCTTGAGCTTGTCGAACGCCTGGCGCAACGATTTCGGGTCCTGCGCCGTAAACAAGGCGCGACGCACCCGGCCGCGATAACCGTAGTGCTCCAGGATCTGCTGGCCGATGAGCTGGCCTTCGCGATCGCAGTCCGTCGCCAGAATGACCTCGTCACACTTCTTGAGCGCTGTCGCGATTGCTTTGAGCTTCGCTGGCTTGTTGCCTTGAGTCGCCGGTTTCGTTGGATAAAGGCCTTTGGGTTTGAGCAGAACACTCGCCCAGTTTTTCCACGACGATTCGACCTCATGCGGCTCGGCAAGCCGCAAAAGATGTCCCTCGGCCGGCAGGATCTGACCGATTCGATCGCCAAGCGCCGCACGTAGGTCGCGCGCCTGGCTGGTTTTTTCAGTGATGATCAACCTCGTCATGGCAGCGACCATGTCGCGACTCGGACGACCCGCCAAGCCCGACCCAAACGGCATCCACTACGATCGCGCGATACGTACCGGCGACGATTCGCCGGCATGACTGGGCAAATCCCGCGCAGCTGTGCGAAGATGCCCTACGAGAAGCCCCCTAATCATTCAGCAACTTGAATAGCCGAGAGGTTGTCGTGAGCGTCATCGATCGTGTCGAAGTGAAGTTATTCGCCGTCCCCCTTGCCGAAGTCCTGTCGGATGCCAAGCACGGTGATCACACGCATTTCGAGCTCATCACCGCGACGATCCACACGCGGGACGGCCTGCAAGGCACCGGGTACAGCTACACCGGCGGCAAGGGCGGCCATGCGATTCGCGCTATGATCGAACATGACCTCGCACCGATGCTGACCGGGCGCGCGGCGAGCGATATCGACACGCTCTATGACGACATGCAATGGCATGTCCATTACGTCGGCCGCGGCGGTGTGGCATCGTTCGCGATTTCCGCGCTCGATACGGCGCTGTGGGACCTGCGTGGCAAGACGACAGGGCAGTCACTGTGCCAGATGGCGGGCGGCAAGGCGCCATCGACGAAAGCCTATTGCGGCGGCATCGATCTCAACTTCCCCCTCGAAAAGCTGCTTGGCAACGTGCAGGGTTATCTCGAACGGGGGTTCAATGGCGTCAAGATCAAGGTCGGTCGCGAAAAACTGCAAGAGGATCTCGATCGGGCGAAGGCCGTTCGCGAACTTGTTGGTCCTGAGATCGCGTTCATGGTCGATGCGAACTACGCCTTGTCCGTCGAACAGGCGATCGAAGCGGCGAAAGGGTTCAAGGCTTACGATGTCGTTTGGTTCGAGGAACCGACCATCCCCGACGACTACAAGGGTTATGCCGAAATCGCGCTTGCGACGGGCGTGCCGCTCGCAATGGGGGAAAACCTGCACACCATCCACGAGTTCGAGTTTGCCTTCGAGGATGCAGGATTGTCGTTCATCCAGCCGGATGCATCGAACTGCGGCGGTGTCACCGGCTGGCTGCGCGTCGCCGCATTGGCCGACAAAGCCGACATTCCAGTGTGCAGCCACGGCATGCAGGAGTTGCATGTCAGCCTGATGTCCGGCGTCGGCAGCAGCGGCTGGCTCGAGGTGCACAGTTTCCCGATCGACGAATACACGACGCGCCCGCTGGTGGTCGAGGCGCACCGCGCGGTGGCGCCCGAAACGCCCGGCACCGGCGTTGAGTTCGACTGGTCGAAGCTGGCGCCGCACGCCATCTAGAGCGCCCGGCGCTCTTGCCGCGCAGCAGGTTTGTGCTTCGGGAATGTACAGCGTCTAGCGATCCGGCCCGCCAAAACACAGATTGCTCGTCATAACGCCTGCCGGCGGTTCGCCGCGCGGGCGGGCCTGACTTGCCTCACAAACCGTTCGTCTGCGGATAGTTATTAGAATGTCGCATCGGCACTGTGCTTTACCGGCTAAATCCCGCACGCCGCTCAACGACGATCATCTTCACCGCACATTCTTATGCTTAATGACCTCATGATCTGAAAATCAGCCACAACTTCGAGGTTTTGCCTCGGCGGCGGCGCGCAATCGTTGATGTTGACCGACCGCATTTTATGATTTCTCCCGCCATGTGCTAGGAGAAGAGGCTGAAGATCCCAATCACCGAGGAGAGTGTAATGCGGAAGTATATGATGGGCATGCTGGCGGCTGCGGCGAGCGTCGCGATTCTGCCTGCCAGTGCAAAGGCCTGTGGCGAGGTATCGATCACGGAAATGAACTGGGCATCAGCACAGGTCGTGACCGCTGTATCGAAATTTCTTATGGAACAGGGCTACGGATGCAAGGTGACCGTGGTGCCGTCGGCAACCGTTACCGGCGCTGCTTCGCTTGTCGAAAACGGCAAACCGGACCTGGTCACGGAGCTTTGGCTGAACGGCGCACCTGCTGTCGTGAAACTGATCAAGTCCGGCAAGGCGCTCGACCTTGGCAAAGTGCTTTCAGACGGCGGCATCGAAGGCTGGTACCTGCCGAAATTCGTCGTCGACAAACACCCGCAACTCGCCAAGATCGAGGGCGTCCTGGCCAACCCGAAACTAGTCGGTGGGATGTTCCATCAGTGTCCGGAAGGGTGGGGCTGCAAGAACGTCAACACATCGCTTGCCAAAGCGCTCAATGTCGAGGCCAAAGGTCTCAAGATCTTCGTCCATGGCTCTGGTGAAACACTCGCCACGTCGCTGGCATCCGCCTACACCGAGAAGAAGCCATGGCTCGGCTACTACTGGGAACCGACCGCCATTCTCGGCAAGTATGAAATGGTCCGTGTCGATTTCGGTGTTACCGACGAAGCGATCCACAAATGCAATGCAGACGTGAAGTGTGAAAAGGTTGGCGTGTCGAACTTCCCACCGTCCCCCGTGCACACCATCACGACCAAGACCTTCGCAGAGCGTGAACCGGCCGTGGTGGAGATGATGAAGAACGTGTCCTTCACCAACAAGGAAATGGGCGCGGTTCTGGCCTGGAAGAAAGACAACAAGGCATCATCCGAAGACGCAGCCGTACACTTCCTGACGACCTACAAGGACAAGTGGTCGAAATGGATCAATGCGGACGCCAAGAAGAAGCTGGCCGCACTCCTGAAGTAAGCTGACACATGACATTGGGGGACCGCCGGGCAACCTCTCGGCGGTCCCCTTTTCCGTGCGAGGCATGCTGCGCCGGCACGTATCACGACGCGACCCGGCCAACTGCTTTGAGCGCCGCCAGCACCTCCGACCGCCCGGACTCCGAAAGAGGTGTCTGAGGCGGCAACGGTGACCCAACGTCATAGCCCAGCATGTCGAGCCCACCCTTGATGCAGGCGGCAAGATTATGTTTTGCGAATGCCTGGTTGAGAGCCCAAAGCCGGCGCTGCAGTGTCATCGCGCCCGACCAGTCTCCAGCTTTACACAGGTCGTAGAGCTCGACGCTTTCGCGCGGCACCAGACAGGCGGGCCCAGCCATCCAGCCGGCACCGCCGATCATCATGACGCAGGCAGGAATGTGAGCTGAGGCTGAAAACACCGATATCTTGTCGCCAACCTGGTTGATGATGGACAGCAACCTGCCCGTATTGCTGGATGCGTCCTTGATGGCGACAATCGTCTCGAGATCAGCAAGCCGGGCGATAACCGGGAGCGTCAGGTCGCTGCGCTGGAAATTCGGATTCGTATACAGCACGACCGGCAGCGCGCTGGCCTCGGCAATGGCACGGAAATAGTCGAAGGTTGCCTCTTCGGAAACGGGAAAGTAGGTCTCCATGATAGCCAGCACTCCATCGCAGCCCATCGCCGCGAGGTCGCCGGTTTGGCGCGTCGCCTCGACGACGGTGGTCGCCGCGACGCCGGCGACAACCGGCACCCGCCCGTCGGCCGCCTCGATAACGGTTTCGACGATGACGCGTTTTTGCGCCCATGACAGGTAGGCGAATTCCCCGGTCGAACCGAGCGGCGTCAGACCGTGTACGCCGGCCTCTATGAGGTCCTCGCATAAGCGCCTCAAGATCGCACGATTAACGGATCCATCGTCCAATATCGGCGATACGAGGTAAGGGAAAACGCCGTGAAAAGAATTCGCTGACATGGAGTAATCCTGTCGCCTGACTGTCCTTGGTTTGAAAAGACGCTGTTCTAACATAGTCGATTGAGCAGCGGAGAGCTTTCGGCACGTGCTCACAGTGCGCTCATTTGGCCCCACAATCGTCCCATGCGCGCGGCGCGGTGCGATCGGTCGAAAATCGTCTTCATGTATTCAGGGTCGAAAACGTCGTTCGGGGCGAACCAGCGGCGCCGTTTGACGGTCACAACCCGCCGTTGCTGCCCGACACTTCGGAGCTGGCTGTCGATGTGGTGCAGCGTGCGCAAGCTGAGACGGTCGCCAGACGGACGTCGCACCCTACCACCGCGCAACTTGGCAGCAAAAGCGCGCCGGTCATCGCGACGGATGACGTCATTGTGCATGACGTAGATACTGCGAAACGCGACCAACGGTCGGATTGGGGGCAGAACGGCACGGCCGGACCCGACATGGCGAAATGCATAGTTGCGCGGCAGAACACCACCGGCCGCCGCCGGCACGGTCGCCGTCTGAGGATACTTGGAAAGGCTGACCGCCGCGAGAAGGATCGAGCGGATCATCGACCGCGCATCGGCCGGGCGGTTCGCGGCAATCCAGCCGATGTTCCAGTACCCACTACGGCGCGCAGCGTTGCCTTCAATGGCAATCAAGAGGCGTCGTCCCGCTCGATGCCGCGTGGCAAGCGCCGACAGAACTTCCCTATCAAGCATATCAGAGGCGCGTTCAGCCATCGCCCGCCAGCTGGTCCGCGCACACGCGAACAAGTCAGCGATGAAGCGATCACCGGCCGGCCCGAGAAATGCGAACACGCCGACCAGCGCACTCGTCCCGACGGCTGTGACGGTGTCGAATTCGGGACGCGTGCCGGTCTCCGACCAGCCAACAAGCAGGCCGGCGGCAAAGGCTGCCTTGAGACCGCCGTCAGACAACAACAGTGCGGCAGGCTGCTTCGACCGGGCACGCGTCACACGAGCCGTGAACTCGGACCGGTTGGAAGCAACGTGACCGGCTTCGACGAGCGACTTCGGTGGTGGGCTGGACCAGCACCCTGCCCTTGCCGGCTGCGCCGACACCGACGCGATTAACATGGCAAGTGGCACAGCGACGGCAGCGGCGATGGCCATTGATCGTATTGTCGATAGCAGCATGCCTGATCCATCCCACTTGGACGCCGCCGCGCAACAGGCGCGCTGGACAGTCCTTGCATGGCGCCGGTCATACGACGATGATCCTGGCGTTCGGCCGGATGCGATCGTAGAGATCGATCACGTCCTGATTGAGGAGACGCACGCAACCGCTCGAGACGGCCCTGCCGATGCTGCGCGCCTCGATCGTGCCGTGCAGGCGATAGAGCGTGTCTTGCTTGCCCTGGAAAATGTAGAGCGCGCGTGCGCCGAGCGGATTACGCAGCCCGGGTTCCATCCCGCCATTGGCGGCACTCCATTCGGCAAGCTCCGGACGGCGCTCGATCATCTCGGCAGGTGGCGTCCAGGTCGGCCAGGGCCGCTTCCACGCGATGCGGCCCGTGCCCGACCATTCAAAACCGGCCCGACCGAGGCCGACGCCGTAGCGCATCGCCCTGCCGTTCCGCCCGACAAGATGCAAATAGAACGTCTCGGTATTGACGATCACGCTGCCGGCCGGCTGGTCGGTTTCGAAGTCGACTTCACGGCGGTAGAAGCGCGGGTCGACCCGTGACAGCTTGACCGCCGGGATCCGGAATTTCTCCTGCGGCATCGGACCGTACATCTGTTCGTAGTCGGTGAGCTTGAGGCGTGTCGGCGCCGCCGCCTGCTTCGCCGGCATGCAACCGGCCGCCGCCAAGGCGGCCATGCTGCACCCGCCGCCGAGCAATGCTCGGCGCGTGAGGGCGCGATGATTGGTTCTGTGAAACACTGGTTTTCCCCCTGATGTCGGCGGCGCCACTTCGAGCACCGCCACCCCCGATCATCACAGCACAACGACCGGCGTGCCGTTCGGCACGCGCCGATAGAGATCGATGACATGTGAATTGAGCATCCGGATGCAGCCGTTCGACACGGCACGGCCGATCGAGCGCGGCTCGGTCGTGCCGTGAATGCGGTACATCGTGTCGCGGCCGTTTCGGTAGAGATAGAGCGCGCGTGCGCCGAGTGGATTGCGCGGACCGCCAGGGACACCGCCGGCGAAGCGGGCATACTTGTGCGGTTCGCGGCGGATCATGTTCCTGGTCGGCGTCCAACGCGGCCACTTGGCCTTGCGTTCAACCGTCGCGACGCCACGAAATGCCAAGCCGGCGCGACCAACACCGACACCATAGCGGCGCGCGCGCCCCGGTGCCTCGACGAGATAGAGAAAGCGCCGGCGCGGGTCGACAACGAGCGTGCCGACTGGATAGCCGTGGAAGTGCACCCGCTGCGGGCGATATCGGGCCGCCAGTCTAAAGCGACGGGGCTTGCGGGCGGCGGCGGCCGCGCCGGGAGTGGCGGCCAGGATCAGCCCCCCGAGCACAAACGAGCGTCGGTCAAACATGTCAAAATCCTCATACGTGTCGTTGCTGCGAGCGCATGCGCGCGAAGAAAAGGCCGCGCACATGCTCGATCGTTGGTTGCAGGGGAGTTACTCCGCCGGTTTCAGGCTGGAGGCGGTGCGTGAACCCGTGACGTTTGCGCGGGCGCAGGTGACGCCATCTCCGAGGCGCCGTGCAACATCGCCAGCCGTCCATGTCTGTCCGCAAGGACGCGCCGCCAGGACGAACGCTCCGGCGAACAGGGCCAGCTCGCGCTTGACCGCGTTGAGGTTGCCGATCAGGCCCTTGTCGAGACCAAGCTTGCCGAGCATGTAGACCAGCAACACGGCACAGACGACACCGGCCGCGTAGCGGGTGACCTGACCGCCCGACAAAAGGGCGAGCCCGGCGATAACCAGCAGCAGGCCTGGCTCGATGAAGGTCTTGATGTTCGGCATGCCGGCAAACAGACCGCCGACGATCAGCACGACGGCAAGCGAGAGGCGCAACAGGAGACTGGCCACATCCCAGGAGATCACGGGCTTGAGCGCGTCGCCGCCGAAGATGCGGACGTCCACCGAGCGGATGCCGGAGCCCAGACCATAGAGCACGAACATGAAGCCCGAGAGCGCGATATCGCGGACCTGGACGAGCATCGCCGGGGCCATGTAAGTCTTGACGCCCGGATCGACACCATTGGTGGTGACGACCGGCAGTGCGATCACGAACGTCCACAGCAGGAACGCGTAGATGAGCGCAACTGGCCGCACAAGCAAGCCGGCAAGCAGCATCACACCGGTGACGAGTTCAAACGTCGACAAGGCCGTCAGGAACGACCACGGTGTCAGCGCCATGCCGGGCGCGAACAGGAACGCCATGAAGAACTCGTTGATGTAACCTTTCGTCGACGTGTAGGTCGCCACAATCTGCTCGCTGCTGGCTGGCGACAACAGTAGCGAGAGTTTATAGGCACCGCCGGTCACGAACAGCGCACCGAGCCCGATGCGCAACGTCAGGGCGACTTGGGCGAGTGTCTCCTGACTGGCCGCGAGGACATGACCGACATCCCGTGGATGGTCGATGCCCTGGCGCGCGAACCATCGCTTGCCCGCTTGCCAGGCCCGCACGCAGGTGTTGGCAACGCGCTCTGCGACGGTTTTTAAGCCATCAAGCACGCGCGAGACAGCGGTCGGCTCCGGTGCCGGCGAGAGCGCCACCGTCTTGGCGATCTCGCGCAGGTCGTTCCCGGCTGCAACGGCGGTGGACGGCGCATCGGACTTCCCGGCCGCGGCGGTTTTGTTCTGCGATTGGCTATCGGCTTCGCCAAGCGACTTTTTCGACTGACGCTCAACCGGTGCGCCGTCGGGGCCGTAGGCCGAAGCCGACGCGGTCGGTTGTAGCGAACTGGATGGCTTCTCGGATGCAGATCTCGTATCCGCAGCTGGCACGTTGCGTTCTGATCGAGCCGCTGTCGAACCGGAAATCGTGAAGGTCGGCTTGCCCGTCTTCGGCGAGATGGCAACGTTGAGTTGCGGGACTTCCGCTTTCCCAGCGACACTGTCCTGCCCAGTGTCACGTGGCAGGACCTTGTCGCCGTCGACGACGAAGGAAATATCGCCTTCCAAGGTGGAGGCGGGTGGTGCCGACTTGGTTGTCGGACGATTGCGGCGCCGTGAGTTTGTTTTCGGCATGGCTGTTATCCTTCGGAAGGATTGATGACGGCACTGCCGAGCGATCCGCATCGCTCAGTCGTCTCGTACACGACCAGGGCCACCTTCTGCGCGCCACACGCACTCCGTACGTGGCAGCGGTGCGACTTCTCGGTCGCGAAAGTGTCGGGTCGGCGGACGTGCCTCCTAGCGACGATCAAAGAGATCGCGCGCAAGCAGCCGTCACGACCGCAGACGGGTCATGCGAGTCATCAATCGAATTGGTTGCGGTGCCTCGGGCGAGGACCATTGCATTCGAGCTAGTGTTTGGGGTTTGGCTGCGCCGTCGGCTCGCGGAGGATCTCCGCTGGCACAGGACGCGTCATCTTCAACGACCGCGCGTTAATTTCGCATGCGATTCGAATGCGCATAGATCTGCCAGAAATTCGATCGTCGCGAATGGATTGCCGTCCAGGCGTACGGCAGCACCCTCGGCCGGAACGGATCAGCATGCGATTGTAGTGGCAGGGCGACGGACGCGATGGCCGGCGCAAACTTGCCCTTGACGTCGTGCCGCGAGCGGGCGGTCGCTGCGCTCTGGGCCGGCATGCCGCTGCATTGATGATCAACCGGCGCGGGAGCGGTCAGCTTCTGACACGACTCGACTTTCGCCGTGACGTTAACGACGGCGTCACCCAAAGCCAGCTTGGCGGCAACCGACGCTTGCGCCGGAGTCAACGACACCAGCAGCCAGCACAGCGCACCAAAAATGTAACCTAATCGAGCCATAGCACCGGCGTCAGTTTCGAGCAGAATGAGCGTCGCACAAGATCGGATGGAGCCCCGCCACGTTCGGTGAGAATAGTTCACAAATCCTCAAAGGTCTCCTCACATGCGCGTCATCGAGAGTTGACCGCGAGGCATATGAAAACAACCGGCAACCGATCTTTCGACCACAACTTTGGCAAGGCCGAATGGCGGGCAAGGGCGAGGCGCAAGGAGGTGCTCGAAAAGCGTCCGCTTCGGTGATGGTGGCAAATAGAAGGGCGCACCTGTCGCGATCACTGAAATGAAATTTTGATTGATTTTTTCATTTTAGTGATATTGTATGAACTGAGGGACATCGACGATGGGTCGACAATGGGCGTTGCAGCAGCACAGTTGAAAGAGCGTAAGGCGGCCGAACTCGTCGGCAGCGTCGGCGCCGATATTCGCGCGTTGCGCAAGAGCCGGTCGATGACCCTCACCGAACTGTCAGCCAAACTCGATCGGTCGGTCGGATTTCTCAGCCAGATCGAACGCGGCCTGTCGCAGCCATCGATCAGCGACCTGCGCACCATCGCAGATCTGTTCGGCGTCCCGATCAGTTTCCTGTTTGGTGAAAATTCGGGCGATGCCGGTGAAGCCAGGCACATTGTTCGCGCCAGTGGCCGGCGTCAGCTCGGCAATGCCGAGGGCGGCCTGATCGAAGAGTTGCTGTCACCCGATCTCAGCGGCAGCTTCGAGATAATCAGAAGTGACTTCGCCCCCGGCGCAAAACTCGAGAAACGCATCCAACGCGATACCGAGGAAGCGGGCTACGTGATTTCGGGCACGTTCGACATCGAAATTGCTGGCAAATGGCACGTTTTGCGCGAAGGTGACTCGTTTCGCTTTGCCGGAGAACCTTATCGCTGGCGCAATCGCCAGAAGGTGCCCGCCGTGCTGATCTGGGTGATCGCACCACCAACCTATTGATGTAACCGAGGAAACGTTCCATGGCAGACCTTCCATCAACAGCGCGTGTCGTCATTATCGGTGGTGGAGCGGTCGGCGTCTCCGGGCTCTATCATCTCGCCAAGGCGGGATGGACGGACTGCGTCCTGCTCGAAAAGAACGAGCTGACCTCGGGCTCGACATGGCATGCCGCGGGCAACTGCCCGAACTTCTCCAGTTCGTGGGCGGTTATGAACATGCAGCGCTATTCTTTGGAATTGTACCGCGGCCTCGCCGATGCAGTCGATTATCCGATGAACTACCACGTGACCGGCTCGCTGCGTCTCGCGCATACCAAGGAGCGGATGCAGGAGTTCGAACGAGTCGCCGGCATGGGGCGATATCAAGGGCTGCCGCTGGATATCTGCACGCCGTCGGAATTGCAGGAACACTGTCCCTTCATGGAAACCCATGACCTGCTCGGCGGCCTGTGGGATCCGCTCGACGGCGACATCGACCCGGCACAGATGACGCAGGCGATGGCCAAGGGCGCGCGCGATCTTGGCCAGAAAATCATTCGCTTCACACCGGCGACCGGTATCTCGCGTGAGGGCAACGAGTGGATCGTCCAGACCGATAAGGGCGACATCCGCTGCGAATACGTCGTCAACGCCGCCGGATACTACGCGCAACGCGTCGGCGAATGGTTCAAGCCCTATGGCGGGCGCACCGTGCCGATGGTGGTGATGAGCCACCAGTATTTCCTCACCGAGGAGATCCCCGAGATCGAGGCCTGGACCAAGGAGAACGGCCGCAAGATGCCGCTCGTGCGCGATGTCGATATTTCGTACTATCTCCGGCAGGACAAGAACGGCCTCAATCTCGGCCCCTATGAGCGCAACTGCAAGGCACACTGGGTGACGCCGGATGACCCGATGCCCGACGACTTCTCGTTCCAGCTCTATCCCGACGACCTCGAGCGCCTCGAATTCTATATCGAGGATGCCATGGCGCGCGTGCCGCTGCTCGGCACGCAGGGCGTCGGCCGCGTCATCAATGGCCCGATCCCCTATGCGCCGGACGGGCTGCCGCTGATCGGTCCGATGCCCGGCGTGCGCAACGCGTTTGAAGCACACAGCTTCACGTTCGGCATCGTGCAGGCCGGCGGTGGCGGCAAGGTGCTCGCCGAATGGATCACGGAAGGGTGCACCGAGTGGGATATGTGGGGTGTCGACCCGCGCCGCTACACCGATTACACCGATCACGACTATTGCTTGCAGCGAGCAACGGAAACCTACGGCCACGAGTACGGCATGCATTTCCCGCATTTCGAATGGCCGGCCGGACGCGACAAGAAGCTCTCACCGGTCCACGACAAGCTCAAGGCGCTCGGCGCGCAGTTCGGCGCCTTCAATGGCTGGGAGCGCGCGACCTGGTTTGCCAAGGACGGCGACGACACCTCGCTCGAGGCCGCGCAAACTTGGGAGCGCGATGGGCCGTGGGAGCCGCGCATACGCGAGGAGTGCGAGGCGGTGCGCGATGGCGTCGGCGTGCTCGACCTGTGCGGCTTCTCGCGTTTTGACTTGAGCGGCGATGGCGCGGCGGCCTGGCTGCGCACGCAGATCACCGGCGCCCTGCCGCGTGTCGGGCGCATGGGCCTCGGCTATTTCGCCGACGAGCGCGGCCGCATCGTCACGGAAATGTCGATCATGCGCACCGGCGAGGATGAGCTGACGCTGATCACAGCGGCGGCGGCGCAGTGGCACGACTTCGAAGTGCTGTCGCGCGTGCTGCCGGAAGGCCTTTCGCTGACCGACCGCACGAAGGAGTTCAGCACACTCGTGGTGACCGGCCCCAAGTCACGCGAGCTGTTTGCCAGGATTTCGGATGCCGACCTCACGCTGCCCTGGCTCACGCACCACGAAGCCCAGGTTGCCGGCCGGCCCGCCCGCCTGGCGCGGGTGTCGTTTGCCGGTGAACTCGGCTGGGAAATTCACGCCGCCATCGAGCATATCCCGGCGATGTACGATGCGGTCCTCGACGCCGGCGCGCAGCCCTACGGCATGTATGCGATGAACGCG
>JBPCVZ010000152.1:0-21841 GCA_051010015.1 Hyphomicrobiaceae bacterium
AGAGGGGGCGGGCTGCAGGTCACGCGCCGGCGCAACGTACGCCCGGCGTTATAGTGACGCCCTGCCGTCCTGCCTGTGGTGAGAGTCCCAGGTGCCCGCAGCTTAAAAGAGGCGTGACTCAGCGATAAATCCTGCGCGGGGCGACAGCACGTCGCTCAAAACTAAAATCGGATGCGGTCGTGTTGTCGCCCCGTACCCTTCGACTGAACATCCTTCCGGCGGTGTCCCGCGCGGAGCGCTTCGGCTCGTTCAGCTGCTCAGCAAGCACGCGGGCGCCCGAGCCGACAACGACGTCGGTCTCAGCGCCGTGTCGCCCGGGCGAGTTTGGCGCTGCCCGCCGTCGTGGGCGCCGGTGATACGCTCTTGCGCATCGCAACGGACTGGCCGGCGGAGACCGCGTCGGCTTCGGCCTTGCGACCTTGCAGTCTTAGAACCAGTGCCAGGTTCTTGGCGACCTTGGCTTTCGCCATCGGGTTTTGGGCAGCCTGTCGTAGCAGGCTTTCGGCGCGGGTGAGGTTGCCGCTGCCGGCATGGGCCATCGCGAGATTGTTCAAAACAGTCGAATTCGACGGCGCCAGTGTGTGGGCGCGCTCGAACATCGGCACCGCTTCCTTGTATTTGCCCTGCCTGGCAAGTGCTGCACCGCGCCCGGAAACAACACGCCAATCCGGATTGGTGCGATCGTCGGCAAGTGTGAGCAACTTGCTGGCAAGCTGGACCTGATCGGCTTCGAGCGCCAAACGACCGTATTCGGAGGCGATTTCGCGGTCATTGCCGTGCAGGACCGAAGCCTGTTGCAGGACGAGGAAGGCCTGTTTCGATTGGCCGGCGGCCTTCAGGTTCTTCGCATAGTTGAGCGCGGCGGTCTTGTCCGACGGCGATTTGACGTACTTGCGGCCCCAGTAGTTGAGCGCCTTGCCCATATCAGCGCTGCCGGCATCGGCCGAGCTGATCATATCGTCGTTCGACGTGCCAAGGCCGAGCCCGAGATCAGGCGCGCCGCCCTGCGCGCACGCACCGAGCAAAACGGCCAGGGAAGCAACAGCCGTGATCCGAGCTGCCAATGCGATGGAAGGCGTACGTTTGTACTGCGTTGCGGTCATCTGAGTGTCCTCTTGAGCCAACGCATACGAACTGTTTTTGGCGAATCTGTTTGCTGCTGACACTCTGTGATACAGTGATCAACAAAGTCTTAAGGTCGACGACGTCAACGATTGATTAGGAAACGGCGGGGTTTTCAAGACTGCCAGGCAAGCGATCGAAGAACGTTCGCAGGCCACGTTTCAGGAGTTTCTGCGGGCGATCGGGCTGTGCTAAATTGTGTTTCAGCAACCTTGTGCAGCAATTGAAGAGCCCATGAAAACCAATCCTCCTTACGAGCTACCGAACGTACAGTCCGCCTTCGCCGAGGGTGTCGATCTCGCTTCGGCAACCCCCATTTATGCGGTGCGTGGTGCCGACGGAATGGAAGGGATCGCTGAACTCAGTGATCAGCAGCGCGCCTGGGCCGCCGCCAATGATTTCAAGGGCAAACCGAAGGCTCGGTTGTTGCTGCCGGCAAGCGAGGGCGGCGTAGCGGCTGTCCTGTTCGGCCTCGGCACGGAGGCCGTCGGCGAGCCGTGCGGTCCGCCCGAGCTGTTGCTCGGTGCCTTGCCGGGACATCTGCCGGCGGGGCGCTATCGTCTCGCCGGTGACTGGGGCGATCAGGCGCTTGCCGGTGTCGCGTGGGGCCTCGGGTCCTACAAGTTCGGTGCATACAAGTCGAGCGACGGGAGCGAGCGGCCTCGTCTAGCGCTCGAGAATGACAGCGACGATGTTCAGCGGGTCACAGGCGCGATGTGGCTTGGTCGCGACCTGATCAACATTCCATCCAATGACATGGGACCGGACGAACTGGAAGCCGTCGCGCGCCTGGTTGCAGGCCGTCACGATGCCACTATCAACGCGATCGTTGGCGATGAGTTGCTGGCACAGAACTATCCGCTTATTCACGCGGTCGGTCGCGCCAGCACGCGCGCGCCCCGTCTGATCGACATCACGTGGGGACGGGCCGATGCACCGCGCATCACGGTGGTCGGCAAGGGCGTGTGTTTCGACACCGGCGGGCTGGACCTCAAACCGGCCGCCGGCATGCTCTTGATGAAAAAGGACATGGGCGGTGCCGCTGCCGCGCTCGCGCTCGCCGACATGGTGATGGGTGCCGGCCTCGACGTGCGCCTGCGCGTGCTGATCCCGGCCGTCGAGAACAGCGTTGCCGGCAATGCCTTCCGCCCGAGTGATATCGTGCGCTCGCGCGCCGGCCTCAGCGTGGAGATTGGCAACACCGATGCGGAAGGACGCCTGGTTCTCGCCGATGCTCTGGCGCTCGGCGACGAAGACAAACCGGACCTGATGATGACGTTTGCGACGCTGACCGGTTCGGCACGTGTCGCACTTGGCCCTGATCTCCCGCCTTGCTTCATCGATGATGATGCCATGGCCACCCGTATCCTCGAGGCCGGCAATGCTGTCGGCGATCCCGTGTGGCGCATGCCGTTCTGGCCTGGTTATGACGGTATGCTGGACAGCGCCACGGCCGATGTCAGCAATACCGGCGACAGCCCGTTTGCAGGTGCCGTCACTGCCGCGCTGTTCATGAAACGCTTTGTCAAACAGGCCCGGCACTACGCGCACTTTGATATCTATGGGTGGCGCCCGGCCCAACGCCCGCTTGGCCCGAAGGGCGGCGAGGCACATGCCGCGCGAGCGATGTTCGGCGTGATCCGCCAAATCGCTGACAAAGGAACCACGGAGAGTTGAGCACATGGCAGACGCTCTCGACCGGCGCCGAAACGCCTACCGCGACGACCTTGCAGACGCCGCCCTCGAAGGCCATGTCGATGCCGCGCGATTCGCAACCGGGCAGCCCTATCATGTCTCCGTTCCGATTGCGCCGTTGCACCCGGAACCATCGCCAGTCGCTGACCTGGATACGGAAGCGCTCGGCGGCGAGGCGGTTCAAATCTTCGACGTGGCGGACGGTTGGGCTTGGTGTCAACTGACAGGCGACGGCTATGTCGGCTACATGCCTGAAGAGATGCTGACCGCAGGGCCGCCCGCGCCGGCAACCCATCAGGTCACAGCACGAGAAGCGTTTGCGTATTGCGAACCAACCGCCCGGTCCAAGCCGAGACGTTCATGGCTTTTCGGCTCGACCATAGAAGTCGTTGCAGCAGACGGCGATTTCTTCGAGTTGTCTGACGGTGGCTTCATCGGTCGCCAGCATGTCAAGGCCATTGATGTGACCGAACCGGACTACGTTGCCACTGCCCAGATAATGCTCGGCGTGCCATATCTGTGGGGTGGGAAATCCGTCCGCGGAATTGACTGTTCGGGGCTGGTTCAGCTGTCGCTCTTGCGTGCCGGCATCTCTTGCCCGCGTGATACCGACATGCAGGCTCGCGAGTTACCCGGCAGCCTGCCAGTTACGGACGGCTGTCTCGATCAATTGCAGCGCGGCGATCTGGTATACTGGCCGCGCCATGTCGGCATCATGGTCGACAAGGAACGGTTGCTTCATGCCAACGGCACCAATATGGCGACAACCATCGACCCGGTCACGCTGGTTTCCGAGCGTTCCCGGCAAGACGGGCCTGTTGCGTCTGCAATTAAGCGGCTTCAGTAGCCGATCTTTGGATCCACCACGTTCTCAAGCGGCTGGCCATTCTCCAGCCGTTCGATCTGGCGCAGGAAATATCGGGTAATACTCTCGTTGGCACTCTCGGCGGCATTGTGCGGTGTGATCACGATGTGCTCGTGCTCCCACAACGGGCTATCACTGGGCAGGGGCTCGGTTTCAAAGACGTCGAGGCTGGCGGCGTACAACGAGCCCTCGTCAAGCGCTGAAAGTATGTCGGCTTCGACCTGCAAGCCGCCGCGTCCCGCATTGATCAACACTGGGCCAGGCAGCCGTTCGTGCCGACCGCTGGTCGACAGCTTTCGGAACAAACCGAGGTTCAGAATGCCCTTTGTTGCCGGTGTAAAGGGTAACAACACGACCAGCACGTCCGTTTGATTGAGAAACGGCTCCAGACCATCGTCGCCGGCGAAACAGGTGACACCGTCGACTGTTTTCGGACTGCGGCTCCACCCGTTCAACCGATAGCCAAGCCCACCGAGCGCCTTGGCGCAGGCTTGACCAAGCACACCGATGCCCATGATCCCGACGCGTACCTCGTCGGGCATCGCCTCACCCAGGAACGCCCATTTCTTTGTTCTCTGTTGCGCCTGAATTTCAGTCATTCGACGGACGTGAAAAAGCGTCTGAAGCACGACATACTGAACCATTCGCGCGGTCAGATCCGGGTCGACATAGCGTACGATCGGCACGTCAGGTAGTTCGGGGTCCGTGAACAAGTGATCGACGCCGGCGCCAACAGACACGATCAGCTCGAGGTTTTCGAACTGCGCCAAGGAGCCCATCGGAGCTTTCCACGCCAGAGCGTATTTTATATCCGCGACATTCTCAACATCAGGATAGGCCCGCACGTCACGCTCGGGCGCCATCGCTTTGGTGCAAACGTAGAAATCATCAAGACGATCGCTGCCAATAACAAGTAGTGACATGGAAAACCTCAGTGTCGCGGCGCAGGACAGTTCACGTCAGGAAATGGGCCTACTGTGCCTGCACGTCGACAAGTTCGCGCGTTTCAAGATTGAAGGCTGCTGCAAGCAGCGCCTTCGTATAGTCAGTTTCGGGCGCGGTAAAGATTTTCTCGCCTGCGCCTTCTTCGACAACCTTTCCATTGCGCATGACAATGACATGGTTTGAGAGAGCCCGCACTACTCGCAGGTCGTGACTGATGAAGAGATAGGACAAGTTCTTCGCGCTTTGAAGTTCGCGCAGAAGGTCGACAATTTGAGCCTGAACGCTCATGTCGAGCGCACTAGTGGGTTCGTCCATCATGATGAATTTCGGTCCGAGCACCATCGCACGGGCGATGGCAATGCGCTGGCGTTGGCCACCGGAGAACTCGTGCGGATAGCGATCCTGCATGTCGCCATCGAGGCCGACATCCTCCAGCGCGACGTTGACACGTCCGCGGCGCTCCTCATAGGCGAGGTCGGGCTCCTGGATCGTAAGGCCTTCTTCGATGATTTGTCCGACGGACAGTCGTGGGCTCAGCGATCCATAAGGGTCCTGGAAAACAATCTGCAAGTCGCGGCGGAGCGGTCGCATCTGTTTGGAATTGTAGTTCTCGACGTTCTGCCCCATGAAAACGATGGGGCCATCGGACGAAATCAATCGCAGAAGCGCCAGCCCGAGAGTTGTTTTGCCCGAACCGGACTCCCCGACGACGCCAACCGTTTGGCCTTCCCGCACCTGGAGCGAGACGCCGTCAACAGCCTTGATATGATCAACCGTCTTGCGCAATAGGCCGCGTTTAACCGGGAACCAAACCCTGAGGTTTTCCGTTTCCATGATCACGGGGGCTGCAAGATCTTCTTTGGGAGGCGCACCTTTGGGTTCGGCTGCCAGAAGGTGCTGCGTATAGGCATGTTGCGGGCGCTCGAAAATATTCTCGGTTGCACCTTCTTCGACCACTTCGCCGTCGTTCATGACGTAGACGCGCTCGGCCATCTTGCGCACAATGCCAAGGTCGTGCGTGATGAGCAGCATCGCCATGCCGAGTTCTTGTTGCAGTTCTTGCAGCAGTTCGAGAATTTGGGCCTGGATGGTAACATCAAGCGCGGTTGTCGGCTCATCGGCAATCAGGAGTTCGGGTTCATTGGCCAGCGCCATTGCGATCATGATGCGTTGGCGTTGTCCTCCCGACAATTGGTGGGGATAGGATGATATCCGCTTTTCCGGATCGCGTAGCCCAACCCGCGTTAATAGTTCGAGCACGCGACGACGTTCGGACGCCTTGTCCATTCCTCTGTGCACGCGCAGCACTTCCCCGACCTGTTTGTCGATGGTCTGCAACGGATTGAGCGATGTCATCGGTTCTTGAAAAATGATCGAGATGCGCGCGCCGCGCATCTCGCGCATGTCGCTTTCATCCAGCTTTAGGAGGTTGCGGCCATGAAAATAGATCTCGCCGGACGGGTGCGACGCCGCCGGGTACGGCAGAAGGCGCAAAATGGATAGCGCAGAGACGGTCTTGCCCGAGCCTGACTCGCCGACGAGCGCGACCGTCTCGCCTTTTTTGATATTGAATGAGACATGACGGACGGCGTGGTTGACGTTGCCGGCCACCGAGAAGTCGACTGAAAGGTCGCGAACGCGGACAAGGTTGGTCTGATGGGGTGCGTCTTGCATGTCTTTGGCCATGTCCGGCGCCGCCTATCTGAATGTCTTGCGTGGATCGAGTGCGTCACGCACGGCTTCGCCGATGAAAACAAGCAGGCTGAGCAGCAGCGCGATCGAGAAGAAGCCGGCAAGTCCTAACCAGGGCGCCTGCAGGTTCGATTTTCCCTGGCTCAGCAATTCGCCGAGCGAGGGTGAACCGGGGGGTAAGCCAAGGCCTAGGAAGTCGAGCGACGTCAAGGCGGTAATGGCAGCCGTGAGCTGGAATGGAAGGAACGTCAGCGTCGCAACCATGGCGTTCGGCAAGAGATGCTTGAACATGATCGTTGCGTCTGAAACACCCAGTGCGCGGGCCGCTGTGATGTACTCAAAGTTTCGACCTCGTAGAAACTCCGCACGCACGACAGAGACCAGTGACGTCCACGAAAACAGAAGGACGATGCCCAGCAGCGTCCAGAAGCCAGGGACCAAGACAGACGAAATGATGATCAGGATGTAGAGATACGGCATCGACGACCAGATCTCGATGATGCGCTGCGCGATGAGGTCGACCCAGCCGCCGAAATAGCCTTGAACGGCGCCGGCAATGATGCCGACGATCGATGCCAGAACGGTCAGGATTAAGCCGAACAGGATGGAAATTCGCATGCCGTAAAGCACCCGTGCCGTGACGTCGCGGCCTTGATCGTCAGTGCCAAGCCAATTGCGGTTGCCGAACTTTTGGAAGTTCTTCATTTTCTCTGCATCACCGGCGTCGCAATAATCGCCGCTTTCCAGAGGGTATGGCGGCGACGGAAAGCCCAGACAGTCTCCGCTGGCGTTCTTTCTGCGAGGATAGTTTGAGTTGACGGTGTTGTAGGAGTACCGGATCAGCGGCCAAACCATCCAGCCATGCTGCTTGAACTCTTCACGCGCGAATTCTTCCTTGTAGTCGATGGTCGCCAGGAAGCCGCCGATCTTTTCCTCCGGGTAGTCGTAGAGGAACGGCAACAGTATTTCACCCTTGTAGCTTGCGATAATCGGGCGGTCGTTGGCGATTACATCGGCGAGCATGCTGATCACGAAGACGCCCAGAAACACCCAGAGGCCCCAATAACCGCGACGGTTGGCCTTGAAGTTGTACCATCGCCTTTGGTTGATCGGCGTCAATGTCAGGCTCTTGTGGAGCCGTGACCAGAACCCGCCGGCTATGATTTTGGCTTGCGTCGCTTTTTGGTCCTGCTCTGGAAACGTATCAATGTTCATCGCATCAGACCTCCCGGCTTTCAAAATCGATTCGCGGGTCTACAAGCGTGTAGATGAAGTCGGTGATGATGTGCACGATTAGTCCGATGAGCGTGAAGATATATAATGTCGCAAAGACCACGGGGTAGTCGCGCTTGATCACACTTTCAAAGCCCAGCAGTCCGAGGCCGTCCAGTGAGAAGATGACTTCGATAAGCAGCGAGCCCGTAAAAAACGCGGAAATGAAAGCCCCCGGGAACCCGGCAATAATAATGAGCATCGCATTGCGAAAAACATGGCCATAAAGCACGCTGTTCTCCGTCAGACCCTTGGAGCGCGCGGTCAAGACATACTGTTTTCGAATCTCGTCGATGAATGAATTTTTCGTCAGGAATGTCAGAGTCGTAAAGGCCCCCAGCACCATGGCCAGCAGCGGCAACGTGATGTGCCACGCAACATCAAGGATGTACTGCAGCCACGTTAAGTTCTCGGCTCCATCGGAAGTCAATTTGCCAATTGGGAATATTTGATAGAATGAACCACCGGCTAGAAAAACCAGCAGAAACACGCCGACCATAAAGCCTGGCAGTGCGTACCCAATCACCAACGCACCGCTCGTCCAAACGTCGAAAGGTGAGCCGTCTTGCACCGCCTTGCGGATGCCGAGCGGGATCGAGATGAAATAACTGATCAACAACATCGAGAAACCGAGCGTCATGGAGACGGGAAGTTTTTCCTTTATCAATTGCAGGATCGGTTTGTGGTCTTGGAAATAACTGGTGCCAAAATTGAAGGTGAGGTAGTTGGTCACCATCAAAATGAAGCGCTCATGGGGTGGCTTGTCGAAGCCGAATTGAGCTTCCAATTCCTTGATGAATTCC
Organism: Hyphomicrobiaceae bacterium; assembly: GCA_051010015.1. GTDB lineage: Bacteria > Pseudomonadota > Alphaproteobacteria > Rhizobiales > Hyphomicrobiaceae > CAJQQK01. The sequence continues at coordinate 8,395 of JBPCVZ010000152.1, forward strand.
GGGTCGAGCCCCTGCGCGCCGCGATACTTCGACGATGTATCACCACTGGCATTGTCGAGGCCTCCGGGCTGCGCGCCACTACCCAGACCATCGCCACTGCCACCGCCGACGCTTGATGTTGCTCCAGCGGCCGTGCCGGTGAGGTTGGCGATAACTTGCTCGACCGGGCCGCCGGGCGCGAATTGGATGATCACGAAGTTGATCAACATGATGCCGAACAGCGTCGGTATGATCAGCAACAGACGTTTCAGCAGATAGGCGGCCATTAGCTTCAGGCACTCCCTGGTCGGTTGGGCAGATTGGCAAATCAAGCTTCCCTATTGAGAGGCAATCTTGGCCGCTTTTTCCTTGTCGTACCACCAGGTATCGATAACACCGCGGGAGTATTTCGGCTTAGTCTTCGGCCACGAGAACCGATCCCAGAATGCCAGATTATGGGAGGCTTTGTTCCAATGAGGTACCCAGTAGTTGCCGGCACGCAAGACCCGATCGAGGGCCCGCACTGCAACATTTACCTCATCGCGCGACTTGGCTTCCATAACGCGTTCGAGGAGAGCGTCAATCACGGGGCTGCTAATTCCAGCAAGGTTTCTACTCCCGTTAGATTTGGCGCTCTCCGAACTGAAATAGTTGTGCAATTCATTGCCAGGTGTCAGGCTCATGACGAAGCGGGCGGTTGCAACATCAAAATCGAAAGATTTCAGTCGACGTTGAAATTGCGCTGCGTCAACTGGGCGGATTTTGGCGTCGATACCAAGCAACTTCAGGTTCTTTATGAAAGGTGAAGTTATCCGGTCAAAACTCGGCGAGGCGCGCAGGAACTCAACACTGAGCTGTTCTCCCTTGGCATTCACTCGTTTGCGATTCTTAAGTGTCCATCCAGCTTCGCGCAGCAGCTTGTCGGCGCGGCGCAAAAGTTTGCGGTCACGGCCTGACCCGTCCGATATTGGAGGTGTTTCGACGTCACCGAATATTTCGGCCGGTAGTTTGTCCCTGAACGGCTCAAGCAGGGCCAGCTCCGCAGCCGATGGCTTACCCTTTGCCATCATGTCCGTTGCATTCTGAAAGTAACTCGTGGTGCGCGTGTATAGATTGTAAAAGAGATTCTTGTTCGACCATTCGAAATCGAATGCCAATCCGATTGCGCGCCGCACTCGGGGGTCCGAGAACTTCGCTCGGCGTGTATTGAAGAACCACCCCTGCGTTCCGGACGGCGTTTTGTCCGGGATTGTGCGCCGGATCATGCGTTTCGACCTGATGGCCGGAAGACTATCGTATTCTGTCGCCCAGCGTTTGGAGAAGAATTCTTCGCCGAAGTCGTACTCTCCGGATGTCAGACCCAGAAACCAGGCGGTGCGGTCCTTGTAGTAGTGAAAACGTAGTGTATCGAAGTTATATCGACCGACGTTGACCGGGAGATCCTTGCCCCAGTAATCGTCGCGGCGCTTGTATTCGACGAACGTGTTCGACTTGAAATCCGACAGCAAATAGCCGCCTGAGCCAAGTGGTGGGACCAGCGACGTTTTCGCAAAGTCCACCTTCTCGTAGTATGCTTTTGAGAGTATGGGCAGGCCAGCAACTGTGAGCGGTAGATCGCGCAGGCGTGCGCCTCCGAACGAATATTTGACCGTATGCGTGTCCAGCGCTTCGGCTTTTGCGACATCTTTGATCGCAAATCGATAGACAGGGTGACCTTTCTCTTTGAGGACGTCAAAGGAAAACACAACGTCGTCGGCGGTGACCGGTGTACCGTCAGAAAACTTTGCTTCGGGTCGCATGAAAAATGTGATCGATTTGCCGTCTTCGCTACGCTGAACAGAATGTGCGACAAGTCCATAGGCTGAGTTCGGCTCATCCGAGGAAGAGGTCATCAGGCTGTCGAACAGTAGCGACAGACCAGCCGCTTGGTCGCCTTTCAGGATGAACGGATTGAAACTGTCAAACGCCAATCCGCCAATCGTTGCCATCCGGCCTCCTTTTGGAGCGCTCGGATTGACGTAGTCGAAGTGTTTGAAGTCGGGGGCGTACTTCAGGTCGCCAAAAATCGACAAACCATGAGAGCGCTCGACCGACGAGGCTGGCGTGATGCCGACACACAACAAGACGGCAATGGCAAGCGAGCGGGCCGAATTTCTTAAGCACTTCATCATGAACTGACCAATCCTCTCATTCGCGGCCCTGGCTTGTTATGCGGCTCGTGAGGTGTTCGCAGCACAAACGCAGTGGTTAACACATAAATCACCCTGCACGATAAGTAACGACCCCGCCAACAAGTTGGCAGGGTCGTAACATTACAAAACAATAATGCGTGTCTTCGTGAATGACATGCGGGAGCAGTCGGATCATCACTCAGGTTTGGGTAGTGGCTTGGGACTAGCACTCAGGCTTTGCAGATAAACCAGTACGTTCGCGAGATCCTTATCTTTCTTCAGCCCGCTGAACGCCATCTTTGTACCTTTGAGCCACGCTTTTGGCTTGTGGAGGAACTCAGCGAGCGATGCCGCATCCCACGTTCCGCCTTTGGCTGCCAAAACCTTGGAGTATTTGAACGCTGCGACCCCGCCGCGCTCGCGACCGAGAATGTCATAGAGATTTGGCCCCTGACCGTTCTTACCGCCCTCGTTGACCGTATGGCAGGTTGAACACTTCTTGAAAACTGCCTTTCCGCCGTCAACGCTGGAATTCCCGAACAAGGCAGCGACCTTGTTGAAATCAAATCCTTTTTTCGCGTTCTCGGTGGTGCCACCCTGGCCTCCGGATGCCACCGAATCGGGCAACTTGTACGCTGCCTTGGCGGCATGCTTGCCGTGTCCACCGCCAAAGACTTCCAGTGTGACAGGCAATCCGAATGCGACCAGCAAGGCTGACAAAACAGCCATCGCAAGCCAATTGAGAGAGTCGCTATCCATAAAGCATACGTTCCTTCCGATCGGTCGCAATACCGCCTACTAAGACATAGCTTGTGCGCCGCTGATTTCCGTCCGCACTATAGGATTTTCAAACCCTGTTGCAAGCTTCGGCAGGACTGTTCTAGGTGATGACGGGCGAGACGAATTGTCACCGAACTTCCGGCGTTATCGGATCGGCTAGCAATCGAAAGGCATAGGATGTCCCGTTGTATCGTTGTAATTCCGGCTCGGATGGAGTCCACCCGGCTGCCGGGCAAGCCGCTCGCGGATATTCACGGCAAGCCGATGATCGTCCATGTTTGGGAGCGCGCCATGGCTGCCGAGGTAGGCCGAGTGGTTGTCGCAACTGATTCGGCAGACATTGTTCAGGTAATTCGGGCGGCCGGTGGGGAGGCACAGCTCACCAGGTCGGACCATCAATCCGGCTCGGATCGCGCATTTGAAGTCATCAATCGGATCGATCCGCAAGTCGAAATCGACTATGTCATCAACCTACAAGGCGACCTACCAACACTTGATCCGTCGTTGGTACGCGAGTGCCTTGCACCTTTTAGTGACAAGAACGTCTCGATAACGACGCTTGCAGCTGAGATTACAAGGGAGGAGGAGCGTGTTGCGCCGCACGTCATTAAAGTCGTCGGCAGCGATGTTGCCACGCCAAGGCCCGGCATCCTGCGCGCGCTCTATTTCACGCGAGCAACGGCGCCGGCAAACGACGGCCCACTCTATCACCATATCGGAATTTATGGCTATCGCCGCGCGGCACTCGAACGTTTTGTGAATTTGCCGCCGTCGCCGCTTGAACTGCGCGAAAAGCTTGAGCAATTGCGCGCGTTGGAGCACGGCATGCGTATCGAAGTGACGCTCGTTGACACCGTTCCCCTCGGTGTTGATACTCCGGCCGATCTCGAACGTGCCCGCGAGATGCTGAAACCTGACGGCTAAACGCAATCGTACTTGCTGACAGATGCCGCATGCGGGCTGCGCTACTTTCCCCAAGACAAAAGCTCAAGATGTCCCACGATAAAAGCTCTGCCGAGAAATCCAATCAGCTGCCCGCAACGGTCACATCCGTTGGCGCACGCATTGCCTACCAGGGAGAATTGGGAGCCAATTCGCATGTTGCTTGTCTGGAAAGGTTTCCCGATCTTGAAAGCGTGCCGTGTGCAACGTTTGAAGATGCCTTGCAGGCAGTGAAATCGGGCGACTGCACATATGCCATGATCCCGATCGAGAACACTTTGGCGGGCCGAGTTGCCGACGTCCATCATCTGCTGCCGGGCGCCGGCCTCTATATTGTTGGGGAACATTTCCTTCCGATCCGCTTCCAATTGATGGCGCTCAAAGGCACTCAGGTCGACCAGATCACGGACATTTACAGCCACATTCATGCGCTCGGTCAGTGCCGCAAGATCATACGCAGGCTTGGCGCCAGTGCACACGTATCGGGTGACACCGCCGGCGCGGCGCGGCACATCGCCGAGTGGGATGATCCGAGCAAAGCGGCTTTGGCACCGGCGCTTGCGGCGAAAATGTACGGGCTCGATATCCTTGCGCACGATGTCGAAGATGCCGAACACAACACGACGCGCTTCGTTATTCTCGCCGCCGAGCCCGATGACGCCGAGCCTGGCGACGGTCCGTTCGTGACCACGTTCATTTTTCTTGTTCGCAACGTGCCGGCGGCGCTTTACAAGGCTATGGGAGGGTTTGCGACGAACGGCGTCAACATGACCAAGCTTGAAAGCTACCAAATTGACGGTGAGTTCACTGCAACGATGTTTTATGCCGACATTGATGGGCATCCATCGGATCGCAATGTGCGGCTGGCATTGGAGGAGTTGTCCTTCTTTTCGAGCAAGCTAACAATTCTCGGTACCTATCGGGCAAGTGACTATCGGGCCGAAATCGCCGCTCGAGGGCGCCCGCCCGCATAGCGACTTAATTTGTTGGCCAGATCGTCCATTTTCGTGCCCCGCTCCGGCGAGTTCCTGACAAGCCAAGGAAAAAACTCGTGAAGAAACAATCTCCGGCATCCGGCAGCAAGGCTGGTGCGCATGGTCCGTTGACAGGATTGCGCGTGATCGATCTAACTTCGGTTGTGTTCGGCCCCTACGCCACCCAGACATTGGCTGATATGGGTGCCGATGTAATCAAGGTGGAACCGCCGGAAGGTGACATTATGCGCACCGCGTTTCCGGCTCGTAATCCCGGCATGAGTGGGGTGTACCTAAGCGCCAATCGCAATAAGCGCTCCATCGTTCTCAATTTGCGAAGTCACGACGCCCGTGACGCGCTATTGAGGATGATCGCGACAGCCGATGTCTTCGTGCATTCGATGCGCCCGGCGGCGATCGCCAAACTCGGGCTGGACTACGCCAGCGTATCGGCCGCTAGGTCCGATATTATCTACGCCTCGGCCTGGGGATTCCGCTCGGACGGGCCTTACGCTGATCGACCGGCATATGATGACGTGATTCAGGGCATTTCCGGCACTGTCGATTTGATACGCAGGCGCGGTGCCGATGCGCCTGATTTTGCGCCAATGGTGATGGCAGACAAGGTAGCCGGATTGCATGCAGTCAGCGGGATCACCATGGCATTGCTCCATCGAGAGCGCACTGGCGAAGGCCAGCAGATTGAGATCCCAATGTTCGAAGCCGTAGCGTCGTTCAATTTTGTCGAACACCTTTCGGGCGCGGCATTTGAACCTCCGCTTGCGCCGCCGGGATACTCCCGGGTGTTGGACCCGAACCGTCGGCCCCATCGAACGCGCGATGGCTTCATGGTCGTCTTGCCCTACAACGACAAGCAATGTCGAGGATTTTTCGATGCCGCCGGTCGGCCAGACCTGGCCAAGGACGAACGCTTTGCAAGCGCTAACTCACGGTCGCGCAATGTCGACCAATTCTACAGCCTGATCAGCGAGTTGATGGCAACAAAGACGACGGCGGAGTGGGTGCCTTTGCTCAAGCAGGCCGACGTGCCCGCCATTCCGGCCAATACGCTGGAGGACGTGATCTCCGACGAGCACCTGCAGGCGACCGGCTTTTTCAGCGAATACGATCACCCGACCGAAGGACGCGTGCGAACGACCGGGGTGCCGCTGCATTTTGCCAGGACTCCCGGTTCATCAACCCGACGACCGCCGCCGCGACTAGGTGAAAACACGCGAAGCGTGTTGGCCGAAAATGGTTTTTCGGCGGCTGAGATCAATGCTCTGCTCCAGAGTGGCTCGGCGCGGCAGGCCGATTGACGATCGCAGATCGGTTTGCGAACCGCAGTGAATCCGTCTAACTGACTATGTGTGCAGTATAATCCGTGGTCGGCAACAATTACCACGGCGCCCACTTCGCCTGAAGAATACCGAGTAATCCGGGGAGCGAACCGACGACCAGCAAGGAAGTGCACCGTGACAGATAAAATTGCGGGTCCCGAGATCGAACGGTTGATCTCATTGCTCGGCCGAATGCCAGGGCTTGGCAGGCGATCGGCGCGCAAGGCAGCCTTGGCGCTTCTCAAACGCCGCGAAGAGCTCCTCTTGCCTCTTGCAGATGCCATGCGCGATGCCGCCGAAAAACTCACCGAGTGCGCCAATTGCGGCAATATCGACACGATATCGCCATGCACGATCTGTTCTGACCCGCGCCGAGATCAGGCGCTGATTGTTGTCGTCGAAGAGGTCGGTGACCTATGGGCTCTCGAGCGTGCCGGTGCGGTACGCGGGCTCTATCACGTACTCGGTGGTCACCTTTCACCGCTCGACGGTATCGGCCCTGACCGCCTCAACATTGCCAAGCTCGTCGAGCGGGCGCATCAGCCGGAAGTCAGCGAAATTCTCCTCGCGCTCAACGTGACGGTCGAGGGCCAGTCTACAGCACACTACCTGACAGATGCGCTTGAACCGGCCGGCGTGACGCTGTCGCGGCTGGCGCAAGGTGTGCCGGTTGGCGGTGAACTCGATTACCTCGATGAAGGTACATTGCTTGCCGCCATAAAATCGCGCAGCAAGGTTTGATCGCTCGAGCAAGAAATGGCGCACCGTGCGGGATCGTTCATCGTCAGACGATTGGGTTTGGCCGGCCTGGCTGGGATTATGCGGATGTTTGATCGGATTTGCGATCGCACTCCTCGTGTTTGGCGATCACTTCGCCTGGGAACGCCGGCTTGTTGATATTCCGGCGTTGGCGCTGGCTGGTGGTCTGGTGGCGGCTGGGGTGGTGTATGCGGCGCTCTTTTTCCTGATCCCATGGACGATTGGGGCAGCCCCTGCGAAGCCAAGAGCGTTGCTCACTCTCGTCCTGCTTAGCGGATTTGGCTTGCGCCTGATCATGCTACCGGCAACGCCAGCACTCGAGGATGATTTTTATCGCTATCTGTGGGATGGCGGAGTGACCGCGTCAGGCCATAATCCTTACAGACTGGCACCGGCATCCGTGCGAACCGAGTTGGCTCCGCCAGCGATCCGCCGGTTGGCAGAGGAGGGCGAACTGATACTTGACCGGATCAATCATCCCGGTCTGAAGACCATCTATCCACCGGTCGCGCAGGCCGCATTTGCCGCGGCATACTGGATCGAGCCCTGGAGCCTGCGTGCCTGGCGTCTTGTCTGTCTGGTCGGTGAGTGTGCCAGTCTGGCCTTCCTTCTATTGCTTCTCAGTGCGGTCGGTCGTTCTTCCCTTTGGGTAGCGCTTTATTGGCTCAATCCGCTCGTCATTAAGGAACTCATGAACTCGGCCCATATGGAGGCGATTGTCATGCCCTTCGTGCTGGCAGCATTGTTGCTGCTTGTGCGTTGCCGGCCGATCTTGGCGACCGTCTCTCTCGGCCTCGCTGTCGGGGCCAAGTTGTGGCCTGCTCTGTTGCTGCCGCTGGTTCTGCGACCGCTGCTGACCGCTCCCTTTCGGCTTGCCGCCGCGCTCGCCATTTTCATCCTGATGATCGCGATCTGGGCAGCTCCGCCGTGGTTCGGTGGACTGGGATCGGATAGTGGTTTCGTCGCATATGCCACCCATTGGCAGACGAATAGTGCGTTGTTTCGGCTGCTGCAGAGCTTTGCTCAATTCGCCCTACGTGGATTTGATGTGGCCGCCACGACGCCGGGCACATTCGTGCGGCTCGCCGCCGCTGCCAGCGTGGCCGCCTTTGCGCTCTGGGTCGCCCGTCAATCGACAACAGAGCCAGAAGTTATCATTCGACGAGCAGCCATGATCGTGCTGGCATTGCTCCTCTTCAGCCCGGCCCAATTCCCATGGTATGCGAGCTGGTTGTTGGTCTTCGCACCCTTTCTGCCGCTTGCAGTGCACGCCGGCCTGACCGTTTTTCTGCCGCTATACTACGTTGCCTTCCATCTGATGGGGATAAATCAGTATGCTAGTCTGAACCCCTGGCTGGTTTGGCTGCAATGGCTGCCGATTTGGAGCTTGCTCCTGGTTGATGCCCGATGCGCCTGGCGCCGGCCGATGGTGGTTGATTTGACGTTGCACAATTCGAGGCAGTTTTGAATGCGAGGCGACAAGCGCATAGCCGTGGTCATCCCGGCGCAGGATGAAGCGGAAGCGATCGGCAAGGTCATTGCTTGCGTGCCCGCATGGGTCGATCAGATCGTCGTTGCCGACAATGGCTCCAGTGACGCAACGGCTGCCGTCGCGCAAGCCGCCGGCGCCGAGGTTGTTTGGGAGCCCGAACCCGGTTACGGCGCGGCCTGTCTGTGCGGAATTGCTGCTGCTAATCATGCCGATATCATCGTCTTTCTCGACGGTGACTACAGTGACTATCCGCAGGAGATGTCACGACTGGTTGATCCAATCGCTGCCAACGATGTCGATTTGGTCATTGGCTCGCGGGTCATTGGGGAACGAGAGGCGGGCGCCTTGCTGCCACAGCAGCGGTGCGGCAACTGGCTGGCAACGTCCCTTATCCGTCTGATCTGGGGCGTACGTTATACGGATCTCGGACCCTTCCGGGCGATCGATGCTGACCGGCTCAACGCGCTTGCCATGGCGGACCGCAATTTTGGCTGGACGGTCGAGATGCAGATCCGTGCGTTGGAAGAGGGCTTGCGGGTGCATGAGGTGCCGGTCAGCTATCGGTGCCGGATCGGCACCTCGAAAGTCTCCGGCACAATCCGCGGAACGTTGCTTGCCGGCAGCAAGATTCTCTATGTCATCGCGCGCCAGGCCATGAGACATCTTGTCAAGCGCCGGAGGCGCAAGGCGCTTCGTCATGAGCGCCCGGAAGGCGGCATCGCCCTTTAAATCGTCTCGCAAAGTACCTATACCTCGGGTCACAAGCGGCCCTTTGCCGTGCCCCGTGTTGAGAGCAAAATGTCCCTGCTGCCAATTATAACCCTGCCTGATCCTATCCTGCGTCAGAAGTCGACACCCGTCGAACGTGTGGATGATGAGTTGCGCCGTACGCTCGATGATATGCTGGAGACAATGTACGACGCACCCGGCGTCGGCCTTGCCGCCAATCAGGTCAATATTGCGAAGCGGTTTATCGTTGTTGACGCCAGCAACAGCAGCGACGAAGGCGATGAGCCGGATCGCAAGCCCATGTGCCTGATCAATCCGGAAATCGTTGCACGCAGCGATACGCTGCGCAGCTACGATGAAGGTTGCCTTTCGCTGCCCGACGTGCGCGTCGAGATCGAGCGGCCCGATAGAATTACGGTGCGCTACCTGGATCGAGATGGCGCGCAACAGGAGCTCGAAGCGGAGGGATTTCTTTCGACTGTCATACAGCACGAGGTTGATCATCTCGATGGTCGCCTGATCATCGATTTCCTTTCCAGCTTGCGCCGCGACACAATTGTGCGCCGGTTCAAGAAGCTCGCACGTCAGGCTTGAGTGATGCCGGCTTGGATTGCGGCATGCCCCATACATCAACCTATCGTGCCGACTATCTACTAGGGGAGACGTCCACTGCGCATCGTGTTCATGGGTACACCGGATTTTGCGGTGCCGGCGCTGTCGGAAATTATCGGTGCAGGTCATGATGTGGTGGCCGTCTACTCCCAGCCACCGCGCCCGGCCGGCCGCGGTATGGCCGAACGCAAGTCGCCGGTGCACGCCCACGCCGACGCATGCGGCATAGAAGTGCGCACCCCGTTTTCGCTGAAATCCGATGCGATCGCCGAGGAATTCGCAGAGCTGAACGCTGACGTCGCCGTGGTCATCGCGTACGGATTGCTGCTGCCAAAGCGCATTCTTGAGGCGCCGAGGCACGGTTGCCTGAATATGCACGCATCGAGGTTGCCGCGCTGGCGCGGTGCTGCCCCCATCCAGCGTGCGATCATGGCCGGCGATACGGAAACGGCCGTAATGGTGATGCAGATGGAGGAAGGCCTCGATACCGGTCCGGTTTGTCTCGGAGAAACCGTTGCGATCGGACCCGAAATGACTGCCGGCGAGCTGCATGATCAACTCGCCCTTCTCGGCGCCGACATCATGGTCCGCGCGCTTGCCGCGCTCGAGCGCGGCAGTCTTACGCGGTCGCCGCAGAGCGAACTCGGTGTGACCTACGCCAGCAAAATCTCCAAGGACGAGACGCGGATCGATTTCACGAGGTCGGCAAGAGATGTGCACAATCATATTCGCGGCCTGTCGCCATTCCCTGGCGCCTGGCTCGAAATCGAGGTAGACGGCCGACACGAGCGCATAAAAGTTCTCCGCGCCGCCTTGCTGACAGCGGATGGGCATCCATCAGCGGCGCCCGGAACGATCCTGGATCGGCGAATGGCAATTGCTTGTGGCAGTGGCGCGCTTCGCTGCACGTATCTGCAGCGCGCCGGCAAGAAGGCGATGGCGCTCGACGACTTCTTGCGAGGGTTCGACGCCAAGCCCGGCATGGTTGTCACCAAAAGCTCTTGAATATTAAGGAAAACAGGCGAAACGTTCATCGCGCGCAGCTCCTTGGCGGTATCATCCGACCACCTTTTCGCGATCTCAGAATAATGGAGCTGATCATGTTTCGCGTTGTACTTGGCCTTGGCGTAGCGCTCGGCGCCGTTGTGGCTGTCGCAGCTACTGCGGTTGCCAATGATGCCCGAACGACTCGTATCGAGCCGCGCGGCTTCTATGGTGCAACCGTCTCGATTGAAGCCGGTGTTCGGGTGTTCAGGCCACTGCCGCGCACCACGCATGTCATCATTAACCCCAACAAGACACCGCTGAACCTCACGATCGAAGAGACGCGCCATGTCTACGAAGATAGCAACTACAGAGGCAGCGGGGACAACAACACACGCCAGGCGGCGCCTCACCACGGCCACGGTGCGGTAAACGGTCTTCCGGTTTATTTCAAGAAGCGTGGGCGACGTCACGGCGGCAAGCGCGTCGGCGGCTGGCCAGTGAAGTAGTCTGCGATCAGTGTGTCGCGGTGCTTGAGGTGAGGCGTTAGGCGATTTAAGAACCATTCGCCATGCCTCGCTACAAGCTCACAATCGAATATGACGGCACACCGTTCGTTGGCTGGCAACTCCAGGCTGACGGGCGATCGGTGCAGGGTGAAATCGCCACTGCTATCGCGCGTTTTTGCGGGGAGCAGGTTGTGGTGCGCGGTGCCGGGCGCACGGATTCCGGTGTCCATGCGCGTGGCCAGGTCGGGCATGTCGATCTGGCAAAGGCCTGGCCGGCCGACAAGGTGCGCGATGCCATCAATTTCCATTTGAAGCCGATGCCGGTCGTGATCGTCGCCTGTGAAGCGGTCGAGGATGACTTCGATGCGCGGTTTTCCGCCGTTGCCCGACATTACCGCTATCGCATCTTGTCGCGACGGGCACCGCCGGTGCTCGACGTCAACCGGGTCTGGTGGGTGCCGGTGCCGCTCGATGTTGTCGCGATGCAGGACGCGGCACCGGTTCTCGTCGGGCGCCACGACTTCACGACTTTTCGCGCTGCAGGTTGCCAGGCAAAGTCGCCGGTGAAGTCGCTCGATCGGCTGATGGTGTCGCAGAATGGCGACGAGATCTGGATCGAAGCAAGTGCGCGCTCGTTCCTGCATCATCAGGTTCGCTCGCTGGCGGGGGCACTGAAGGCCGTTGGGGCGGGCAAGTGGTCGCGCGAGGACGTGGCCGACGCGCTCGCCGCGCGCGATCGCACGCGCTGCGCGCCGGTGGCGCCTGCCGCCGGTCTCTACTTCATGCAGGTCGACTATCCTTGATGTCATAGCCACGCACTGGCGCCCTGCCTGGATCGATGGGCCGCGCCGTGCCATAAGGGGCGCACGAATTTCCCGAACTCCCACAAGAGGCCGAAAATGTCCAATTCCGCGCGCCCCACTCTCGCCCTTGCCATGGGCGATCCGTCCGGAATCAGCCTTGAACTGACCGCCAAGCTGCTGGCCGATGACGAGGCGCGCGGCTTTGCCGATTATATCGTCGTCGGGGACAGCCGCGCATTGGCCGATGGTGCCAAGGTGGCTGGCGTGACGCTCGATCTGCCGACTTGGAAGCCGGGGGACAGCGATGTCGACCTGTCGCAAGGCGCCGTCGTTGCCGATCTCGGCCATCTTGATGAGGCGGGCGTTACGCGCGGCGAAAGCTCGGTTGCCGGTGGCGATTTCGCCATGGCGAACTTTCGCACAGTGCTGCGCATGGGCGCCAAGGGTGCCGCCGACGCGGCAACGTTCACGCCGTTCAACAAGCACGCGATGCGGCTGTCGTATCCGACCTATGTCGATGAAATCGAGATCATCACGCAAGAGACCGGATCGGCGACGGGCGGGCGCGAATTCAACATCCTGCCGAACCTGTGGAACGCGCGCGTCACCAGTCATGTGCCGCTGTCGGGCGTCGCCGAACTGATCACCAAGGAGGCGGTGCTCGCCGGCATCCGGCTGACCAACGAGAGCATGAAGAAGGTCGGTTTCGACACGCCGCGCATCGCCGTGGCGGCGCTCAACCCGCACGCCGGCGACGGTGGCAATTTCGGCCATGAAGACGATGCCGAGATTTTGCCGGCGGTCGAGGCGGCGCGGGCCGAAGGTATCGTCTGCGATGGCCCGTTCCCATCGGACACCGTGTTCCTGCGCGCCAAGCGGGGCGACTACGACGTGGTGCAGACCATGTACCACGACCAGGGTCAGATCGCGATGAAGCTGATGGGGTTCGAGCTCGGCGTGACGCTGATCGGTGGCTATGGTTTTCCCGTCTGTACGCCGGCGCACGGCACGGCCTACGACATCGCCGGCAAGGGCATCGCCGATCTCGGCGCGTCCCGCGAGGCGATGCGGGTGGCGACGCAGATGGCGACGGCGCGTCAGGTAAGCAGTGCCGAGCGCGCGCGACTGATGAACGAGAGCATCGCGCTGCCGTCGAAATCTGCCGCGGCATAGTTTAATGAGGTTGATACAACATTTTGGTTGGCATCTTGCGGCTGCACTGGATTGGTTTCAGAGGTACGGGGCGACAGCACGACCGCATCCGATTTTTAGTTTGAGCGACGTGCTGTCGCCCCGTGCAGGATTTATCGCTGAGTCACGCCTCTTTTAAGCTGCGGGCACCTGGGACTCTCACCACAGGCAGGACGGCAGGG
>JBPCVZ010000153.1:0-11530 GCA_051010015.1 Hyphomicrobiaceae bacterium
TGCTGCCGGCCGGGCGCCAGAAGCGCTCGATGATCGCGCACTGGTATACGCCGCCCTACATCTGCGACCTGGTCGACCTGGCGCCGGGGCCGGAGACCGATCCGGGCGTGGTAGCGGCGTTGCGCGAACTCTATGCCGGCATGGGCAAGGAGCCGGTCGTGTTCGGCTCGATGCTCGAAGGCTACATCGCCAACCGCCTGCAGGCGGCGCTGCATCTCGAGGTGTTCGACCTGCTCGACCAGGGCATTGTCACGGCCGAGGATATCGACCGCTCGATCCGGCACGGCCTGGCGCTGCGCTTCGCGACGCTCGGCGTGCTGCGCAAGGCGGATTTCACCGGCCTCGACATGATGCGCCGGGCAATGACCAACAAGTCCTATGCGCCGCCCGAGGTGCGCGATACCAGCCCGACGCTCGACAAGCTGATCGCGGCCGGGCGCGACGGCGTGATGTCGGGCGCCGGCTTCTTCGACTATGGCGGCCGGCCGGCCGCCGAACTGTTGCGCGAGCGCGACGTCGAGCTGATCGAGCTGAAGCGGGCACTGGAAGCGATCGAGAAGAAGCGGACGGCCTGAGCTGGCCTATACATCGACCGATCGCCGATCCGAGAGTGGGCTATTTCACCGCCGCGCTCGGGCGCTCCTTGGTGCGGGCGTTGTGCGCGGCGATGTTCTTGAGGTCTGCGTTGATCGGCTGGTCGACGTTGTGGAAGAACTCGACGAAGCCAAAGAGCATGATGTCGGCGAGCGTGAAGCGGTCACCGCACACCCAGGTCTTGCCCGCCATCTCCTTGTCGAGCCAGCCAAGGATGTCCTGCGCGCAGGCCTTGAGGTCGTCGGCGGCCTGCGGGATGACGCGCATGCGCGGCTCGAACATCTTGATGCCGGTGCTGTAGCGAAAACCGTTGGCCATCGGCTCGCAGATGCCGAGGTCGATGCGCCGCGTCCACATGCGGGTTTCGCCGCGCTCTTCGGGCGTCGTGCCGATTAGCGGCGGTGACGGGTGCAGTTCCTCAAGGTATTCGCAGATCGCGGTGATCTCGGAGATCAGCTCGCCGCTGTCGGTGACAAGCGCCGGGCTCTGGCCGCGCGGGTTGACCTCGAGATAGCCGCCTTCGCGGTTCTCGCCGCCGCGAATGTCGACCTCCTCGCGCGGCACGTCGATGCCTTTTTCGGCGATGAACATCTTAACGACGAAAGGATTGGGACCGACGGATTGGTAGAGTTTCATGGTGGCGCTTCCTGGAGTTCGTTATGCCGTCTTGAGCCCGAAATTGTTTGCCGCTGTCTTTGTCGTTGTCATGGGCTTTTGATGCAGTGATTGATATTGCGAGATCAAGGTGGTCATCTGGTTGTTGTAGTCCGCGACGTTCTGCGCCAGCGACTGGAGCAGCGTATCGATGCCGTCAAGGCGCGCGTCCTGTGCGGCATCGACGGTCGCCGTCGGGGTGATCGTGATCATATTCTGCGCATTGGTCTGCTTTTGCAACTCGGTTGCAAGACCGGTCATCTGCTGGTTCAGCAGCGTGACGCTGTTGGTGAGCGCCAGAACGGCACTTTCAAGCGCGGCAACGCGCGCATTGTCGTGCGAGGCGGTCGCGGGTCTGGGAGCAGGCGTTGCCACCGGTTGGGCAGCCGGCGGGGCCACCGGCTGGACCGGTGCAGGCTGTGGCGGGCTGGCATCGCCGCCGATCAGCGACGCGAGTGCGCGTTCCAACGCGCCAATTCGGAAATCTTGCACAGCATCAATCATGATTGGGGGTCCTTGAATGTCGATGGGGCCACGCCGTGGGGCGCAGTTTATCCTGATCTACCAATGGGGCAACAGATGAGTTTCACACGACACATCAATTCCATGACGTGTGCACCGGAAGAGTTCTGTATTGCCTGCAATCGTGCCTGAATTTAGACTAGTGTGCACGGAAAGACGGGGTTTTGATCGATTTCAAACGACGCACGAGCGAGGGGGTGAGCGGTGATCGACCGGCGTACATTCAATCTTGGTCTGGCGGGCAATCTCGGTGCGGCAGGCCAGCTTGGTCGGGCAGGCCATCTTGGTCTGGCAGGCATGGCGGCGGCGCTCACCGGTGGGCTCGGGCCGATGAGTACGGCGGCGCGCGCGCAGACCACGATGGCCGACCGCTGGCAGGCCTATCGTGCGATTGTCGATGAGGCCGCCCGCTTGGGGCTGGCACCACCGCGCGTCGGGGCCCGGTTGCGCGGCTTCGACGTCGACGATGCGCTGCCGGTGTTTTCCGACCTGGTCGAGACGCTGGAGCGCTCGGCGGCGGCCGAGAACATCAGCGCCGCGAAAGTCGATGCGCTGATCGAACGGGCTGCAGAACTCGTGCGCGAAACCATGGCGTCGGCGGCAGCACCGAGCGAAGGGCGCTTCGATGCGCAGGCCCGACGCGCTTTGGGCACGCGCAAGCGGCCTGTGCTCAACGATGCCTTGCGCGCGGAGTACGAACGGCTGTTTCGTACCGCCGAGATCCGGCCGAGCTACCGCTCGAAGGTGGCGTGGTACGTCAACAAGCTGAAGGATCCGGACAACCAGGCACGCTACAAGCAGGTCGCGCTCGAGGTATGCGTGCCTTGGTTCGCGGTCGGTATCATCCATGGCATGGAGGCGGGCTTCAATTTCCGCGGCCACCTGCACAACGGCGACAGCCTCAAGCGCAAGACGCGCAATATTCCGCGCAACCGGCCGAAAACATGGAACCCGCCGAACAGCTGGGAGCTGAGCGCGATCGATGCGCTGAAGTACGACAAGCTCGACAACCAGGAGGATTGGAGCCTGGCGGCGACGCTCTACCGCTGGGAGGCCTACAACGGTTTTCGCAGCCGCACGATCCACAAGATCAACACGCCTTACCTGTGGAGCTTTTCCAGCCACTACACCAAGGGCAAGTATGTCAGGGACAATGTGTGGGACGGCAACGCCGTGTCGCGCCAGTGCGGTGCCGCCGTGATGCTGAAGGTGCTCGTCGACGAGGGCATCGTGACGGTACCGAACGTTTAGAGCCGTTCAGACTTAGAGCCGCGAGCCTTTAATTGGAACCATTCTGCCGCGCGGATTTGTTCCGAGATCAAGTGGACCGTCGCAGTGCGTAGCAGCGCTACGGACAAGACGGGACGCGCCGAGATCGGGGCAAATCCGCCCGGCCCATCTTCGTGTCGATGTTTCGAACACGAACATCGAATGGGTTGCCAAGCGGCGGCCGCCCAGTGCGTTGAAGCGCTTGCTCGTAGCTGGGCTACGGGCGCGCACTTCTCTTGCTGGGCGACTCCCTGCTTGGCAACAGAATTGCTTCCAACTTGAGGTTCGGCGCTCTTAAGGCTGGGACACGTTCGCCGGCCACAGCTACCCGATACCCGGGTGGTACAGGACGCGCGACGCCGCCGTCCGTGCGGCCCATCGCGAACTCGCTGAATTGGAAAAGTCGCAGCCGTCGGAAACCTCCGGCGGCCAGGACGGCATTCAGGATCAGGTCTACGTCGTCGCGCCGGATGGCAGGCGCGAGCGGGTCCTGCCGCGCTGAAAATGGACGATCCCGCGTCAGCCATCACCGATCTAATTCGGGTTGCCTGAAACTTCTGCTACGCTCGCGCCTGAATTGTACATCGCGTATCGCCAGGAGGCTGACATGGATGGCGCCATACACACCGTCAATTGCGACGATGGCTCGACAATGCAGGTGCGACGGTTGTCCGATGTGATGGGCGCCGAAATCACCGGCGTCGATCTCTCCAAACCGTTATCGCCTGCGCTCAAAGCAGCCATCATGGAAGCGTTCCTCGAACATCACCTGCTCGCCTTCCGCGACCAGGATCTGAGCCCCGAGCAGCAGTACGCCTTCACGCAGCATTTCGGTGAGATCGAGGAGCATGTCGCCCGCCTGCCGGATGGCGAAAAACTGCCGCTGGTGCATGTCGTCAACAATCTCGACAAGGACGGCAACCCGACCGCGCAGCCGCATTCGACCGGCAACTATTTCTGGCACACCGACAAGTCCTACCACGACGTGCCGTCACTCGCGACGCTGCTGCATGCGCTCGAGTTGCCGCCCGACGGCGGTGACACGCTGTTCTGCAACACCTACCTCGCCTATGACGCGCTGAGCGATGCGCGCAAGCAGGAACTCGCGGCGCTACACGCGGTTCATAGCTGGGAGGCGAGCCGGCGCAACACCGGCAATCAACCGGCCACGGAACAGCAAAAGCGCGAGCGCCCGCCGGTCAGTCATCCCGTCATCCGCACGCATCCAGATACCGGGCGCAAGCTGCTCTATATCGGCATCCATACATCGCACATCGAAGGCCGGCCCGAGGCCGAGGGCAAGGCGCTGCTCGATGAACTGCTCGAACACGCCACGCAGGACGCCCACGTCTACCGTCACCAGTGGCACGAAGGTGATTTGTGCATGTGGGACAACCGCTGCCTGCTGCACCGCGCCGATGCCAACTACGACATGGGCCAGCACCGCCGTGTCCTGCATCGCACGGTTGTGCGCGGGACAGTGCCCTATTGATGCGCACAACACCTGACTGAAAGCTGCAACACAGGACACACCGCCATGAAGCTCTATCATGCACCCGGCACCCGGTCGGTGCGCATTGTCTGGCTGCTCGAGGAACTCGGCCTGCCGTACGAACTCGACCTGCACAAGCTTGGCGACCCGCGCATGCGCTCGCCGGAGTATCTCCGGGTGCACCCGATGGGGCGCGTGCCGACGCTCGAAGACGGCGACGTGCGCATCTTCGAGTCGGGTGCGATCGTGCAATACCTGCTGGCGCGGCATGGCAACGGCCGCATGGTGCCCGCCGTCGACTCGCCCGAATTCCCGACCTACCTGCAGTGGCTGCACTACGCCGAGGGCATGATCATGCCGCCGGTCAACACGATCGTCGTCGAGACCAAGTTGCTGCCGCCGGAACGGCGCAACGACGTCAATGTCGAACGCGCGACGAAACTTCTGCAGCGCATGCTGATCGCCGTTGACCAGCATATGGAGGGCCGCGAGTATCTCGCCGGTGACTTCTCCGGCGCCGACATCATGACCGGCCACGCCTGTTGCGTCGGACCCATGCGCTTGGATGTCGACGTCTCGAACATGCCGAACGTTGCCGCCTACATTGAACGACTGAACGCGCGCCCGGCCCTGCAGAAGGCCTGGACGGTGGGAACCTGAGCAAGGAGAAAGCTTATGAAACTCTACGATTTCGAGATGGCGCCGAACCCCCGCCGGGTTCGGATGTTTCTTGCCGAAAAAGGCATCAAGGTTCCGACGGAGCAGATCAACACGCGCACGAAAGAACAATTCAGCGAGGCTTTTCTGAAGGTCAATCCGCGCGGCACGGTACCGGTGCTCGAACTCGATGATGGCACGACGATCACCGAGTCCGTTTCGATCTGCCGCTACTTCGAGGACCTGCATCCGGAGCCGGCGCTGTTCGGGCGCGACGCCAAGGAGAAGGCGCTCGTCGACATGTGGAACCGGCGCATGGAGATCGAAGGCTATGCGCCGGCGGGCGAAGTTATCCGCAACTCGCTGGAGATGTTCGAGGATCGCGCGATCGCCGGCATCCCCAACGGCGTGCCGCAGATCCCGGCGTTGGCCGAGCGCGGCCGCGCCAGTTTCGCACGCTTTCTCGAACGGCTCGATGCGCGTCTCGGCGAAAGCCAGTTCATTGCCGGCGATCAGCTCTCGATCGCGGATCAAACCGCCTTCATCACGCTCGACTTTGCCAAGCGCGGCGAACTGAACGTGCCGGAAACAGCGAAAAACATCCTGCGCTGGCAGGGCGAGATGGCGGCACGGCCGAGCGCGTCCGCCTAATTGTCACCACCCTTCGCGGCTCTATCTCTGGCGAAGGCATAGGGTGCCGCTCGGCCACGTCCGCACACGTGGCGGCGGCAGCGGAGGCAATATGGTTCGATGCATGACGTTGTTGGCGGCCCTGCTCGCGAGCTTGTCGTCGCTGCCGGCCGCCGCGTGCGGCCCGGATTCCGATTGCCGGATCGGCGATCGCCACTATCGCATCCGCATGCCAGCCGGCCACGATGGCAAGACGCCGATTGGTGCGATCGTGTTTTCGCACGGCTACACCGGCAACGCGCGCGGCGCCATGCGCAGCAAGGGGTTTGCGGCGATGGCGCGGAAGATGAATGTTGCGATCATCTCGACCAAGTCGGCCGGCCGTGATTGGACGCTGCCAGGCTCGCCCAAGACCAGCAGGGTGGCCGGCGTTGATGAGCTCGCCTACTTCGATCGCGTGATCGAAGACGCCGCGAAACGTTTTCCGATCGATCGCAAGCGGCTTGTCGCGACCGGCTTCTCGGCCGGCGGCATGATGGTCTGGAATCTCGCGTGCCACCGCAGTCAGCTGTTTGCCGGCTTCATTCCGATCGCGGGTACGTTCTGGGCGCCGATCCCAAGAAAATGCACGACACCGGTCGCGAGCATCGTGCACGTGCATGGCGACAACGACAAGACGGTGCCGCTCAAGGGCCGCCCGATCCGTGAAACCCGTCAAGGCGATGTCGCAGAGGCCCTCGACATGTATACGCGCTATGGCAAATTCGGCCCGCCGACCGTTGCTACGCCGCGTGGCCTGCACTGCCGGGTGCGCAAGAACCCAGCCGGGCATATCCTGAATTTCTGCCTCTACGTCGGCGGACATTCGTTTTACATCCGCCACATCCGGCAGGCCTGGGAGATGCTCGCCAAGGCCGGCCGCTTGTAGACATCGCGATTTCGTCAGGGCTTGGACGTTGCCGGTGGATTTGCGCCTGGCGCTGTTTTCTCGACGGCAGAAAGGCGATTGTCGAGATCCTCGAGATAGTCGATAACCAGTGTACGGTCCTTTTCGAGGTCGGTTTGTAGTTTCTCCAATTCGTTGGCGCTCAGGGTTTGGGCCTGCTCGAGCCTGGTCAGGCTCTCCGTGACCTTGCGCAGTGCGGCCGCGTCAGGCGTAGCCGTACCGCTTGAACGCTGCCCGGCTTCAGTCGTCAACTTTTCGACCCTCGCAGCAAGATTGGCAACACTGGTGCGCAGTTGCGCAACGGATGCGCTCGTGGCGGCAGACCCGCGCGTCGACTCGATTTGGCCGAGCCTGGTTTTCAATTCGCCAACATCGCGGGTGATCGCCGTTGGCACTTGTGGTGGTCGATTGGTCTCGGCCGCGAGCGCGCGAGACAGCTTCTCGATCCGACCACTGAGGTTGGCGACGGTGCGCTTGAGATCGGCATCGGATGTCCTCGACGCCGCAGCGCGCTGGGCCGCCTCGAGATCGGCAAGGCGGGACTTGAGCTGCCCGACGTCGCGGGTCACCGATGGCGGCGCCTGCGGCTGGCGGTTGGATTGCGTCGCAACCTCGCGCGAAAGCTCGGCAAGCCGCACGGTCAGATTGGCAACCGTGCGCTTGAGCTGTGAATCGGTCGCGGAGGGGGCGGCGCGGCGTGGTGCCGATTCCAGTTCGGCGAGGCGCGCCTTCAGTTCGCCGAGTGCCCGTGCCGTCTCAACGGATGGCTGCGCTTGCTGTGTGTCCCGCGCATCGATCTTGCGCGACAGGGCGGCCACTTGCGCGGCGAGATCGGTGACCGTGCGCTCGACGTCGGCGCCGGGTGCATCCGATCCATCGGGGCGTGGCGCCGCCTCCAGGCGGGCCAGGCGCGCCTTTATGTTTCCCAGATCGCCGGACGAGGCAACGGACGCATAAGGCGACCTTTTTGCCTGTGCCTTAACGCGCCGGTTGAGTGCACTTACGCGCCGTCGAAGCTTTCGCATTTGAGCTCGAAGCGAAGAAACGTCGGGCGCTTGTTTCACTTCGGGTGCCAAACTGGGACCAAGTGTCGAGTTACTACAACCCGCCATCAGCGGAACCAGAACGAGGCCGGTGATCGCAATCTTTTTCATGCCCGAGCGACTAGATCGATTCGAGCGATGGCCAAGTTGATCCGACAACGTTTTAAACAGAATCTGGGCATATCCACAGGAAGGTGTGGACAGGCGGGCATGAAAATCCGGGAATCCGTGCCGCCGGCGCAGCGTCAAACGACGGCGTCGGTAATGGTTTGCGGCACCGGTCGTGTTGATTGGAAAGAGGGCCGTTGTTCCATGCGGTCGGCGTGCGCCATCAGCGTCGGATACGCCGCACCCCAATCGATATCGGGCCAACGCACCGCCAGGTAACTCACCGCCGTCGCGGCAGCGAGATCGCCAAGCGTGAATTCCTCGCCGATGAAGAAGGCCCTGTCGCCCAGCAGCCGCGACATCTCGGTGAGCCCGCCGTCGATCTTGCGGCGCTGGCGCGCGATCCAGGCCGCGCTCTGCAGCTCGGCGCCGCGATGCCGTTCGAAGAAGGTCAACACGAACGCATCGCAGACACCGTCGCACAAAACTTCGAGGCGCTTGGCAAGCAGCCAGCCGGCATCGTCGGACGGCACAAGCGGCGGGTCCGGGTGCAGGCGCTCGATGAACTCCATGATCAGGTACGACTCGTAGACCGGGTCGCCGTCCGCGCGGATCAGGATGGGCAGCTTTTCGAGCGGATTGTAGTCCGGCGTCGTCGTCGTCGCGTCCCACGGCACCTCGGTGATCAGCTCGAACGGTACGTTTTTCTCGGCCAGGGCGATGCGGACCTTGCGCGCGTACGGGCTCGGCGTGGCACTGATAACTTTGTACATGGTCGCGGCCTGCGTGGTTAGAGACGGAGGATGCCGGCGGCGTTTTCGCTGAGCACCTGGCGACGGACATCCTTGTCGAGCATCAGCAGGCTTTGTCCTGGCATGTCGTTGTCCCAGTGCGGATAATCGGTCGAGAACACGAGGTGCTCGGGGCCGAGCATGTCGATCAGCACCTTGAGGTGAGCCGGGTCTGCCGGCTCGTCGAGCGGCTGTGTCGAGAAGCGCACGCGCTCCGAGACGTATTCGCGCGGCGGGAGCTTCACCCACGGCACGTCGTAGCGCAGGCTCTCCCACGTACGGTTGATGCGCCACATCAAGGGCAGTGCCCAGGCGAAGCTGTACTCAATGAACATGAACTTGAGCGAGGGAAATTTCTCGAACACGCCGGAAAAGCACAGGCTGGTCAGGTTCGCCTCGCCGATTTGCGCGAGTGACACATAGCGCTCCGGATAGTTTTCCGGAAACCCGCCGGCCTGGTTCGGCGCGCCCTGGAACACACTGTCGGTGCCAGTGACGTGCAGCAGGATCGGCAGACCGTGGTCGGCCGCCGCCTCGTAGATCGGTTCGTAGTAGCGGTTGCCAAGCAGCATGTTGATGAGCGGCATGTAGACCGCGCACACCTCCGGACGGCTGCCGACGCGGCGAATTTCGGCGGCACCGGCGCGCGGGTCCTGCGTGGTGACCGTCATCGCCAGGCGCAGGCGTTTCTCGTCACTGAGTGGCCAGACGTCGAGAAAGTAGTCGTTGAACGCCGACACGATGACGGCGCTTTCATCCGGTCCGGACGACACGGTGCCGAACTGGCCGGCCTGCAGGGATGTCAGCACGGCAACCGAAATGCTGTTCGCGTCGAGCAGGTCGCGGCGCATGTAGTCGGGATCGGAGCCGGGTGGGCCGCCGTCGGGCGTGCGCGCATCGTGGCGCGCGGCGGAGCCGACCGGATGCTCGAAGCGGAAGCCGAGCGGTGCGGCGACAGCGAGATGACCGCCCTTCAGCTTGAACCGTTCGACCCACGGTGACGGCATCAGCGGGAATAGCGCGGAAAGGCCGCCGGCCAGCGCCGGGTGCACGTCACAGTCGATCACCTTGAGTTCCGAGGTGGCGTCATTGGAGATGCCGGACGCCGGCGTTTCGATGTTCATTCGGCTGCCTCCTTGCTGCGCAACGGGCGCATGTCGATGATGATATCGCCTTGTTCGATCCGGGCAGGATACACGCGCAGGCGCATGGCGCTGTCGGCATAGGGGCGCTCGCCGGTCTCGATATGAAACTCGAAGCCGTGCCAGGGGCAGCGCAGGATGTCGCCTTCGTGGCCCCATTCGAGCGTGCCGGGCGGGCCCGGGATCATCGTGCCGGTCGGCTTGAACCTGCACATCGGCGCACCCTTGTGCGGGCACCGGTTGCGCACCGCATGGACGCGACCGTCGCCACGGCGCAGCACGCCGATTTCGCGGCGCCCGATCGTGACGATACGGAATTCGCCAACCGGAAAGGTGTCGGCCGGTCCGAGGTTGACGTCTGCGTGGTCGTTCATGGGCGGCTAGCTCTTGTTGGGCCAGAATTGTGCCGAGCGTTGTGCCAGCGGCACGGTTTCGGCTCCCAACGCTACCGGATTGGCCGATCCATCTCCAGTTCCAGCCGCAGATATTGCTGTGCGGATAACCCCCGGTCGCGCGCCATGCTATGTAGCCGCTGTAGCATTGCGAAGGAGCCGCACCGTGACAACCTCCAGTCCCGCTCGCCAAAAGCCGTTCCATGGCGTCAAGGTCGTCGACATCTCGAACTTCCTGGCAGCGCCGATGAGTGCGATGTTCCTGGCCGATTTCGGGGCGGACGTGACCAAGGTCGAACGCCCCGGAACGGGCGACGAAGTGCGCTACTGGGGGCGCAACAAGAACAACGTCGGTCTCTATTACAAGATCCTCGGGCGTGGCAAGAAGTCGGTGACGGCCGATATGCGCACCCCGCTCGGCGTCGAGATCGTCAAGCGCCTGATCAAGGATGCCGACATCCTGATCGAGAACTACCGCACCGGCACGCTCGAGAAATGGGGCATCGGCCCGGACGTCCTGCACGAGATCAACCCCGGACTGATCATCATGCGCATCACGGGCTTCGGGCAGACCGGGCCCTATAAGCAACGTCCTGGATTCGGCACGCTCGCCGAGGCGTTCTCGGGCTTCGTCTATATCAACGGTGAGCCCGATCGCCCGCCGCTGCTGCCGGGTTTCGGGCTGGCGGATTCGACAACCGGCCTGATGGCGGCCTATCTCGCGTCCGCCGCGCTGCATGAAAAGCGCAACTCGGGCAAGGGCCAGGTCATCGACCTCGCGATCTACGAGACGCTGTTCACGTTGCTCGGCCCGCAGGCAATCGACTACGACCAGCTCGGTGAGATCCAGCACCGCCAGGGCAGCCGGCTGCCGTTTACCGCGCCGCGCAACACGTACCAGACGCGCGACCGCAAATGGGTGTCGATGGCCGGTTCCGCGCAGTCGACGTTCGAGCGCATCTGTGACGCGCTCAAGGTGCCGGACCTCGTCAAGGATCCGCGCTTTTCCGACAACCGCGTGCGCCTCGATAATGCCGCGGAACTCGATGTCGAACTCCAGGCAGCGATCGGCAAGTTCGACTTTGATGAACTGATGGAGTTGTTTCTGGCAGTCGATGCGCCGGTCGCGCCGGTCAACGACATCGCGCAGATTTTCGCCGATCCGCAATTCCAGGCGCGGGAAAACATTGCAACGATCCACGACGACGAACTCGGCGGGCCGGTGCGCATGCAGAACGTCGTCGGCAAGTTTTCCGAGACGCCGGGCGAAATCACCAGCGCCGGACCGAA
>JBPCVZ010000154.1:0-14635 GCA_051010015.1 Hyphomicrobiaceae bacterium
GATGCAATCGTTCGTTCGAATTGTAATAATGTAAATACAACAAATGTTGTTCCACTCTTACGAAACAAACCCATTTCTCCGTATCTTTTTGAAGTAATTGAGTTTTTTAGGGCGATAGGGCCCACCTCAGGCGAACCGTGTCAGCAGCATGCGCCGAATGATCATTCGCTCGTGCATTGAGCCTGCCGTCGGCCCTTTGCGCATCCCTTGCCATTCCTTACAAAGTAGCGCATCCACTTCACTGCTTGAACGCCATGAGGTGACTGAGGCCGGGTAGTCATAAAGCAACTCGATCCGCCAACGCTTCCGCGCACTTTGATCGCGGCGCCAGCCGAGCTCGCCAATTATCGCCTGCAGGTTTAATCGGGCCCGCCCAGCATGAGTTTGCCGAGTTTTGGCGCATCAAACACGCGCGATAACGCCTGCTGTCGCTCTACTAAGACGGTGGATACCGGACACCGCGCATTGCCAGTTGTTCCAATGAGCTATCACTACGGTCAAGCTCCCCAAAGACCGTGCTGCTGTTAGGAATTGCGGTTTCCGTCAGAAGCTTCGTTGCTATGTCATTGCGTTGCATTTGGGGACCAACCACTGGCCAACAAATTGTGGATTGACAAGCAGTTGCTGAGCCGTTCGTGATCCATCCTTGATGTAGGCAACAAATAGCCCTAGGAAGCGTCAGACGAGATTGTCAACGGCGAGGACGCGCTGAGGAACGCTTTTGGAGATGGACATAAAGGCATCAAGGAGCCTCCACGTTCATAAAGCTTTCACCGGCAGACCGGATTGATTGACGAGGCATGTATCGGTGCCTCGACACGGCAGCGACCGAGCTGGCCTCTAGAACTGTGGATAGGTTACCTGCCTGCTTCTCTGGCGAAGCTGACTTGATATACGCTTCGACAAGCTGCAGCGAGATATGTCCACGATTCTATAATGAGGCCGAAAGTGCTGAGACGAATTGACTATGACATGGGTGAAGATCTTCTCGAGCAGTACCGGAGCGGCCGCATGATCGTCGCTGGAGAAGAATTTGATGCCGTCGTTCAACTCGCTGGTGGATTCGGAAACCAACTATTTCAATATGCCTTCGGCATGGAACTCAAAACCGTTCACGATCTGAATGTTGGATTTGATATCGAGTTCTACCGGCAGCCAAATGTCGTCTCACACAACCGCCTGCAACTAATAGATCTTGGATTCGATGTTCCAATCGCTTCGCGACCAGAAGCTGCTCTTGAAGCTGCTCGGCGTCTAAAATGGTTGCCGACGCGATTGCAGCAGTCTGTAGTTGGCCTGACTTACACGAAGTGCCCTGCTGATCGCTATGTGCCAGTTTCTATTTCGCCAGGAACGAACTATTTCGCCGGTTTGTGGCAAAGCCCAAAGTATTTTGAAGGCGTGCAAACCGATGCGCGGCAGTTGTTTCGTAAGCACTTGCTGGCGGCTTGCGAGACATCGCACGCAACAGGTGAGGACGTGGTTGGCTTCCATGTGCGACGTGGCGACTACTTGACCCACGCCCAATCCCACAAGCTCGACTATGTCGCGTATTTGTCGGCAGCTCTCGATCGGTTGAAAGAAATGACCGGTAGGTCGGATTTGTCGGTTGCCGTCTTCAGCGATGATCCGGAATGGTGTGAGACCCACCTCAGCATACCCCACGTCGACGTAAAGCGCGGGGGGACGATGTTGGATGATTTTGTCGGTCTGATGAACTGCAAGCACAAGATTATTTCGAATAGCACATTTGCTTGGTGGGCTGCGTTCCTTGGTGAGGCTAATGGCCTAACCATTGCGCCGCCACGCTGGCATACGGCTACAGACATTGAAGAGGCGCAAATCCTCATGCGGGACTGGCATGTGGTGGACTACTGACTTCGGCGTGCCGCTTCCGCCTGGAGCAAGCGCTCAATGACACCATGCATTTTGGTCTCGGCCTTCCATCCCAATAGTTCATGGGCCTTGGAGGGGTCCGCGCAACTGCGCGCAATATCGGTTGGCCGAACAAACTCTTCGTTTTTCGTGACGTAACGGCGCCAGTCGAGGTTGTGGTAGGCAAAGCAATGCGCGACAAAATCCTCCAGACTGTTTGTCTCGCCTGTCGCAATCACGAAGTCCATCGGCTCATGGTGTTCGAGCATTTTGTACATGGCGACGACATATTCCGGAGCCCAACCCCAATCCCGTTCAAGATCGAGTAAGCCCAACTCCAATGTCGATTTCCTGCCTTCGACAATATCCATGACGCCACGAACGACCTTTTGCGTAACGTACCGTTCCGGCCGCAATGGCGATTCGTGATTGAATAAGATACCCGAGCAGGCGAACAGCCCGTAGGCCTCGCGGTAATTGGCGACTGCCCAGAACGCTGCTGCCTTGCCCACGGCGTAAGGACTTCGCGGGTGGAACGGCGTAGTTTCGGTCGCCGCTACATCTGTGCTGCCAAAGCACTCGCTCGATGAAGCACTGTAGAATCGCGCGTCGAGCGACAGAAAGCGTATGGCTTCCATAATATTTATGGTGCCGTGCATGATGCTATCAATGGTTTCTACAGGTTGGGCGAAGGACAGTCCGACGGACGATTGTGCGGCCAGATTGAAGATCAGATCGGGGCGAATGGTGGCAAGAACCGTCAGGACGCTGCGAAACTCACCGAGGCCGACTGAATGAAGCGTAACGTCGTCGAAGATGTTGAGATGCCTGAGACCGATGAAATTCGAGCTTTCCTTGTCGCGTGAGGTACCGTGGACAATGATCCCTTGACTGAGAAGATGTTCTGCCAGGTAGGCACCGTCCTGACCGGAAATGCCAAATATCAAGGCTGTTTTCTGCGGCGTCACTTGCAATCCTTCAATGTATCAGGCACCTGACTGCCGCCGACTATTGACAATCGACTGACGGGTACGTCCGTCGGGACGTGTCGCGGGGCAACAGCATCTCTCGTCAAAGTAAAGCTGGATTACCCTTGAGTTGATCTAAGCGCCTTGGGCAGTGTCTTGCAAGCTGTGACGTCGCCATGCGAATTGCAGGTTGCTTTTTGCAGTGTCAGTTGCCTGCCAAAACAGGATTTTCTCTTATGGTATCGACGTTGATTGCGCCAGTCGATCCTGTTGAAAACCTTGCTCAGGCACGCGCAATGCGTGCTCCAGATTGCCTGCAGGCAGTTCCGTCCGGCCCACTTTCGTGTTGATGTCTCGAGCAGAAACATCGAACGGCTTGCCCGTGGCACAGCTGCGCGCTGCACCGTTTTACCGCTGGTTGGCATACCCCTTGGCAAAATTCTTGTCTCATTCTCACCGCCGGGCGCTTTGGCCTCGTGAAACGCGGGTTCGTGGGTTCTCGGATCGGAAGTATAGCGCGGTCGAAAACGATGCACGTCGGCGTTTGACACCCAGTCCATCTTCCCTGGTCGAGGAAAGGCCCGCATTGATCAGCAACGTCCGCCGCTAAGCCATGGTCAGGAACGTCAATCAAAAAAATGACAACGTCGACCAAACGCTTTTGCCTGTGGACCGAAAGACCTGTGGTCCTGAGACATGCCATCAACCGTGACCAGCCAAGGAGCGTTTGAGCGTGCTGCTCCCGTCACAATCGATGTCACCATTCGAATAACTTACCACCGAAGAGTATGGATCCGCTTGAGCAAACGGTTACTTGTGAGCATAGTTGACGTAACAAATCTCACCCAATGTCCGCTCAACTACAGGGTGACTGCAATGCTGCGCCGCGCGATCGGATCCTTACTATGCTTGCTCTATGGCTTCGCCGTACCCATGCTCGCTGTGCTCACTTGGACTCTTTGGAGCGAGCATCGCACGGATTTCGAGAAGATCGACAGCATGGTTCGGCGCATGGGCCAGGAACTCGGATTATCGGTTGATGTGCGGTTGACAATACTCGGACCGATCGCTGCTGCTGCTGCGTTCGTCATAATTTGGTTCTTGGCTGGGAAAAGAACGCGTCGTGCAACTTGGATGATTGTCGGGCTCAATGCCTTTGCAGTCGCTTTCGTCGGCCTTGTCATTATCGGGCAAAAGTGAATTTGTTAGTCCGTATACGAGGCACTGCCGCACCCGTTCAGGGCAAGAGTGGCGCAAAGCGATCATTGCACCAGCCGGGTGGTACCGACCGATAAGCGGATTGCCGTTGATCAAACCGTGACCCATTGCCGATGCACATCCAGCTTCGAGTAAAAGCAACCGAACTCGCTCCAGCTGTTACGGGGTTGATCGCTGGCTTCGAAGTGCGACTTGGACGGACTCTATGAGGCGCTTTTATTGATGATCTCGAAGCTAGCAGGGCATCGGGGCCAGTTATGATCTGTGACTTGATTGATAAATACTGCGGCAATGCACCTTTGAAACGATACCGTATGATCGTCGCAGCAACGCCAGATAGCGGGCAGTATGGCGAGGTTCCTGAACGGCTCGCATCGCCAGTCCCATCCAAGACAAATCTGAGGAATTTCGCAATTGACGCGAGACGAGACCGAGTCTCCGGAGTTTGGTTTTGTAAGACCATTGGCAGGCACGTTCGCAGTGCAGACAATGGTATCGATGGCAATGTTCGGCGTCGCGGTGGTCGCACCCGTAGCCGCGCCGGCCATCGGTGTGAAGGCCGAATTGATCGGTACTTTCTCAGCAATCGCCTATGGCGTTGGCATGCTGGCAGGCCTCATGACTGGCGCGCTGGCCGATCGCTTCGGTGCCATCCGGATCTGCCAAGTGACGATGGTCTTCACCTTCCTTGGTGTCATGGCACTGACATTGTCGACACCCCTTGCAGCAGTCGCAAGCGCAATACTGCTCGGACTGA
The DNA here is from genome assembly GCA_051010015.1 of Hyphomicrobiaceae bacterium. Lineage (GTDB taxonomy): Bacteria > Pseudomonadota > Alphaproteobacteria > Rhizobiales > Hyphomicrobiaceae > CAJQQK01. The sequence goes on from JBPCVZ010000154.1 coordinate 4,819, forward strand.
GCTACGGACCGGTCAATCCTGCGAGCACGCAAATACTTGCCCGTGTCACCACGACCCGATCGCGGCCATTCATCTTTTCGGTCAAACAAACGGGTATGCCGGCTGGTGCTGCCCTGGCCGGCGCCTTCTTGCCGTTCGTGATCCTCGTCTTCGATTGGCGCGTTGCAATCGTCGCGACAGGCATTTTGGCGATCGCTGCCGCGCTTGGCATTCAATCATTGCGGGATAGAATTGACGCTGTCCGCGACACAACCCGGCGGATCAGCGTCGGCCACATCGTGGAACCTCTGAGATTGGCTTGGCAGTCTCCCCACTTGCGCTGTCTCATGATTGTAGGGTTCGTCTATGCGGGAGCACAGGTTGCGATCGCTACGTTTTACGTCATTCATCTCACCAGCGTGCTCGCGATGCCGTTGGAGACAGCTGGACTAATCTATACAGCACTGCAGATCAGCGCCATTGTCGGCCGCTTGATTTGGGGCGGAATCGCCGGCCACCTGGTCCCCGGGGATCGCGTCCTCGTTGGTCTCGGATTTGCGACACCAATCCTTGCGTTAGCCGCGGGAATGTTCGATGCGTCTTGGCCAAATTGGAGCATTTGGCTTGTCAGCGTCCTGCTCGGCGTAACCAGTCATGGCTTCAACGGCGTTTTCTTTTCCGAGTTTACGCGCCACGCAACTGCCGGGCAGACGGGCACTGCGGCGGGAGCTATGCAGTTTGCCATGCTCGCAGGCGTGGCATCGGTTCCGCTCGTTTTCGGTGTTCTGGTCACGTTGACCCAAAACTATTTCGCGGCCTACAGCGTTATCGCCCTGGCCGTGCTTGCAACCGCAACGTACGCAGCAGTCACTCTTGTGCCTCGCCAACCGACCTGAAGTACTGCTTCACTTGCCAGCGTTCTCGGGATGCGGCTGGAAATTGGGGGCTGATCAAGGCAGCGCAGCAGATCGGGTCGCAGCACGCCCGCTTCTGCAAAATGCCCAGATTGAGGTAAGCTGAGCGCGAACAGCAGCCAAGAGAGCTGGGTGACGAACGGCACCGCCTGATTGCTGACAACCGTCGTTGGTGTACTGAACGAGGCTTGTGCATCGACAGCCTCGACCGATGACGCGACGTCGCCTGGAAGTGATCGGCATGCAGGAGATCGATATGACCTTTACGCTTGTTGCACGATGTCCGCACTCGGGGGCATTTGGAATCGGAATTGCAACCTACTCGCTAGCCGTCGGCAGCAAGTGTCCTGCGGTTGCAACCGGTTGCGGGGCGATCACGACCCAAGCCTTCGTCAATCCAACCTTCAAAGCCGTCGGACTACGATTACTTGGCAGCGGCCAACCTGCTCAGAAGGCCCTCGCAACGCTAAAAGACGCAGACCCTGAAATCGAATACCGTCAGGTCGGCGTCGTAGATCGTTGCGGAAACGTTGCCTGCTACACTGGTACGAAGACGAGAAGCTGGGCTGGTCAGCACATCGGTGATGGCTTTGCAGCACTGGGCAACGTGCTGGCCGGCGAGGATGTGGTCGCAGCAATGGCACAAACGTTTATGTCGGCGCCGAATAGCGAGCTTGATGAACGGATCATGCTGGCTCTCGAGGCCGGGCGTCGTGCCGGCGGACAGCAGGGCCTCGATGGTCCATTGCCGGAACGATCTGCCAGTCTTTTGGTGCACGATGTGGAAGAACATCCAGCCCTCGACCTAAGGGTCGATTCTCATCCTGATGCTGTCGGCGAGATGCGACGCCTCCTGAACGAATTTCGCCCCTACATCCCCTTCTATCGTCAGCGTTGGCTGGAACCCGGGACGGCAGTCCCACAAGACGCATTCGTCACGGCTCTATCGAGCGATAGTTGAGCCATGCAATTGCCTAGCTGCTTGAAGATGTCGGATTGGCAGCGGTTCCAGCACTTCCCAATCAGGTTTGGCGAACAAACCCAAAGCAGTGTGATGCGCCAGGTATCCCTGCTTTAACCGGTTGGTATATTCATCTCACGCCACCATTAGCGAAAGTCACCCCTTTGAGCACGTTGTCTCCTTCCAGGCCTGCCGATCAATGGCCGGTATTGCCGCTCCTCGCCTGGGGCACCGCGACGCTGTTCTTTTTCTATGCCTGGGTGCTGCGGGTTTCGCCAAGCGTCATGGTCAATGAATTGATGCGCGACTTTGCAGTCGGCGGGGCGATTCTTGGAAATCTTTCAGCGTTCTATTTTTACGGCTACTCAACGATGCAGGTGCCCGTCGGTGTGCTCATGGATCGGTACGGGCCGCGGCGATTGCTGACGATCTCGGCACTGGCCTGTACAGTCGGCTGTTTGTTGTTCGCAGCAAGCGGGGAAGCTCTTTCAGCGTCCTTCAGCCGTCTGGTGATTGGTGCCGCCGCGGCGTTCGGGCTGGTCGGCTCAATGACCATTGCCGGGCAGTGGTTCCCAGCGCACCGTTTTGCGCTGCTTTCCGGACTGGCCATCATGATGGGCATGGTTGGCGGCGTGTTCGGCCAAGCGCCGGCGAGGCTATCGGTCGAAGCATTGGGCTGGCGCGAAACGATGATCGTGTTCTCGGTTGGCGGGTTGCTACTTGCCGCAGCTGCGTGGTCCTTTGTACGCGACAAGCCAGTAGCAAGCGACCCGCACCAGCGCTCCGTATGGCGCTCGCTTGGGGTCGTGTTCACAAACCGTCAGGTCTGGCTCAACGCCATTGCGGGGATAGGTACGACGGCGCCCTTGCTTGGATTTGCCGGATTGTGGGGCGTGCCCTATTTCGAGACGCGTTACGATCTCGATCGAGCGACTGCCGCGGGCATGACTTCCCTGATGCTGATTGGCCTCGCCCTCGGGTCTCCGTTTTTTGGCTGGCTTTCAGACTGGATGCAAAGGCGACGGTTGCCGTTGGTCCTCGGTCTTCTGATTTGTTTGGTTTCGTTTGCCGCGCTGGTTCACCTGCCGGACTTACCAATTGAAACTGCGACCGTGTTGGCGCTCGTATGCGGGTTTGGTGCCGCTTCTCAAATTGCGTGTTTCGCCGCGGCGCGCGAGGCCAGCCCAGGCGCATTGAGCGGGACAACGCTCGGGATCACGAACGGAGTAGTCACAAGTGCAGGGGCCGTTTTTCAGCCCTTGATTGGTTCACTCCTCGATGTCGGCTGGACCGGGCAACTTGAGGGCGGCGCACGCGTTTATGATCTTGCGACATTTCAGTTCGCGCTGTTCGCGGTGACGATCGGGACGGCCATCGGATTGGTGTCAGCACTCGCAACGCGTGAAACGCACTGTCGGCCATTGCCGGAGCGTGATCTGACCGAAGCGACCCGGTGAAGATGGATGATGACGATGCAGAACTTGGAAACGCGTCTAGTTTGGCTCTCGCTGGTTCAGCCAATAGAGTGGGGCACAGTAATGGGTGTTGACATGAGCGAAGGTCGATTAACATGGAAAAACACAGCAACTTGGTTGCGGTCCCAATTCGGGTTCCGCCAAGATTCGATTGAATCCGAGCTGCTCGAAACCAACCTTTGATCCGGATCAAAAGGGCTGCACCATGGGGAAAAAACTCGAAGGATTTGTCGCACGATTGACCGCGCTCGGGGGTGGTTCAGGTGACAGTCGCGATGTTTATGAAGACTGGGCGCCAACCTACGAACAAAACCTCCAACAGGACTATGGTTACATAGCGCCGGAACTGGCTGTCGAAGTCTTTGCCCGGCACTGCCCTGCAAAGGACATCAGTATTCTCGATCTTGGCTGCGGCACCGGCCTCGTTGGCGTAGAGTTGGCCAAGCGCGGCTACAATCGCTTCGATGGACTGGACGTCTCGCCGGGTATGCTTGATGTCGCGCGAAGCAAGCAGATCTACCGAGATTTCATCGTCGGTGATATGACCCGGCCGATCGACCTTGGCGGGCGTGCCTATGACGCGGCCATTGCCGTTGGCTGTTTTGGCGGTGGGCACCTCGGACCGGAGCATCTCGCGGGCATCGTCAAGTGCATCAGGCCTGGTGGAATATTGGTCCTTTACATCAACGCCATTCCCTACGATGAAGACGACTATCCGCAGCAACTTGCAGCACTCGAGGCAGACGGGGTCTGCCGCGTCTTGGCCAAGGAGCAGTCGAATTACATGCAGTCCCTTGAGAGGCCGGGCTGGGCGGTGGTGTTGAGCCGCATTTGATAGCAGGTGCAAACACCCAACATGGCGAGGCCGATTTATGGCAGATGATCTCTTTGGAGGGACACTGGTATGGGATGCCCACGCAGGGTTTGAAACGCGCACCGTTGACGATCTGAAGCCGCTGGCCACATGGCGTGATGCCGGCGTGAACTTTCTGTCCGTCAATGTCGGCTATGACGTCAATACATGGCATGACACGGTCAAGGCGCTGGCCGTTGCGCGCGATTGGTTGAACACTACGGATGGCTACCGCTTGATCGGCACGGTGCGGGAACTGGACCTGGCCATTGCGGCAGATGAGATGGCCGTTGCATTCGATATAGAAGGTGCCAATGCCCTTGATGGTCGCATCGACATGGTGCGGCTCTATTATGATCTGGGTGTTCGCCAGATGCTATTGGCGTACAATCTCAACAATGTTGCTGCCGGCGGGTGCCATGATGAAGATCCAGGATTAACGGCTTTTGGCCGCGACGTTGTCGCCGAAATGAATGCCGTCGGCATGCTTGTCGATTGCTCGCATTGCGGCCACCGCACGACAATGGACGTGATGTCCTGCTCCACCAGCCCGGTCATTTTTTCGCATTCCAATGCGCGTGCATTGTGCGATCACGAACGCAACATCCGGGACGACCAAGCGGTACGCTGTGCCGAGACGGGTGGCGTCGTCGGCATCAACGGGATAAGTCGTTTCGTCGGTGCCGATGACACTCGTACAACCTCGATCGTCAATCATATTGACTATTACCTGGACCTCATTGGGCCGGATCACGTCGGCATCGGACTCGACTACTTCTCCGACGGGGATACTGGCTCAGGATTCAATGAAACCGTGTCCCAAAATGCCCACTTCTGGCCGAAGGCGCAATATCCCGACGGTGGCCTGCGCTGTGCGGTGCCCGCACAGATCTTTGAAATAGCCAGCGAGATGCTGCGACGCAAGCACAACGAAGATGTTGTGCGAAGCGTGCTTGGTGGGAATTTTCGGCGGGTGGCCGAGCAGGTCTGGAAGTGAGAGCTCGCCATCGCCAGGTCGTTTCAATTACTCCGCCGCTTGGGCCGACGCTAGACAGTCATCGTCGAGCAACGTGATCGGCGTCAGGTCGCGATGGTGTTTGTAGTCCGGCCGCGATGGCGCCCGCAACGCATTTGAAACGGGGTTTGCAATCAACGAGAATATCGCTCGATCCCAGGGTGACATGTTGTTGGGCGAACCATGCACCAGGGTGTCGTGGAAGATCAGCATCGTGCCCCTTGCGCCCTTTGCCGACACCAGCCCGCGACGTTCGACAAGCTCTGCGACCCTCGATTGGTCGCATACCCAGAGCGGGTAACTTGTCGTATTGGAGTCGAGGCGGGCGCCATGTTCGCCAGCCTTGTGCGAGCCGGGAATGAAATACAACGGGCCGTTGAATTCCGTCACGTCGTCGAGAAAAATGTGCAGGTTGAGCGCAGCCGGTGCCGGCACGCCGTCCTCCGCATGGTGCGTGGCAAAGTCATAGTGCCACTGCCAGATCTCCCCCGAAAACGCCGCCTTTACGTTGACCTTGACTTGTTGGACGTACGCCGGCTCGTTGAGCACTTGCAGCGCGGGACCGACCAGACGCGGATGCCGGACAAGCCTTGCGAACAGAGCATCGCGCAGATGTAGCCCCATGCTGGTACGGATCTCCCCCGACGACTGTTCAACGATGTTGCCTGGGTGGTCTTCCGCCAAGAGTGCCGGGAGACAATTCCGGATGAGTTCCACTTCCTCGTTGGAAAAGCGCTTCGGCAAGATCAAGAAACCATCCCGATCCAGTGCGTTGCATTCAGCAGAGGTCAGTTTCATAAGGGTTTATCCAGCTCTTGAGGGCGTACTCGTGCGCTATCTGCCGAGCTTAATCTGCATTGTGCCCGCGGGCCATAGTCACGGCAAGCGGCGCTCAATTTGCCGATCAAACCAAGTTGCCATTATGATCACGTCGGGTCGGCCGTTTGGCGCCGGATTGATTGGCACGTGCTGTGGGAAGACACGCTATGAAGCTCTCCGCATCTCAGATCGCAAGTTTTCACAAAGATGGCTATCTGCTGTTTCCCGAATTGTTCAGTGCAGCAGAAGTCGACGTCCTGAAAAAGGAGGCCGATCGCGTAGCTCGTATCGAAGACGAATGCGTGGCTCGGGAAGGTGCGACCGGCCAGGTCAAGGCGATGTTCCGCCTCCATGAGCCCGATGGTTCAACGGCATCAGCGGCTTACCGGGCTGCGGTTCACGCGCCGCGCATTCTTGAACCGGTCAAGCAACTGCTTGATGACCCAGACGTCTATATCCATCATACGAAAGTCAACATGAAGGCCGCGATCGAAGGATCGGCCTGGCCTTGGCATCAGGATTTCGGCAGCTGGCATCTCGATGGGATTGCCAAGCCGGAGATGCTGACCGTGATGATCGCCTTGGAAGAGGCGACCGAATTTAACGGCTGTCTGTACTTTCTTCCAGGGACACATTCGGATGGCCGGCTCAATCCATACTTTGACACCTCGACGGCATGGAAGCTCTGGGCGGTCACGCCACAAGACGTGAAGGCCTACATGAAGGAAAAGGCCGCGCCAGTCGCCATCACCGGAAAGCCTGGATTGGTCGCGATCTTTCATTGCAATCTGCTGCATGCATCCGGGCACAATCTTTCCCCGGATGACCGGACACAGGCTTATTTCTGCTACAACCGTGTCGCCAACCGACCCTTGGATGTCGAGAAACCTCGGCCAGACTTTGTGCGCTCGACCAACTGGATGCCGATACAGACCGGCCGCGATGATGCAATTCTCGCCACGGCCCCCTGACTGTAGGTCATGCTGCGATCTTGCGCTTCGACGTCTTATGCGGTCTGGGCGAGCTCATAACGGACCGGTGTCGCATAGGCCGGATCATCATGGAGCTGCCAGTACATCTCCTTGAGCCGCGTCGTCACAGGCCCTGGCGCCCCATCTCCGACAGGCGCGCCATCGATACCGCGCACCGGCATGATACCGCCGGCCGTCGACGTGATGAACACCTCGTCAGCCTCGCGCAACGTCGTTGCTGGAATTTTGGTCAGCCGGCAGTCAATGTTGAGCTTTTCCGATAGCTCGACAACTGTTCGGCGCGTTATGCCTTCCAGCACGCCACTGTCGGGTGACAGGAGCACACCACCGTTAAGCGCGAAGATATTCCAACCACGGCCTTCGGTTACGTTGTCCTCCTGGTCGAGCAGCACGGCATAGCGCGCGTTGCGGTCATAAGCCTCGAATAGCGAGCGAACGAAGTCGAGGCGTCCGAAGTTCTTTATGCGCGGATCGACCGACTCCGGAGGAATCCGGATCGTGTCGGCAATGACGATGTCACTGCCCGCGGACAGCTCTTCATCACTGACGACTTTGTAGTACGGCAGAGCCCAGACCATGAATTGGTTGTTGCAGGTGCGCAAATCCTTGTGTCCGGTGGTCGGTGAGCCGCGCGTTGCAACGAACGTGATCATCGAGTCCCGGAGATTGGCGCGCGCAACGCAGCCGTGAAGCACCTCCGCGACTTGCTCTCGAACCATGCCAAGTGAGGTATAGCGCCGTTCCTCGATCGCGTTGTCCCACCTGTCGAGGTGGTCTTCGAGGCGAAAAAAGCTGCCGTTGTGAACGTGGACGGCATCGTAACACATGTCACCAAGTTGAAAGCCCATGTCGGTAATCGGAAGTCGCATCTCCGATATCGGCATATACGCGCCGTCCATGAAACCCATTCCGGCCCTGCCGTAGCCATCATCGTTAGACATCTGGAAACTCCTCAGCTGATGGTGGAGGGCTCGATTCGTAACCCGCGAAATGAGCCCAGTAAAGCCTCAGGCAACCTTGGTTCATCTGCAAGAAAAGCCTCGTCCTGGCGGCACGACCACGGCTACATCCCGCAACAGCGTCGCGCCATGGCATTGGACTGATGCCAGAATTAGGTAGTTCTTCGCTCTGAACCATCGGTCATCGCTGCTGTTATGCCTCCCTTCCATGATCCGTCGCATCCGTGGGCTCACCTTCGAGTTTTGCCGACGCGCGGCATGTCCGAGGTGCTTCGCCTTCCGGCCGGAAGATCCAGCCGGCATGCCATTGAAGTGACAAGCGTCGCTGTCCAACGTCTTTCGTTTGGTACGTTCTCTAGGCAATAGGCTGGATCCGCCGCGTTCGACCCAGAATTCGGCCTGCCAGAATTTGGATTCTAGCTTATGAAGCGATGCCATGGCCCTGCGCAGGCAATCTGCAGTATGGATGCAAGAAGGTACAAGGCTGTCCGAACCCACTGCGGGTAAACATGTGGGTTGAGCGCCATTCACATCGCCAAAAAAGAAAGAGTCAGTGCAATATCAATCACATAGATTCTGCGTGGCCCCGATGATGGATTGCACAATAAAATATTTTAAATCAATAAGTTAAGAAGGTGTGTGTGCACATGTTGCACACGCCAAAATCTGACCCTTTTGTCGCCACACCCCTCACGCATGCCTTGATTTTGGCGAGGTGTGAACAATGCGAACGATGGATTTTGGACAGGATCTCATTCTAGACAGCGCAGGTCAGCTGTATTGGGTAGAGCCAACATGGCTTGGCCTGAAAATCTGGGCATATGTCGCTTGGCCAGAGGACCAAGCCCGGCGCCACAGCTTCCTAGCAGCGCAGGTCGCCTACCAGATCCTGCAACTCGACGCCAGCAATTCAAATCGAGATGATGCGTTTGCTCCAGAGCCGGAAGTGTTTGTGAGGTGGCCACCAACCGCTCGAAATGACCCCGATGACAGCGTAAGGGCGGCGCGCTTAGACGTGCTCAACCGGCGCTTCGAAGCCACCGATGGTGGGCTCCGTCCCCTCTTGTGCGCGACTCTTAACGATCGGCTGGATCATGAATTTGTCAAGGCGTGGCGAAACGCGATGTTAGCAGCGCAGCGTTTTGGGCTTACTTGGGCGATGGCCCTGGGCCATTGCGAGACAGTCAAGCGACCGAGCCTCGGCAAAGCCAGGACGACGCTGTTGGCGTGGCTGAAGAGTGAGGAGATGTCAACCAATCGAGAGAGCAACGATTTGGCCTGGAGCAACTACAAGAACGTTGTCCCCGTTGTCTTAGCAGCTTCGGTTGTGGCTAGTCAAAATGAGGCAAGGTTCGGTGACGCCGTCGATGTCACCGAGAAGCCGTGCGCGCTGCGCCACGTCATCAGGTCATCGCCACTTCGAGTCCTTGCCGTAGCGGACAAGCTTATGAATTTCGGTCTCGACTTTGTCGAGAAGGGATCACGTCCAGCCATCCTCGATGCCAAGACGGTTTGGCGCGTGCCATACGTCCATGCATTACCTTCTGCCAACCTCCCGGACGTTACGTTGCCCCCTCAATTGTTGGACGTTGCGAAAAACTATCGAGCCCGCAATCGGCAGGTTTAACCGACTTGTGGATTTCCCTGCTCCAAAGTCTCCCCAAAATATTGGGGGGAATGGTGGCTCGATTGTCCTTGCGCTAAGTCCGCTGCAGACAACGCAACGCGGTTGGAGCAAGAGATGCCTGAAGAACTTGAAGAGTTGCTCAGTCAGGAAGAACTGGCAGACGGACTGGGCGTATCATCGCGCACGCCTGAACGCTGGCGCAGCGAAGGGCAGGGCCCTCCCT
>JBPCVZ010000155.1:0-3094 GCA_051010015.1 Hyphomicrobiaceae bacterium
CAGCACTCAGAAGCTGCCGATCACCGCAGGGAACGTGGCACTGGCTGAAGTTCCCCAATAAGCTGCCGGTCGGCGACTGGCCGGAGAGGGCCAATAACGTCCGTCACCACTCTGAGAACACCGAACCTTAGATTCGGAAACCCTTGATAGTTCTCGGACGATTGGAAGATTCTGCCCTTTGCCCGCTTCTTGGGGCAAATCCGACGGCGACGGGAGGCATGGCTAGCGCGCGCGCCTGCTCAATTGACTACGTCCTTCATCAGCCATTTCGTGGCGAACGATAATCACTCGATTTTATATCGCCCAGAAGCCGTTCCAACACGCTGATTACCTTTGACCGGTCCCCGTGATACAGGTCAAGAAAGATCCTCAGACCCTCATCGTATTCTCGCAAAATGCGCCCTTCTGCAATTAGCTTGTTGAGCCGACCAATCACTTCATAGCAACGTATCGGTCGAGTAAATCCCTTCACGGTCAGCGTGCCCGCTTCCTCAACGGCAATCGTATCCTTGATCAAGGAGAAGGTTTCATGGGCAATCATGATGCCTCCCGGTCGAGCTTGCGATTGTAGTCGGGAGGCGAGATTCGCTTCTGTACCGATGATGGTATAGTCCATTCTGTCTTCGCTGCCGAAATTACCGACTGTGCAGTAGCCCGTATTGACACCTATGCGGAGTTCGAAAGGGCGCTCAATTCCTTGATCATGCCAGTGCCGTTGCAGCACACTCATTCTATCCTGCATTTCAATGGCCATACGCACACAATCAAGAGCGTCCTGCCGCGGACCATGGCTTTCGGGATCGCCGAAGAAGCCCATGATTGCGTCGCCGATATACTTGTCGATCGTCGCACCATGCTCGAGGGCAATCTTCGACATCTCTGAAAGAAAATGATTAAGCAGATCGGTCAATTCTTCGGATTCCAAATGCTCCGTTATCTCGGTGAAATCCACGACGTCGGTAAAGAACACTGTCAGCTTCTTTCTTTGGGACGATACCTCAACCGCCTGCTTCCCGCTGAATATCGAAGAATAGATGTGTGGTGAAAGATATTTGGACAATTGCTGTGACAGTGATGCGAGTGCCTTGTTTTGCGCGTTAATCTGGCTGTTAGCCTTGAGTAGATCCAATTCCACTTGTTTGCGCGCAGTGATGTCCGTCATCGAACCGACCATGCGCACAATTTTCCCTCGGTCGTCACGATAGCTCTGTGCGCAATCCCGAAACCATCGATACTCTCCGCCCCCGAACCGAACGCGATACTCGCAGTCATAGAATTCTGTCTTGCCTTCGAAGTGAGCAATCCTGGCCCGATCGCGGACAGCCAAATCATCAGGATGAATCAACGAAACCCAATCGCTCAGAGCAATCTCGTTGGCCTCTTGCTGGATACCGATAAGCCTCTTGTAGCTATCAGAGACAAAGATGCTGTCGCCATTCGCTATCCAATCCCACATGCCCTCGTTGGCCCCAGCCATCGCGTACGTATAGCGCTCCTCGCTTTCTTGGAGCGCCTTTTCAGCGAGGCGGCGTTCGGTGACATCTGCGTAGGATAGAACAAGGCAATCCTGGTCGATCGGTGCATAACGAATGCTAAGTATTCGACCTGTCGCCAGCTCGTACTCTATCGTTTCCGCTTTTCGATTACGAGCGCGTGCTGTTCGCTCACTGATCAACTCATCAACATCGCCAGAACCGTAGTCGCCACGCTCCGCGTTAAAACGGTACAACTCTGAGATGTGTGATCCGGGTTCGCAAAGTTTAGATGGGTAGCTCCGTAACTCACGGAACGCCTTGTTGCAGTAGATCAGCCTCAATTCGCCGCCAAAAACTGCGAAGCCAGTGTCCAGAGCATCGACTCCTCTTCGGAGCACGTCAGATACCGCTCCGGCGCCGGACCCAATCGGGGGGGCAGAACCAGTATTCTGTTGTGGCATTGCCGTACTCCATATGCAGGAGTCGTTACAATAAGCTACCTGAGACGATTCAAAGAATCTCGAAATTTGAACACGGTGCACGCTTGAGTGCTTAACTCATTGACCTAACTCAAACGAACTACCGGACGTAAAATTGAATTCGACCAAGGCGAGTAGTCAGGTACCCGCGATTCGGCGCGGGCAATTCAACGCTTTGAGAGATATTGTGTGGTTCGCACCATACACGCAAATCAGGCCACCGCATCGACGGGCTGTGAGATCTCTGCAAACCCATAATCTCGACGACCCAGCTTCGCGAAAGTTAGCCAAAGCTAAATGCCTGCAATGGGTCTTGGCCGTTACGAAACGCCAGATCAAGTGTCGGTCAGAGGTATATTTTGGTAGCGGTGGCGTGTTAGCTGAGTTTTGCGCAGATCGGCGTACATGGGGCTGTCAGGGCGATCCAGATGGTCGTTCGGGCGTAATTGGGTGAGATCAGGCGCAAAAGCATCCTGATCGCAGCGATCAGTGGCTCAATCCCGATAATGTTCATCACTCGGGTCAGATTGTAGGCCAGCACGGCAAGCGACATCTCGGTCTTCACGTTGTGCAGCCGCTTCATCAAAAAGTGCATCGCGCCCATACGCGCCTTGATCGTCCCGAACGGATGCTCGACCGTTTCGCGGCGGGTGCGCATCGCCTCAGGGTTCTCATCAAGCCTGCGCTGAACATCTTCGAGGACGTGCTCATGCTCCCAACGGGTGACGACGCGCTGCGCGGCACGGGTGCAGTGCTTCTTGAGTTTGCAACCACCGCATTGCTTGGTCGCATATCGACGGTAGTTTAGATCATTGTCCTTCTTGCGCGAGACGAACACCAACAACTCACCTGCTGGGCACACATAACGATCATGATCAGGGACGTATCGAAAGTCGGCTTTGACGAAGAGCCCCTTGAGTTTGTTGTTCGAGGTCTGCGGCTTTGGCAAGGTGACGGTGATGTCCGCATCAGCGCATTTGAGGATCTGCTCGTTTGAGAAGTAGCCGCGATCAGCGACGACATCGAGCTTGTCGACTTCCAGAACCTGCTTGGTCAGCTTCGACATCGGCGCGAGCTGGGAGCGATCCGATCCACTTGTCGTCACGTCATGCGCGACGATGAGATGGTGCTTCGTGTCAA
>JBPCVZ010000156.1:0-7735 GCA_051010015.1 Hyphomicrobiaceae bacterium
CATAAGCAGACGTAGTCCCTCATTGAGTTCGTGCATCGCACCAACGACACGTAGTCCACAAAAGCAGACTAATAATGCTGCATGTTGCAAGTTTTTTCGGCCTTGGATCGGTTATCTCACTCGAACCGGCCATGCCGACCTGCGCCGCCGATGAATCGGCCAGCGCCAGATTGAAACTCCGCTTGAAAGGCTTTATCAGCGCCAGCGATGCACTGATCAATCGCAGTTTCCGATTCATAATCCCATTGAGTGATGATCGACTCCCGGTCCGACAACAAGGCCGCTTGCGGAAATCCGGCTATTTTCGCTTCAGACAGGGCCTCACCATCGGCGCATCGGCGATCAGCAAGACCAATCTGCATTGCGTCATCCGCGTTCACTGGGCGACCCGTCATCATCATATCCAACGCCCGGCTTTCACCAACGATGCGGGGCAGATGCACTGTTGCACCATTCGGCATCGGCCCACCGAAACGGCGGCAGAACACTCCGAAAACCGCGCTGTCGCTGGCGACCCGCAAATCGCACCAGACCGCCAGGGCCAGACCGGCGGCAACCGCATGCCCCTCAACTGCAGCAATCACAGGCTTGACCAACCGGCGGCGGGTTGCTCCCTTGTCTTTGCCTGCCCAACTGTAGCCGATGGCCACGCCGGATGCGACTTCCTTCAAATCGGCACCGGCGCAGAAGGAGCCGCCTGCGCCGGTCAAAACCGCAACCCGCTGACTGTCCTTTGCCTCGAAGGCCATAAAGATCTCATAGAGGCCTTTGACCATTGCCACCTCACAAGCGTTTTTTGCTTCCGCGCGGTTAATGGTGACGATGGTTAGAGGACCTTCTTCCCCAACCAGTAGCTTACCGTCGACGTGTTCAATGATCATTTTGCTTTCCCGAGAGATGTTTCGGTGGCCGACACTTAGATTTTCCGTTGTGACCGCTACTTGCTGCTACGGGCACTGCAATAACTAAACCCAGCCGGCTCAGGCTGGCTCGCAACAACTGGGGCCGGCTTCCCGTGCACCTCCGCCCATATGGCTCACACGGTAAGAGCCATGCCATCCCGGCCGGGGTCGGCCGCTCCGTTTGCAATTCCGTTGTCGATTTTGATGCCGTGCACGCCTGCAAATGCGTAGCTGAGGTAGCTGCGCTGCGTATCGTAGCCGCGATCAGACAATGACTTTTCCACGAAACGCGGAATGCGATTGCTGAGATCGATACGGCGGCTTTGCGTGACGGCAATGCGCGGCGCGGCGATGGCATCACTGATTGACATCTCGAAATCGATGCAGTTGACGATTGCCTGGGTGATCGCCTGCGGGATGTAGGTCGCGCCCGGCGCCCCTATCACGATGTAGGGCGAGCCGCTACGATAGGCGATCGTCGGCGACATTGAGCTGGTATAGGATTTTCCAGGTTTGATTGACGTTGGTCGGCCGGGCCGCGGATCAAATATCCCCATGCAGCCGTTGAGGATGAAGCCGCTTCCGGGAGGCAAAACACCGGATGGCGCGCCCAACGTGTGGGTCATCGAGAATGCATTGCCGTCTCGATCATACACCGATACGTGTGTCGTTCCCTTCGATTCCAGCGATTGGGGAAGGCGATTCAGTGTTGCCTGTTCTCCTTTGCGGATACGTTCGGCAAGATTAACTGCAGAAGCCTTATCGAGAAGCTTTTCGACGGGTACATCGACGAACGCCGGATCGCCGACTTCAGATCTCTTAGTGTCATAGGCATATGTCAAAGCCTCGGCGAGCAGCACAAGATGGTCCGGTGATCCGAATTTGAATGAACTCGGGTCGAACTGTTCGAGAATATTCAATGCCAGCAGCACCTGCAGACCCGATCCGCCCGGCCGGTTGGTCGCCAGCTCCACATCCCGATAGGTACCGGTCAGAGCCGGAGCCCGCACAACACGATAGTTGAGCAGATCTTCAATCGTTATCAGGCCGCCAGATGCAGCCATGTCCTCACAAAGCCGACGGCCGAGTTCACCACCGTAGAGGGCATCTGCGCCATCAGCCGCGATTAAAGTCAGGCTTTCTGCCAGAGCCGGGTTCTTTATCCTCCTTCCCGGTCGATGCATGAGCCCGTCATCCGCGAGGTAGAGCGCCCGTCCTTCCTGCGAGAAGCCAAGGATGTCCGAGTTGTGCACTCGGCCCACAGCACCCTCGTCCTGCGTTGCGTAGGAGTAGACATGCGGGCGCACCATCCACCCCTCGGTCGCTGTCTCGATTGCATGTTGGCAAAGGTCGGCCCAGGGGAGCCGTCCGAATTCCTGGTGCATTGCCCAGTAGCCGGCGAGATTGCCCGGCACCATTGCCGCCTGATGACCGAGTGCGTTGACGTTATCTTTCAGAATGAAACCAAAACCGTCACCGGTCTCACCAACTATTCTGTCGCTCCAGATATCATCGTGTGCGGCCAGCGGCGCCGAACCAAGAAAGTTGAAGTTCTCCGGCCGGTCCAGACGAGGCGAATGGATGACCGCGGTCCCCACACCACCCAATCCGCACATTAGTGGATCGACAACCCCTTGTGTGAGAGCACAGGCTATCCCTGCATCGATAGCGTTTCCGCCAGCGAGCAAAACCAAGGCCCCGGCTTCGACAGCTTCCGGCTGTGGCGCCGAGATTAATCCGTGCTCCATTCTTTATCTCCTTGGTCACTCGGTTGGCCGAAAACTTCTGGCAAATCGGTCCAATGCCACCCGACGGAATCGTTCGCGATAGCTCGCTGAGAAGTAAGACAGGTCGATAAAACCGTTGACTAAAGCGACCTCGGTTATTCGGCGAGGACGCCATTGATGCAGCAGCCATGATGTCAATGCATACAC
Source organism: Hyphomicrobiaceae bacterium (assembly GCA_051010015.1). Classification (GTDB taxonomy): domain Bacteria; phylum Pseudomonadota; class Alphaproteobacteria; order Rhizobiales; family Hyphomicrobiaceae; genus CAJQQK01. The sequence continues at coordinate 2,837 of JBPCVZ010000156.1, forward strand.
GCCATTCTTGCTCCGAGTGTAGACGCTCATCAACTTGTTGATCGAGTATTTGCGTCAAAGTCATAGTACACAAGCGACATCTGGTAGCGAAGACTTTGCTACACTAAAGCAAGCATGACCGCCCGTTTGCAATTGCGGCAGCCCTTGCCTATTGAAAAGTGAATTCAGGCTTCATCACTCAATTGTAGCGCCTGCAAGGGAATTGCGCGCACAGCGGATATCCCATTCGTCCTCATCGGCGTCGATCCCGGATAGTAGGACTCTTGGCGCTCGTCGGCGCCGTGTTGCTCGTAATAATCGCGGTCTCGAACCAGTGGGCCGCGCACTCGCTCAATCGTCGCAGCACGCTGCAGGAGAGGACAGGCTCCTCACAGCGGCACGTCGCCAATATCGTCCCGCGCCAGGTCAAGACGTGGCAGATCCAGCGAGTCTCCAAGGAAGCGGATCGTTTGATCGACATCGCGGGCCACGAGGGCGACGTAAGTTAGATCGTATCCCGGCATGCATTCGGCTCCTTCGAGTCAAGAACTCGTATGGAGGCGTTCCTTGAGCAGTGCGATTCGATCTGTTCCCCAGAATGCTTCGCCATCGAGCACGAATGTCGGCACGCCAAAGACATCGAAGTCGTTGGCCTCGTGCCGGATTTGCCTTACCAAATCGGGGCCCTCTCCTTGGCAAAAAGAATCGAACGACGACACATCAGCGCCCGCTTGCACAAGGACTTGCGTGATGGCAGTCAGGTCCTCAATGTCCAATTCCCGCTTCCAGAAACGATCAAACGTAATGTCGTTGTACGTTTTGAAAACGTCTTGTTGCTTGGCATAAAGTAGGCCGTAGGCAGCAAGTGAACTATCGAAGATCTTCTTAGGCCCTCTTATAGTTAGCCCGACCCGATTGGCAAGGCGCCGCGCATCCATGTAGGAATAACGCACGCGGCGCCATTGATGCTCGTTGCGACTTTCGACACTGCCCAAAAATTCGGGGATTTCCAACACTAACGGCAGCCACTCGATACGGACGTCATGCTCGATTTCGAGCGCGTATGCGGGACGTACTGCCAGGAAAGCATAAGGACTTTTATAGTCGGTGTAGAGCTTGATCTCGCGCGTTGCCATCCTTGACGACCATAGGTTTCCAAATTGGGCTACGCAGGATTGCATTGACGGCTGCAACTGACAAGGTTGCGATGCTTGAATTGGCACGAGCTTCTTGGAGTGATGAATGAGATGGAGCCGGATATTCCAACTGCAGACCAGTGTGTGCTGCGTCGTGTGATTGACAGATTGGCACACGATCGACCTGACGATGTTTTCGCCTATTTTGATTCCGATGGCAGCGAATGGACCTTCCTGGAGACCTGGAAGCACGCGCGGCGGCTCGCCGCAGCCCTGCAGTCGCTTGGAGTGCAGCAAGGTGATCATGTCGTGTCATGGCTCCCAAATGGGCCGGAAGCGCTAAACGTTTTCTTCGCGATCAACTATATCGGCGCCGTATACGTGCCAATCAATACAGCTTACCGCGGCCCCCTGCTTGCGCATGTCATTGAGAATTCCGATGCTAAGATAATGATCGCTGACTGCAGCTATCTGGATCGCTTGGTGAGCATCCCAGTTGCGTCGTTGACGACCATTGTCATCACTGCCGGGGCAAGCATCCACGATATAGAGATTCATGGCAATCTCAGCGTCATCGCGGTCGAAGCACTCGTTGATGATGAACACATTCTTCAGCCGCTCGATCGTGAGATTGCACCATGGGACACTCAGTCGATCATTTACACCTCCGGCACGACTGGGCCCTCCAAAGGGGTGCTGTCTAGCTACATCCACAGCTATGCCAGCATGGACGCAAATGCCTGGCCTCCGGTGCGCGATGATGATCGGTTTCTGATCAACATGCCGTTTTTCCATATCGGCGGCACGTTCATCGTCAATGCCATGCTTTGCCGCGGCGCCTCGATCACGATAATCGAGAGTTTCAAGACCGATACTTTCTGGCAGACGATTAGGCGATCCAAAAGCACTGCGGTTTTTCTTCTTGGCGTGATGGCTAGCTTCCTCACAAAGGTACCGCCATCGCCCGATGACAAGGACCATTCGTTGCGCACTGCCTTGATCGTGCCCTATGACAAGACCGCTTCTGGTTTCCATGACCGGTTTGGTGCCGACGTCTATACGATATTCAACATGACCGAGGTTTCGACCCCGACGTTTTCGGCAAAGAATTTGCGGAATCCGGGCGTGACAGGTTCCGTTCGGCCCGGTGTTTGCGTCCGACTGGTAGACGAAAACGACTGTCCCGTCCCGCCGGGCGAAATCGGTGAAATGGTCATCCGGACCGACTGCCCCTGGGCGCTCAATCATGGCTACTACAAGGACCCGGAATCGACGGTTAGGGCCTGGCGCAACGGATGGTTTCACACAGGCGATGCCTTTCGACAAAATGCGGATGGCACTTACTCATTCGTTGACCGGCTTAAGGATGCTATCCGACGACGGGGCGAGAATATCTCCTCATTCGAAGTTGAGGCGGTTGTCATCTTGCATGATGATGTTCAGGAAGCCGCGGCCATTCCGGTGCCGAGCGAGCACGGTGAAGACGAGGTAATGATTGTTGTTGCGCCAAAAAGCGGACATGAGATCGAACCTGCTGATTTAATCGATTTCCTGCGACCACGTTTGGCGAGTTTTATGGTGCCCCGCTACGTGCGGGTTTTGAATGAATTGCCTAAGACTTTGACTGCCAAGGTGCAGAAGTCCAAACTGAGGAATGAGGGGGTGACGGCAGCTACCTGGGATCGGTCGCCGTGGGATCCAAAAGTATGACCTGGCAAGAACGCGAGTGCAAAGTGGGCGGCTATGCGATTAGTGCTAACGCGCGCGGTTCAGCGCTTGTGTATACCTGCTGGCATGCGATGAAGCGAATGCATTGTTGTCAGAAATCCCATTGCTATCGCGTCATAGGCACGACGGTCCAGACGATTATCGTTTGTCTAATGGTTATGTGTGGCCAAGCTCCGGCCAACACTGCCAATCGGGTGGCATTGATAATCGGTAATGACACCTACACCAACCTTCCGGCCCATCAGCAACTCCGCAAAGCTCGTAACGATGCCAAAGCCGCAGCCAAGACTTTTCGCGACCTCGGATTCGACGTTTTATTGGGCCTTGATTTGGGCCGTTCGCAGATAAATCGCAAGCTGCAGGAACTCGTGAGCCGAATCACGCCGGGCGACACTGTAAGCTTCTACTTTGCTGGGCACGGCGTGAGAATTGACGGACGGAATTTCCTATTGCCATCCGACGTTCCACAGGTAGGCGGCGGTCAGGCGGACTATCTGAAGGCAGAAGCCATCGGTGTCGATTTGATCGTCGACATGATCCAGTCTCGCGGAGCGCGGCTTAGTCTATTAGTTCTCGATGCGTGTCGCGATAACCCCTTTAAGGACAAGCGCGGAAGATCTGTTGGAGGCAGGCGCGGGCTTGCCCGAATGGACCCGCCGGAAGGTACGCTTATTTTGTTCTCGGCTGGGGCGGGGCAACAGGCCTTGGACCGGCTTGCGGACAATGATCCACACCCGAATTCAATATTTACCCGCACACTGTTGCCTCTACTGGCACAGAAAGGCCAGGAGCTGTCTCAGCTAACACGCCGTGTGAAGCGTGACGTCCGTGCCCTTGCTCGCACCGTTTCGCACCGACAAACGCCGGCTGTATATAATGAGGTGATTGGCGACGTATACCTCGCCGGGCGCGCGGTCGGGCCCGCCCCTAAATCCGCTGCCAAGTCCACCGCCAAGCTTAGCAATGCCGCGCAGGCCTGGAATGCGATCGAGGACACAAAGAGCCGTGCGGTATTGGAAAGCTTCATCCGCGCTTATCCAGCAACTGTGTTTGCGACATTTGCGAATGCACGACTGAAGGAACTTGCGGACCAGCGACTGGCTATGACGCAGCAGCAACAAAATCTGCCGGCTGCGAGACCGCGTGCCATACTTGAGCCCGGGACAGAATTCCAAGACTGTCCCAAGTGCCCGCGTATGGTCGTGCTGCCTCCCGGTCAGTTCAAGATGGGCTCACCCAGAAAGGAACGTGGGCGCGAAAAGGATGAAGGGCCCCGCCATGCTGTTTCGATTGCACGAGCGTTCGCGGTCGGAAAATACGAGGTGACGCGCGGCCAGTACGCCGCCTTTGTCCTGGCCACCGGGCAAAAGGATGGTGGAAGTTGCTGGTCAGAAAGCAAGGTCGGTAAGGGCGACTGGAAAGATCGCTCAGGCCGCGGCTGGCGAACTCCTGGATTTGAGCAGACCGATGATCATCCAGTCGTTTGTGTGAGTTGGCATGACGCCAAAACCTACGCGGCCTGGGTTTCGCAGCGCACCGGCAAGACTTATCGGCTGCTGTCGGAAGCCGAGTGGGAATATGCCGCGCGTGCGGGCTCCGACAAGCCCTACAGTTACGGGTCAGGCCCCAGCGCGCTTTGCGAGCATGCCAATGGTGCGGATCTTTCGGCGAGGCGGGTCTATGGCAGGAACCTCGCCACATACCGCTGCAACGATGGTTATGTGCACACCGCGCCCGTCGGCAGGTTTCGGGCTAATGCATTTGGGCTCCATGATATGCACGGCAACGTTGTCGAATGGGTGGAGGATGTGGTTCACGCCAATTACAAGCGGGCACCGCACGATGGCTCTGCCTGGGTGAGAGGTGGCAACCAGAGTCGCCGCGTACTTCGCGGCGGTGCCTGGGGCTATGGGCAACGCTACCTGCGCTCTGCCGATCGCGATGAATACTATGCCGGTGCACGGGGAAACTATGGCGGCTTTCGCATCGCAAGTTCCCTGCCTGAGTTGCGGTAAGTCTGGCAGAAAATTACCCATTGGCTTCGAAACACCGCTTT
>JBPCVZ010000157.1:0-16351 GCA_051010015.1 Hyphomicrobiaceae bacterium
GATCCACTTCGTCGTGGCGTCGCCGAGCTTGTCGGCGAGCGCCTTCGATTCAGCCGACGTCATGATGTAGATGCCGGGTTTCGAAGGATCCTTCGTGCCATACTTGTCGATCAGGCGCTTGTCGTTGCAGTAGTTGGCCCGCTTCGCCCACGGCAGCACTTCGTCGACCAGGATTTTCTGAATGATCTTCTGGTGCTCCGGCTTGAGCTTCTTCCACCATTTGTTGGAACCGGCGATGTAGTAGTAGTCGCCAACGATGCCGTTGATCCCGGCGATCGAGTAGAACGGTGCCTGTTCCTTGACCTTGAAGAAGCCGCCGAGGCTGGTCAGCAGACCGTCGATGACCTTGGTTTCCAGTGCCGGCGGCACGTCGCCGAAGGCCATGGTTGTCGGGTTCGCGCCGAAGGCCCGCAGCATTGCGTTTTCGGCTGGGCCCATCGAGCGGATCTTCTTGCCCTTGAAGTCATCTGGCTTCAACAGGCGCGAGCCGGAACCGGCACCCATGTAGAAGCTCAGGTGTGCCGAACCGAAGATCGTCACGTCATGAACATCGTTGAAGCGCTTCTGCAGCATCTTGAAGGTTTCGAAGCTGTCGATCGCGTTGATCGCGCCTGGCGTCGTCAGCAGCATCGGGCCGAGCACGACATTGGCAAACGGATCGACGATCGCCGTCTTGCCGAACTGCCCCCACGCCATTTCGAGGTTGCCTTCGGTCATGGCCTCGACGGCTTCGGGGATCTTGTACAGCGAAGATGATACGTAAATGCGCACCTTGCTGCCTGGAATCGCCTTTTCGACCTTCTCTTTGAAGATCTCCATGGCAATCCCTGCCGGGTGCGGCGGTCCGACCGTGTCAGAAGCGATACGGATCGTAACGCCTTGTGCCATTGCGCTGGTGCCCGCAACGGCGGCCGCGAGGGCCATCGTCCCACCAACCAGGCCAATCTTTCGAGCCAAACCGGCAAATTGCCGCTTGACGCCTTGGTTTGCAAACATTCGTTCGTCACTCCCTTGTTCAATTAGTCAGCGCATCTGCTTATTCCGCAGCTGTCGCGCTGGCGCTAACCTAGCCAATAACTATCGGCAATGTAACTCTTTTTATGAGCTTTAAGACCATATAGCGCCAAGATCCACCAGCTCAGTAAAGAAGCCGGCGCACTCAGCCCCCTGAGCATGGTGAATCATGGTTCTCCGTCGAGATAGAACCAGCGGCCGTCCTCACGAACAAATCGAGACACCTCGTGCAGCACGTGACTCCGGCCAGAGATGCGGGAACGGGCAACGAACTCAACCGTTGCCGTGTCGCCCTCCGATGTCGATTGAACGATGCGCAGCAACAACCACTGCTGATCGGGTGGAAAGGCAACGTGGACCAGACGTGTCGATGCGTGCCAGGTCCTCAACAGATAGTCCGCATCCTGACGCACGAACGCCGCATACCGCGATCGCATCAACGCTTCCGCCGTCGGCGCATCCGCTGCCCCGCTATGAAAACGGCCGCAGCAGTCCTCATAACGCGTCGTTTCACTTTTCTTGCGGCACGGGCAGCGCATCATCCCAATCAACAATCGATTTCAACGAGCGCACCAAGCCTACCGCATCCGTGCCGCAAAGAAGAGACCTCTTTTGTGGCGCGTCAATATCGACGGGCGCGATAGGCGCGACTGTCTATACCTCAACCTCTCACCATGCTTACGATCTGAGCGGCTCGCAGAAGTTCGACAATCGGTTGGCCACGGCCAGCCCCTCGTCCTCAAAAAGCTCAAGCGCGAGCTTTTGCGCAAGCATCACGTCGCCCTCGACCAGGTTGCCGGCCGGATAAAAACACCAGATACAAACCCGTCGGTTCCGGCCATCGAGTTGATGCACGTTCACCTGCCGGCCCTTGCATATCCGGTAAAGCCGTTTCGTCCGCCCACCAACGACATGAAAATAGCCATGCCGCAAAAACTCATTCTGCTGATGCGGCGATAAATTCTCAAGCAACAGTTTCAGGCCGCGATGAAACGGACTGTTATGGCCGAACAGGAACCGCGCAAAACGCAGGCGTTGGCGCAACGACCACGCAACACTGTTTCTATCACGCAAGTCGATGCCGAGTTCGGCATCAGGGTCACGACCCTGATACCATCGCACGACGGCCGCCGTCAGGCCGTTGAAAATCGCACCGAGATAACGACTGCGCACAGCGATCAACCGCCCTTGAGATGCGGAATAAATAGCGTGCGTTCTGCCGTCTTGTCGAAACTCTCGAGCAATTCACCCTGTTCACCGTTCGGTGCCAAAGCCACGGCACGATAGCCCTTGCTGGTCAGTTGTTCGAAGCGTTCCTTGGCCAGCGCCACGGCCTTGGCATCCTCACTATCGAAGTGGCGACGCGTATCGCCGTGACGGTCCATTATGATTTGAACACCCATATGCATACTCCTTATCGAGCCCGCAGCTGGTGCCACCTCATTCCATTCGAAAACTGGCAGTATCAAATGCGAGCTGGTCAGAACAATTTATTTGGCTTTTACAAATCGGTCCAGAAATAATGTCTATACCTCACATTGAAATGATAGCTAAAACTCAATCTGACAACAAACAGAAGTTGATGGTTTCATTTAAAGTCAAAGATGAGACATCTGCGGCAATGCTCGAAGCTGGTATGCAAAATATTATTACGTGTCAGAGAATCGTATCGCGCGCGTAGCAGTCGCTATTGCAATCCGCGACCGCTTGCGCGGGTAGATCGTATCATCTGCAATTTCCAACTGCAAACATCGAACCACTAACGGGCCACCAATTGAGCGATCGCAGGCCCCTTACATGTCCTTGACGAGCCGCAGGGCATCATAGATCGCTGCATGGGTATCCCGGCTCGAAACCGCATCGCCGATCCGGAAGAGCTGGAACGATCCGTCTGCATTGCGTTGCACGGTCTGCGGCGCCCCCGCAATGAACGCCGGGTAGTCCATTTCACCGAGGTTCGACGAGCGCGGCTTCAGCGCGAAATAGAGGTCGTCCAACGGCAGCGTACCATGGTTGACAACGACCTGATCGTAGGACGCAACGCTTTGATAGTCGCTGTAATCAGTGCCGATCGTGGCGCTCAGCTGGTTGTCCTTGGCGGCAACCGATTTCAGCCGGCGCCCGACCGTCATGGTCACGTCCTTGTCCAATAGCGCGCGCATATAGGGAACCAGGTTCATGCCCATCACTTCCGGTGCCACCATGCGGTCCGGCGTCATGAACTCCAGTTTGGCGCCGCTGTTGGCGACGACTTCCGCCGCCTGCATCGCCGCGTGATCGCCGGCATCATCAAAAACCAGCACGTTCGAGCCCGGCTTGACGTCGCCGGAGATCAAGTCCCAGCTCGAGACGACCAACTCGCTGCCGGCGTCGAGAAACGACGTATCCGGCAACCCACCGGTTGCGATGATAACGACATCCGGGTTTTCAAAGTCCACGTCATCCGCCTCCGCCCAGGTGTTGAACTGGAAGCGGACATCATGCTTGGCGCACTGTGACATGCGCCAGTCGATAATCGACAGCATCTCGCGCCGCCGTTCCGATTGCGCGGCGAGGCGCAGCTGGCCACCGGGGTGCGGTGCGGCTTCGAAGACCGCGACCTCGTGACCGCGCTCGCCGGCAATGCGTGCCGCCTCGACACCAGCAGGGCCGGCACCGACCACGACGACCTTCTTGCGCACGGCTGCCGGCGCAATGTCGTGCGGCATCGTCAGCTCACGTCCCGTTGCCGCATTGTGCATGCACAGCGCTTCGCCGCCCCGGTAGATGCGATCCAGGCAATAGGTGGCACCGACACACGGACGGATGTCATCCTCGCGGCCCTCGGCGATCTTGCGCACGATATGCGGGTCGGCCATATGCGCGCGGGTCATCCCGACCATGTCGAGCTGGCCGGTGGCAATGGCGTGGCGCGCCGTCGCAACATCGGGAATCCGCGCGGCATGGAAAGTCGGCATGCCCGTCTCCTTGCGCACGGCCCCGGCGAAGTCGATATGCGGCCCGCTTGCCATGCCCTGGATCGGAATGACCTTGGTCATCGATGGGTCGGAGTGAACGGTACCGCGAATAACATTGAGGAAATCAACCAGCTTGCTATCGCGCAGGCGCCGGGCAATCTCGAGCCCCTCGGTCGCGTCGATGCCGCCCGGCATGCCTTCATCCGCGGTAAAGCGCAGGCCGACGATGAAGTCCGGCCCGACGCGATCGCGGATCGCCTGCAGCACTTCCATCGAAAACCGCATGCGGTTCTCGAGATCACCGTTGTACGGCGGCTCGAGCGTATTGGTGAGCGGCGACCAGAACTGATCAAGCAGATGGCCATAGGCCTCCAGCTCGATGCCATCCATGCCGCCCGCCTGCATCCGTTCGGCGGCATCGGCGTAGTCCTTGGTGATCCGCGCGATATCCCAATCCTCGACCTGCTTGGGAAATGCACGATGCGCGGGCTCGTTGATGTGCGAGGACGATACCGAGGGCAGCCAGTCGCCGTAGCTCCAGGCCGTGCGACGGCCAAGATGGGTCAGCTGGATCATGACCGCACAGCCATGCGCATGGCAGGCATCCGTCAGCTCGCGCAGCCAGGGCACCACTTCGTCCTTGTAGGCAAGCACGTTGTTGAACGACGGCGGGCTGTCCTTCGAGACGACCGCCGATCCCGCCGTCATTGCCAGTGCGACGCCGGCCTTGGCGCGTTCTTCGTGGTATGCGCGATAGCGTGCCGTCGGCAGGCCATCTTCGGGATAGGCCGGCTCATGCGCCGACGTCAGGATGCGATTCTTCAGCGTCAGATGCTTGAGCTGGTAGGGTTGCAGCAGCGGATCGTTCGACATGGTGCACGTCCTGAAAGTTTCCCGGGATCGTTGGCAGGCCAACATCGGAAACAAACCATAGTCGCAAGCCGGCCGCCACCCTGCAGCGACACTGGCCTTCGTCTGGCTCCGTCCAGGCCGGTCAACCTGCGTTGGCCCGAGCTGCCTGCTGCAAACCTTGTCTGCGCAGGCCTGTTGTGTTGATGGGTGTTAGTGCTATCAACGAGGCCGCTTACAATCGCATCCCCACGATCCGGCGCACCGCGCGCGCATGACCGCCAGCAAGGAAGACCCATGAGCCAGCCGATCCTGATCTTGAACGGCCCCAACCTAAACCGGCTCGGCACACGGCAGCCCGAGATTTATGGTTCGACGAGCCTCAAGGACGTCGAGGAGATGTGCGCCAAGCGGGCGGCAGCGCGCGGGCACACGATCTCTTTTCATCAATCGAACCGCGAATACGAGATCATCGACTGGATTCATAACGGCATCGACAGTGCTGCCGGCATCATTATCAACCCGGCCGCCTTCACGCACACGTCGGTCGCGATCCTCGACGCTTTGAACATGTTCGACAAGCCCATCATCGAGTTGCACATCTCGAACCCACACAAGCGCGAAGCCTTCCGGCATGTCTCGTTCATCACCTACGCGGCGACGGGCATGATCTGCGGCCTCGGTGTCAACGGCTACCCGCTTGCGGTCGATGCCATGGCCGACATGCTTGCGGCCGATTCAGACAATTCGTAAGGGGCGAAACGCCATGTCCGACAGTCAGCGCGCCGCCTGTGTCATCGGCTATCCGGCAAAGCATTCGCGATCGCCGAAGCTGCACGGCTACTGGATCAAGAAGCATGGTCTCGACGCGGATTACCGTGCCGAGGAGATCGCGCCCGACCACGTCGAAGCTTTTTTGAGCGATCTCGCTGGACACGGTTATGTCGGTGCCAACGTGACGATGCCGCACAAGGACGTGGCGCTGGCGATGTCCAATCCCGACGCCCGTGCGCAAGCCGTTGGTGCTGCCAATACGCTGTGGCTCGACGACGGCCGCCTGCTCTCAACCAACACCGACATCGAAGGTTTCCTTTGCGCCCTCGATGCTGCCGCGCCCGGCTGGGACCAGCGCACGAACAAAGCGGTCGTGCTCGGGGCCGGTGGTGCTGGTCGGGCGGTGATCTACGGCCTGATCGAACGCGGCATCAAGACCATCCATGTCGTCAATCGCACCCTCGCCAAGGCCGAAGCGTTGCGTGCGCAATTCGGACCGGCCATTGAGCCGACTGCTTGGTCCGATCTGGCGCGGTGCCTCGATGGCGCGGATATGCTGGCCAATACCACCTCGCTCGGCATGCACGATCAGCCGCCACTCGACGTCGACATCAGCGGGCTTTCAAATACGGCGGTGGTTTCTGACATCGTCTACGTGCCGCTCAAGACGCCGCTGCTGACTGCGGCGGAGGCGCGTGGCTTGGCGACGTCGAACGGGCTCGACATGCTGCTGCATCAGGCCGTGCGCGGGTTCGAGCTGTGGTTCGGCGTGCGGCCCGAAGTGACGCAGGAATTGTACGACCTGCTCGCCGCAGATATCGAAGACGCAGGGTGAGCAAACCGTCGCGGAATTATTCACTCAGCAATCCGCGCTTCCTCATATTCCCCCGCCACGAGCTTCCGGCGCAGGATCTTGCCGACCGGCGATTTTGGGATTTCCTCAACGAAGACGTAGGCGCGTGGTCGCTTGAAGTTGGCGAGAGACGATTGCCGGCACCAGGCATCGAGTTCGTCTTCGCTCACTTGCACGCTGCACCGCACGAACGCCGTCACCTGCTGGCCCCAACGCGCGTCCGGCAACCCGACAACCGCGTTCTCCGCTACCGCCGGATGCAGCGACAGGACCGACTCGATCTCGGCCGGCAGCACGTTCTCGCCGCCCGTTATGATCATGTCGTCGACCCGCCCGGTTACGAACAGATCGCCATCGCCGTCGACATAACCGATGTCGCCGGTGAGGTACCAGCCGTGTCGCAACGCCTTGGCGTCGGCATCAGGTCGCTGCCAATAACCCTCGAACGCCTCGTCACCGTCCAGCGTCGCGATGATCTCGCCTTCTTCACCGGGCGCCACGGCAGCGGCCGGGTCATCGGAACCGATGGCGATCACGCGCACTTGCGTATTGATGCCCGCCTTGCCAGCGCTGCCCGGTTTGGCCACCGCGCTCTGCTCGACGGTGAAAGTATAGATTTCCGATGACCCGTAGTGATTGACGAACAGCTCGGGCGAGAACGCCGCGTCGAGGCGCTGCAAGAGCCCGTCCGTCATCGCGGCACCGGCAAATCCGAGCTTGGTCACCGATGACGTATCTGTCACGTCGAATGCATCATGCGCCAGCAGGTCATGATAGAGCGTCGGCACCAGATAGAGGTTGGTGATGCGCTCGGCGGCAATCAACGCCAGGGCCCGCCCGGCATCGAACCGGGGCAAGCACACGAACGTGCCGTTGATGACGGCCATCGACAATAGCGAACGCACACCCATGGTATGGTAGAGCGGCATCACGCCGAGCGTCACTTCACCGGCCCGATAGGCGTTCTGCGCCACATGTGCGATCGCCGCCGCCCGTTCTGCCCGGTGGCGCCGCGGCACGCCCTTGCCTTGACCGGTCGTGCCCGACGTATAGAGCATCAAGGACATGTCCTCGGCCGAGGCGCGCGGCACGTCGGCGACCGGCGGCGCGTTTAGCAGTTCATCGAAGTCGATCGTGCCGGTGCCGGGTGCGCCGACAGCGATGCGAGGCAGGGCGGCGCATGCTAGCGCGCCCATCACCGCATCCACCGACACGGGTTCGAATACCACCGCCGTGGCTTCGGCGTTCGTCGCGAAGAATTCGACCTCCTGCGCCGTCGCCCGCCAGTTGATCGGCGTCACGATGATCCCGGCCAGTTGCGCCGCCCAATGCAGGATGGCGCATTCGGCACGGTTCTGCAGCACAACGAGCAGCCGCTGCCCATGCGTGATGCCGAGACGGTCAAGGCCGGTGACAACGCGTTGCGCGCGATCGAGAAGCTCCGCGTAGTTGAGTCGAAGATCGCCATCGACCAGCGCCGGCGCCTGCGGATTGCGTGCCGCCGCTGCGATCAGGGTTCGGCCGAGATCGAACATCGTCTACGCCTCCCCTGCGGACTTTGATGCGTCGCGCAGCAACTCGGCCGCCTCGAGCGCGGCTGCAATGATCGGCGTATAACCGGTGCAACGGCAGATGTGGCCGGAGAGCAGTACACGCAGCTCGCCTTCGTTCGCGTCTGGATTGGCGCCGAGATAGGCATCGAGCGACATCAGGATGCCCGCCGTGCAAAAACCGCACTGGAGCGCGTGATGGCGTCGAAAGCAGCTTTGCAGAATGCCAAGCCGCCCGTCGCTTTCGCCAAGCCCCTCGACCGTGTCGACGCGGCGCCCTTCGACCTGAACGGCAAGTGTCAGGCAGGCGCGTACTGGCTCACCGTCGAGCTTGACCGTGCACGCACCGCACACACCATGCTCGCAACCGACATGCGTGCCGGTCGCGCCGATCTCGTGACGTAGAAAATCACTGAGCAACATGCGCGGCTCCACGAAGCCGCTGCGCTTGTGACCGTTGAGCGTCAACGTAACCTTGTGGCGTTGGCCGGCATTCAGGATCGGCATGCGATGGCCTCCTCGATCGTCTTTTGGCCAAGGCCGCGAACGAGATGGCGCCGATAGGCCGCCGTCGCGTGCAGATCATCCTGGCAATCCAGCGACCAGGCCAACGCGTTCAATGCCGCCTCGAGCGCATCACCCTCCAAGAGTTGCAGCCGTTTAACCACCGGATAGTCGGCGCCGCCGCCAACCCCGACCGAAACGCCAACCGCATCCGCCACGGCGCCCACTGCGATGATCGCGAAGTCGCCGTGGCGGATCGCCATTTCGTGGAACGCGACGCCGGTCGCATCGGGCCGCACGGGAAAGCGCACCTCTTCAATCAGTTCGTCATCGCGCCGCGTGGTCTGTAGTGCGCCGGCGAAGAAATCAGCGGCCGCCAGCACGCGGCTTGCGCGCCGGCTGCGCAGCACGACGTGCCCTCGGAGAAGCGCTAGGCACAACGGCAATTCACTCGATGGATCAGCATGGGCGAGAGACCCGCACACCGTCCCGCGGCTGCGCGTCTGGACATGACCGACCCACGGCAGCGCCTTGGCAATCAACGGCAACTTCTGTTCGAGGTGCGGCCAGCGCTCGAGCGTCGATTGCCGTGTGGCACAGCCGATCGCGATGTGGTCGCCCGCTTCGCGGATATAATCCAAATCGCGCAAACCACCGATGTCGATCAGCAGCTTCGGTGTCGCGACGCGCATATTGAGCATCGCCATCATCGACTGGCCGCCGGCCAGAATGCGCGCGTCGGAACCATGCCGAGCGAGGAGGTCGAGAACCTCGCCGATATCGCTCGGGCGCACATAATCGAACGGAGCCGGTTTCAAGAGTGGCCTCCCGCCAGCAGTAATCGGACCCGCTCCCACACCTGGCGTAGCATACCCATGAGCCCGGTGGCCTCCGTGACACCATTGTGCGCAGCCGGATCGACCCGTGCGGCCAGCCGCCGGAAAAACTCGTTGATCAGGACCTTGGCCGCGCCGCCGATCATGCGCCCGCCGATCGCCGCCGCCTTGCCGGAGAGATCGACACCGTAGCGATAGCGAAGGCACGTCCCATCCCCGTCCGCAATCAGTTCGACAACCGCTTCGCCCGTGCTCGCGCCGAGCGGTCCTTTCGCATCGCCGACCAGGCGCAACGATCGCGGCGCCACCGCATCCGTGATACGCACGTCCGCGTCGAAGACACCCTTGACGACGCCGACGCCGAGCACCGCCTGCCCCGAGAAGTGGCCGGGATCGACCTGCACGAGCGTCCGGCATCCCGGCACAATCGCCCGGACCGCCGCGACATCGAAGAACAGCGGCCAGATCACGTCCGGCGGCACGCCGACTCGCGCCTCGCCATCGCCCGTCACGGCATAGTCCGCGCGGTGCAGCTTTGGTAAATCCATGCCGGCCGCACCTACCGGCATCGCCGGTTCGTCGGTTGCCAACAGCGCATGCACCCGCGACGGCGTTAGTGGCAGCGAAATATCCTCCTGTCCGAGCGCGTCGGCGACCGCATTGGCGATGCACACCGGCGTCGACATGCAGTTGCCTTCGCCAATGCCCTTGGCGCCAAGCGGCGTAACCGGTGACGCCGTCTCCAAGTGCAGAATGGTGATGTCGGGGACTTCGGTGGCCGTCGGCACGGTATAGTCGGCGAACGTGCCCGAGTGAAAGCTGCCGTCCGCGCCATAGCTGAAATGCTCGTAAAGCGTTGCCCCGAGCGCATTGGCAAAACCGCCACGCACCTGCCCGTCCGCCATTGCCGGGTGCAGCAGCGTGCCCGCATCGTGCACCGTCGTGTAGTCGTCGATCCGGACTTGGCCGGTGTCGCGATCGATCTCAACACCACACATGTCAAAAACGAAACCATGTGCCGCGCTGGAATTGATCTCGTCGGCATCGTTCGGCGGCATCAGGACATCCGGCGACCAAAACACCGTCTCGCGGATCACAGGCTCCATTCCCTGTGGCAGCGTCGCCTGCGCCCAGTGCGACGTCGCAGCGAGACGCCGGAACGGCAACGGCTTGGCATCACTGCCCTCGACGGCGATCGTTCCACCCGCAAATGAGATGGCATCCGCACTGCAGCCAAAATGCGCCGCCGCAATGTCCGACAAGCATCCGCGCAAGCGGTCCGTGGCCAGCTTGGCAGCGCCGGTTACCGCGCCGGAAAAGCGGCTCGAATAATTGCCGCTCGCGACCGACCACGCGTCCCGACCCGTATCGAGGTCGGTATTGACCGCGATCGCATCCGGCGTCAGGCCGAGCCCATCGGCAACGACTTGCGCGATCACGGTTTCATGGCCTTGCCCCTGCGGCACCGACGAGATGTGGGCCGACACGCTGCCGAGGGCATCGACGCCGACCGTCGCGGTCGCCACGGCACCGCCCTTCGGGCCGGCACGGGCGCGCTCGTCCGCGGTCAGCACGGTCGTTATGTAGCCCATGTTCGATATCGACGGCTCGACGATCGCTGCCATACCGATGCCGTAGAGGCCGCCGGCCGCGCGCACATCTTGCCGGCGCTTTTGCAGCCGTTGCAGCCGACCGTCCGCCTCGGCCAACGCCACGGCGGCCGGGTAGTCACCGCTGTCGTACAAACCGCCCGACGCAGTGCGATAGGGAAATGCACCAGCGGCGATGAGGTTCTTCTTGATGACCTCTAGCGGCTCGAGAGCCAACTGGCAGGCGATCTTGTGAACCAGGCGCTCCAGCGCGAAATAAACCTGCGGCCCGCCAAAACCGCGTACCAGCCCGCTCGGCGTCTTGTTGGTCAGCACATTGCGGTTGCGGATCGCGACATGGCGGATGTCGTAGGCTCCGGTCATGTTGCCATGCATGCGGTAGATCGTGGCCGGCTCGGGCGCGCGCAGATAGGCACCGCAATCGTCGATCTGGTCCCAGTCGAGCGCGGTGATCCGGCCATCCGCCTCGACCGCCGCCGTCAAGGCCGTCACGCGGTTGGTCGCCGATGTCCCGGCCATCAGGTGTTCGAGGCGATCTTCGATCCACTTCACGGGCCGCCCTACGATCCGTGAAGCGACGCAGCAGGCGACAATGTACGGAAAGACGCTTTGCTTGGTGCCGAAACTGCCACCACTCGCCGGCGGTGACTTCAGCCGCAGCCGGTTGGCCGGCACCTGCAACGCCAGCGCCATGACGGGATGTAAGGCAAACGGCCCCTGGAAATTGGACGTAACCTCGTAGCTGTCCGTGCCGCTGTGATACTCCGCGATCAGCCCGTTGCATTCGATCGGCGTCACCGAGTTGCGCGGATAGGTGATGTCAATCGAGATCACATGCGCCGCGTCGGCGAAGGCAGCTTCCGGGTTGCCATATCGATAACTGCGATCGGCGACCACGTTGGCGCCGACTTCCGGGTGCAGCAGCGGTGCGTCTTCCGCCATGGCCGCGCGCGGATCGACGACGGCGGGCAGCGGGTCATAGGCCACCTCCACCAATGCCGCGCCGTCTTCGGAGGTGTAGGGCGTATCGCCAAGCACGACCGCGACCGGTTCGCCTTGATAGCGCACGCGGCCAACCGCGACCGGCCGGTGTTCCATCGGCGCCTTGACGCCCACCGTGAAGGGCCGACAGAACGCCGCGATATCCACGCCGGTGATGACCGCCTGCACACCGTCACACGCAACCGCCGCGGTGGTATCGATCGAAGAAACCTTCGCGTGCGCATGCGGCGCACGCACGAAGGTGGCATGTAGTGTGCCCGGCGCAACGCCGAGGTCATCCATGAACCGCGCCGTCCCGGTCAGCAGGGCGGCATCTTCGTGGCGTTCGACCGAACGGCCAATCCAGGGTTTTTCGACAGGTTCAGCGGACATTGAGCCTTGGCAACCAGACTTCGCAGGAGCGCCATCATCGCAGCACCGTCATCGAATGCAACCGGTCTCAGACGCCCATCCGGACGCCGATCGATATCTCGCAGACCTTACCCCTTCTTCGCCGCGACAAGCATCATGGCTCGAATTGTCGCCGCGTGCTGCAACGCGTACAACTAGGCCGATCAAAGCAGCGTACAGGGGACAGCGACGGTGAAGCGTTACGGTCTTGGCATCGATATTGGCGGTACGTTCACCGACATTGTCGTTTACGACACCCAATCCGGCTCCCAGTTCAGCCGCAAGGAACTGACGACGCATGACGATCCCTCGCGCGGCGTCATGGCCGGCATCGATGGCTTGCTCGCCGAAGGTGTCGTCACCGCGACCGAGATCGGCCGGGTTGTGCATGCCACGACGCTGTTCACGAACGCGCTGATCGAACGCAAGGGGGCGACGACGGGCCTGCTGACCACGGCCGGTTTCCGCGACACGCTCGAGATCGGCCGCGAGCGCAAGTACGAACTCTACGACATCAAGATCGTCAAGCCGGCTGCCCTGGTGCCGCGCCACCTGCGCCTAGAAGTCACCGAGCGCCTCAACCCGGACGGCAGCGTTCACACCCCGCTCGACGAAGCCACCGTCCTCTCGGCGACCGAACAACTCGTCGCGCACGGCGTCCAGTCGCTGGCCGTCACGTTTCTGCACTCTTACGCCAATCCAGCGCACGAGCGTCGCACGCTGGAGATCGTCCAAAGCGCCTTCCCTGACCTGTCGCTCAGCGCTTCCGTCGATGTCGAACCTGAGATTCGCGAGTACGAACGGTCGTCGACGACGGCCTGCAATGCCTACATCAAGCCGCTCGCGGAGCGCTATCTCTCGACGCTCGCCGAGCGGATCGCCGCCCGCGACATCGACGCACCGCTCCTGATGATGCTCTCGAACGGCGGCTTGACCAACGTCGGCGAAGCCAAACGGTCACCGGTGCAACTGCTCGAATCGGGCCCGGCCGCCGGCGCGCTCGTCGCTGCTCATTTCGGCGCAAAGGACGGCGGCGATCACGTGCTCGCCTTCGACATGGGCGGCACCACGGCGAAGCTGAGCGTCATCGACAACGGCCAGCCGACCGTCGCCTACAGCTTCGAGGCCGCCCGCGCCAAGCGCTTCATCGAAGGCAGCGGCCTGCCGATCCGCATTTCGACGCTTGAATTGATCGAGATCGGCGCCGGCGGTGGCTCGATCGCACACACCGATACCATCGGCCTGCTCAAGGTCGGGCCCCTCAGCGCCGGGTCCGAACCGGGGCCCGCCGCTTATGCACTTGGCGGCGACCAACCAACTGTAACCGACGCCGATTTTTTGCTTGGCTTTCTCGATCCGGATTTCTTTGCCGGCGGTACGATGGCCATCGACATGGCCGCCGTCGAACGCGCCTTCGCGCCGCTGTGCGACGCGACCGGTCTCGATCAGACGGCGCTCGCCTGGGGCATCCACGATGTCGTCAACGAGAACATGACGAATGCTGCCCGTGTCCACATCGCCGAACATGGCAAGGACCCGCGCGCCTATACGCTGCTTGCCACCGGTGGCGCCGGCCCCGTGCACGCCTACTACGTCGCCAAAAAGCTCGGCCTGAAATCGCTGATCGTGCCCCGCGCCGCCGGTGTCGCCTCTGCCCTCGGCCTGCTGATCGCACCGGCCCGCGTCGACCGCGTCGCGACCGTCGCGCAGGACATGGCAACGCTCGACTGGGCGCAACTGGAAGCGACGTTTGCCGGGCTTGAGAGCGATGCCCGCCAGGTTCTCGACGACACGCGCCTGCCAGGCGATGCCGCGCGGATCGAGCGCCTCGCCGATATCCGCTACGTCGGCCAGGCCTCGGAACTCGTCGTGTCGCTGCCCGCTGGCCCCTACACGGCCGCCTCGGAAACCGCGCTGAAAGAGGCCTTCGAGGCCAGCTACATTGCCGCCTTCACACGCACACCACCGGCCAGCGCCGTCGAGATCATTAACGTGCGCGTCACAGCCACGATCGACGTGCCCGGCAGTGCCGGCGAGATGCAGACAAGCGCGGCAAGCCAGGGCGACGCCGTCAAGGGCGAACGCGCGGCCTACTTCCCGGAACGCGACGGCCACGTCGCGACCACCGTTTACGACCGTTACGCCCTCCAGCCCGGTCAGGGGTTTGACGGCCCGGCGATCATCGAAGAGCGCGAGTCGACACTTATTGTCGGCCCCGGCGGGCGTTTCGACGTCGCACCCAGCGGCAGCATCATTGTGACAATCGGTTGAGGTCAGACCCGATGAACAGCCCCACCAGCACCGTCAGCAATGCGCCGCGTTTCGATCCGGTCACGCTCGAAATTCTCTGGACACGCATGATCTCGGCCGTCGACGAAGCCGCCAAGGCACTGCGACGCACGTCCTTCTCGACGCTCGTCAACGAGTCGAATGATTTTGCCTGTGTCCTGACCGATGCAACAGGCCAGTCGCTCGCCCAGAACACCGAGAGCATTCCATCCTTCATTGGCACGCTCCCGGTCACGGTGAAACATTTCATCGAGGAGATCGGTATCGACAACATGGCGCCCGGCGACGTGCTCGTCACCAACACGCCGTGGATCGCGACCGGCCACCTCAACGACATCACGGTGGCACGGCCGATATTCAACAACGGCAAGGTTGTCGCGTTCGCCGCCTCGACGGCACACGCGCCCGACATCGGCGGCAAGGTGCGCTCCGTCGAATCCCGTGAAGTCTTCGAGGAAGGCTTTCATATCCCGATCATGAAGCTGCTGCGCGCCGGCGCGCCCGACGCGACGCTGTTCAAACTGCTGCGCGCGGCGGTGCGCACGCCGGATCAGACCGAGGGCGACCTGTGGGCCCAGTTGACCGGGCTCGAGCTGATGGAGCGCCGGCTCGTCGAACTCCTCGACGAGTATCAACTCCCTGACCTCGACGGTTTTGGTGGCGAAGTCCTTGGTCGCTGTGAGAAAGCGATGCGCGCGGCGATCAGCGCGTTGCCGGATGGCACCTACCCCTATGCCTTCCAGACCGATGGCATGGACGAGCCCTTCGACTTCAAGGTCGCCGTGACCGTCGCGGGCGACACGATCAACTGCGATTTCACGGGCACCTCCGCCCAAGTCGACCGCGCCATCAACTGCACGATGACCTACACCTTCGCGATGGCCTCTTATGCGCTCAAGTGCGCCCTGCTGCCGGAACTACCCAACAACGAAGGTATCTTCCGGTGCATCAATGTCAGCGCGCCGGAGGGCACCATCGTCAACCCGACCTTCCCCGTCGCCGTCGGCGGGCGCATGGCAACCGGGCACTACGTACCGGTCGCGATCTTCGGGGCGCTCGCCCCGGTCCTCGGTGATCGCGTCATCGCGGCCTCCGGTTCGCCGTTGTGGAGCATCATCCAGAGCGGCGTGCGCCCCAACGGCAAGACCTACGCCAACGTGCTGTTCTTCAATGGCGGCATGGGGGCGACCGACGGCGGCGATGGCCAGAGCACGTATTCCTGGCCGAGCAACATCTCCAACGTGCCGATCGAACTGATCGAGCGCAACAGTGCGCTCTTCGTGCACCACAAGAAGCTGCGGCCCGATAGCGGCGGCAACGGGCAGTTCCGCGGCGGCCTTGGCCAGGAGATTCACTTTGAAGTCAAAACAGACACACCGATCGGCATGATCTTCATGGCGGAGCGGTGCAAAAGGCCGGCTCCCGGATTTGGCGGCGCCGAAGCAGGCGCAAAAGGAGAAGTGCGCATTGATGGCGAAATCATCGACCATCGCCGCAACGTCGTGCTCAATGACGGACAGACGGTTACGCTGCGCACGCCCGGCGGTGGCGGGTATGGCGAACTAAGCGAACGAGCAGACACTGCACGCCAATCCGATATGCAAGCTGGTTACAGCTCACAATAGCCACAACTATCAGCTTGACCACCATACCGAATAGCTGTTCGGCGCCAGCATCAGTGGAATGTGATAGCGGCCGTCCGGGTCTGGCATCCGCAATCGAA
>JBPCVZ010000158.1:0-4947 GCA_051010015.1 Hyphomicrobiaceae bacterium
GCCCACACCGGTTCATAGGCAATCACCGTATTCTCCGCCGTCACTCCTTCGGGCAACGACCCGACCAGCTGGCGCTCGACGACCTGCAGAGTCAGCCCTGCCGCCCGCTCACCCGCCGTTTCACCGACACAAATGATCGCCATTATGCCGGCACGGTGCGCTGCAGCTGCCTTGGCTGCGACATCCTGGCTGCGTTCTCCATGATCCGCCCTCCGTTCCGAATGGCCGACGATCACTGCCGTCGCCCCAGCATCGGCAAGCATCTCCGCCGATAGATCACCGGTATGGGCACCGCTGGCCGCCGCATGGCAGTCCTGCCCGCCGACGGCGAAGCGTCCGGCTGACGCCTCCACCATGGCCGCGACAAGTGTCGCTGGCGGACATAACATGACATCAACATTTGGTGCTTTGAGCGCCACCGCCTCGGCGATGGAACGTGCTTCACCCAACGCCGCGTGGAGCCCATTCATCTTCCAGTTTCCCGCCACCAATGGTCTGATGTCAGTCATGAATCACCCTTAATTCCTCGTCTTTGAAGGTCGTTCGCGCAGAGTCTTATCGCAATCCGTGATCCGGCCCAACCAATTGATCCACTTCCCGGCGCTGCGCTGCCAACCCTCAATCTGGCAATATTGCGACGCCAATGCTTGAACATTAGCGCCCGCACGGGGTTGATTTTCCCGCGTAAAACCGCGATCTGTCGACGACAATGCTCTTTCGAAACCGAATGCGCAGCGCAGACCGGACACGATTGGCCAAAAGCCCATCAACTGTCCAGTTCCGGAGCTGCGCCGGAGCTGCCATGACACATCTTGAACCAACACTGGTGCCGACCCATGCTTGAAGTGATCCGCAAACACGTCTCAGGTATCTTGGCAAAAATCCTGATCGGCCTCCTCATTGTCAGCTTCGCGGTTTGGGGAATTGGCGACATGGTCCGCGGCTACGGCCGTGACGTCGTCGCCAACGTCGGTGGCACGCCTATCCAGGCAAACGAATTTCGCCAAGCCTACCAGTTTCAGTTGGACAACCTTGCACGCCGCTTCGGTCGCCGTCTGAACCCGCAGGAAGCCAAGGCGTTCGGCATCGAACAGCAGGTGCTTGCCCGCCTCACGGGAACCATCGCCGTCGACAATCATGGCAAGGAACTAAACCTCGACATCAGTGACAAGGCGGTCGAGAAGGATGTCTACAAAGACCCCGTATTTCAGGGTCTCGACGGCACGTTCAGCGCCAACCGCCTCAACGAAGTGCTGCGCCAGAGCGGCTATACCGAGAGCCAGTTTTTCGACCAACGCCGCCGCGACACGATCCGCAGCCATCTGACCAACAGCATGCTCGCCAACGTCACCCCGCCCAAAGCGATGACGGACATGCTGCGCACCTACCAGGGCGAAGAGCGCGTTGCCAAATACCTCGAGATCATCCCGGCCACGACCGTGAAACTCGGCACCCCGACCGACACTGACCTGAAAAAAACCTATGAATCCAACAAGCGCCGCTTTGTCGTGCCGGAATATCGCAAATTCCAAGCGCTGCTGTTGACCGCCGACGCCGCCAAAAAGCAATTGAAAATCTCCGATGCGGACCTGAAGTCGGCTTATGACAGCGACAAGGACTCATTTGCCGTCGCGGAAGAGCGCCGCATCGAACAGATTCCCTTCAAGGATGAAACCGCCGCCAAGGCCGCCAAGGCCAAGCTCGATGGCGGTGCAAAGTTCCTCGACGTCGCCAAAGAAGCCGGCGCAAAGAAGTCCGACATCGACCTCGGCTTCAAGACCAAACAGGGCCTGATCGACCCGGCTATCGCGGATGCCGCCTTCAAGCTCGAAAAGGGCAAGATATCCGATGTGGTCAAAGGGCGCTTCACGACCGTTCTGCTGCGTGTGGCGGAAATCAAGGCCGGCAAACAGCGTACGTTCGATGAGGTCAAGGCAGATATTCGCAAGCAGCTTGAGAATGAGCGCGTCGCAGAAAAAATCCAGGAAATCCAGAACAACATCGACGACAACCGCCTTGCCGGCAAATCCTTGAAGGAAATCAGTGAAATCCTCAAACTGCCGTTCCTCGATATCGCTGAAGCCGATCGCCAGGGCAACAAACCCGATGGCAAACCGGCGCTGACATCGCCGGACAAGGACCGCCTCATGCGCATGGCATACGCGGCCGAGGTCGGCGTCGAGAACGAAGTCATCCAGCTCTCCAACGACGGCTATGCCTGGCTCAATCTGATCGCCGTGACGCCGGAGAAGCAGAAAGAGATGAAGGACGTTACGGACGACGTCAAAAAGGCCTGGGTCGAGCTCGAGACGCGCAAACAGCTGCGCGAAGCAGCCACCAAGCTCGCCAAGCGGGTAAATAACGGTGCAACACTGCAGTCCGTTGCCGATGAACTCGGCATCAAGGTTAAAACCACTCCGTCCTTCAAGCGCGGCGACAGCGTGCCCAGTATCCCGGCCCCATCGATCAGTCGCATTTTTGCATTGGCCAAGGATCAGGCTGCCGCGACCGCCGGTGACAATGATGACGCGCGGCTCGTCGTGCAGGTCACTGAAATCAAGCCGCCCGCGAAATTGGCCGAGGCTGCCGCCAAGGCATTGCGGGAAGCTGCCGCCAACCAGTTGCAGTCTGACATCGTCGCTCAGTATGTCGCGGAGCTTCAAAAGCGCATGACCGTCTCCGTCAATCAGCCGGCGATCGACCTGACCACCGGTGCCACTACGGAAGCGCCCTACCAGAGCTACTAAGGGTCTAGAGCAGGAGCCGCCTACCGTGTCGCAAGTGCCTCCAGATGCCGGTTTCGCTACGATTCCGACAGCCGTCGATTTCGCCACCAAGTACAACGCCGGCAGCGCACAAGTGGTATGGACAAGGCTTGTTGCCGACCTCGAGACCCCGGTATCGGCATACATGAAGCTGGTCCGCGACCGCGCGCCAAGCTTCCTGCTCGAATCGATCGAAGGCGGCGAAACCCGCGGCCGTTATTCGATCATCGGCTTGCGCCCGGACATCTTGTGGCGCGCCAACGGTGATCAGGCCGCGATCAATCGCAATCCGCAAGATGCACCCGATGCGTTCGAGCCGACGGGAGAGGGCACGCTTTCATCACTGCGCGAACTGCTCGACGAGTCCGCGATCGATCTGCCCGAAGAGCTACCGCCGATGGCGGCCGGCGTGTTCGGTTACATGGGTTACGAAACCGTGCGATTGATCGAGCATCTGCCCGATGATCGTGAACCGGCACTGGATGTGCCGGACGCGATCATGATGCGCCCGACACTGATCGTGGTCTTCGACACCGTAAAGGACGAGTTGACGATCGTAACACCGGTACGCCCGGTCAAGGACACCGGCGCGCAAGCCGCCTACGACGAAGCACGCCAACGCCTCGCGGCGGCCGTCGCAGCCTTGGAAGAACCTCTCGGTCTCACTTCGGCGACCACACAAACAGAGCTCGTCCTGCCCGAGATGGAGTCCAACACTTCGGCGGCCGACTACCTGAAGATGGTCGAGCGCGCCAAGGACTACATCACCGCCGGCGACGCCTTTCAGATCGTTCTGTCGCAACGCTTTTCAACCCCGTTCGCGTTGCCACCCTTCGCGCTCTATCGCGCGTTGCGCCGCACCAACCCATCACCCTTCCTGTTCTATCTCGAGTTTGGCGATTTCGCCCTCGTCGGCTCGAGCCCGGAAATCCTGGTCCGCGTGCGCGACGACGAAGTCACCATTCGCCCGATCGCCGGTACCGCACGGCGCGGCGAAAACAAGCGCGAAGATGAGCTTTTGGCCGAAGCGCTGCTCGCCGACCCGAAGGAGTGCGCCGAGCACCTGATGCTCCTCGACCTCGGCCGCAACGATGTTGGCCGTGTCACCGAAATCGGTACTGTCGAGGTCACCGAACGCTTCATCGTCGAGCGCTACAGTCATGTCATGCACATCGTCTCGAATGTCATTGGCAGGCTCGATCCGAGTCATGATGCGATCGATGCATTGATGGCCGGCTTTCCGGCCGGCACCGTCTCCGGCGCGCCCAAGGTCCGCGCCATGGAGATCATCGATGAACTCGAAAAAGACAAGCGAGGGCCGTACGCGGGCTGCGTCGGCTATTTCTCCGCCTGCGGCCACATGGACACCTGCATCGTCCTGCGCACCGCCCTTGTCAAAGACGACGTCATGCACATCCAGGCCGGCGCCGGCATCGTCTACGATTCCATTCCCGAGAACGAACAACAGGAGTGCATCAACAAGGCCAAGGCGTTGGTCCGTGCGGCCGAAGAGGCCGTCCGCTTTGCCGGTGGCGCTGACAGCGAACGCGGCGCCAACCGTGGCGAGTTTGGCTGAGCTTCATGTTGACCCTCACCCTACTGCGTCACGCCAAGTCCAGTTGGGATGATCCGGACCTTGCCGACCACGAGCGACAGCTTTCCAAACGCGGGACCAAGGCGGCAAAGCGCATCGGCCGCTACATCGCACAGGCCGAACTCGCTCCGGATCTCATCATATGCTCCGACGCGATTCGCGCCCGCGCCACCCTTGCACTGGTTCTCGATCAACTCGAACCGCCGCCCCCGAGCGTCATCATCACCGGCGATCTCTATCTCGCGGCGCCCGAAACCATCCTGCAAACCGTTCGCAACAGCGCCGGCGACGCCCGACATGTCATGGTCATCGGCCACAACCCTGGGCTGCACGCCTTGGCGCTGTCTCTGCCGATGCGATCGGACGGCGGCAGTCTGGCAGACATCGCAATGAAGTTCCCGACCGCCGCGCTGGCCCATCTGACCTTCGACCTCGCGGATTGGGCCGATGTCGGGCCCGCGACCGGACATCTCGCGCGCTATGTAACACCGCGCAACCTTGCCGCGTGATCTAGAGCCGCGAGCCTTTAATTGGAACCATTCTGCCGAGCGGATTTGGTCCGAGATCAAGTGGACCGTCGCAGTGCGT
>JBPCVZ010000159.1:0-32632 GCA_051010015.1 Hyphomicrobiaceae bacterium
TCGGTCAAGGCCAACGCCTACGGCCATGGCATCGTCGCTGTCGGACAGCGGTTGCAGGCGCTTGGCGTCGAGGTACTCGCGACGGGATCGTTCTCGGATGCGATCGCCATGCGGGAGGCCGGCATCACCGCGCCGATCCTGATGATGGCCGGCGCACTGCCGTCGGCCATACCGGAGCTTTTGCGTCACGATCTCATTGCAACGGTGCACAACCGGGAACTGGGTGAAGCGGTCGGCGCAAGTGCGACCAAGACCGCGCCGATCTATGTCAAGGTCGACTGCGGGTTCGGCCGGCTGGGCGTGCCGCTTGAGGAGGCGCAGAAATTCATCCTCGACCTGGCTCGAATGCCAAAGCTGGAGATCGCCGGGATTTACACGCATCTGCCGTTCTCCAATGAAGCGGGGCGCGAATGGGCGCGCGACGGCATTGCCAAATTCGATGGCCTGATTGCCGGGCTCACGCGCCAGGGCCTCGCTGTTCCGATGACCCAGGCGCGCGCCAGTGCAGCGCTGCTGGCTGGCATCGAGGACAGCTGCACGGCGGTATCGCCCGGTGCATTTCTTTACGGCCTGTCGCCGCTCGACCCCGGACTCGCCGACACAGCGGCATTGCGACCGGTGATGAAGAGAATTCAAACGCAGCTTATCCAGGTCTCACCGAACGCATCGCCGTCCGTCGGTGGATACGGTCGGCTTGCCAACGGCATCCTCGGCGTCGTGCCGTTCGGCCGGGTCGATGGCAACCGGGCGCCGATCGACGGATCAGGCGCCCACATGCTGGTCAATGGCATCGAGGCGCCGGTGCTTGGCGTTTCACTGGAGCATGCGGTTCTCGATCTCTCCGCGGTGCCGCAACCCGCCGTCGGCGACACGG
This sequence comes from Hyphomicrobiaceae bacterium, assembly GCA_051010015.1. Taxonomy (GTDB): domain Bacteria; phylum Pseudomonadota; class Alphaproteobacteria; order Rhizobiales; family Hyphomicrobiaceae; genus CAJQQK01. Next base: position 875 of record JBPCVZ010000159.1, read on the forward strand.
TCACCCTACTGGGCCGGTGCGGCGATGGCGCGATCGCGCTCGAGGACATTGCCCGGTGGCAGGGTGTCGGCGTCAACGACGTGCTGATGGCGTTCAATGACCGCATCGCGCAAGCCATATGCTGAGCGGTAGCCGTGCAAGGGACACGTTGTGCAGCCGGCCCGCGATAATATCACCTGGCGGCTGATCGACGGCATTGCCGGGCTCCCTGTTTGATGATTTTCTCACGATTGCCGACACCGGTGACCGCCAGCGTTGATTGACGCGCGTCGCGGCCCGTCGACGGTATCGGTGCGCCCAGCCATGGCCAGGAGACAATCGGTGTCCGACAAAAAGTACATTGCGATCGGGGTCGACATTGGTGGAACCTTCACGGATGTCGTCGTCGTCGATCAACGGACGCACGCGATCCACTCGGCAAAGGTCCTGACGACGCCGGAACGGCCGGAAGACGCCGTGCTCGCGGCGGTCGACGAGATGCTCGAACTCACCGGGGCGTCGCCCGACGCAATCCAAACGCTGGTGCATGGCACAACGCTGGCGACCAACGCCATCATCGAGCGCAAAGGCGCCAGGACACTGCTGTTGACCACGAAGGGGTTCCGCGACGCTTTGGAGACGCGGACCGAGCTGCGCTACGATCTCTACGATCTGTTCATTCAGTTTCCCGAACCGCTCGTGCCGCGCCGTCGCCGGATCGGCATAACCGAGCGGACACTCTATGACGGCTCGGTGGCAACGCCGCTTTGCGCCGATGACATCCGCGCGGCACTGGCGAGTGAACATGCCGAGGGCGTCGAGGCGGTCGCGGTCTGCTTCCTGCACAGCTACGCCAATCCCGCCAACGAGGAGGCGGCAAGAGCTGTCATCGAGGAGGTGCTGCCCGGCGTACCGATATCGCTTTCGTCGGACGTGCTGCCCGAGATTGGCGAATACGGCCGCGCTTCGACGACGGCGGCGAACGCCTATGTCCAGCCTTTGATCGATCGCTACCTGGGGGCGCTCGATGGCGCCCTGGCCGCCAAGGGGTCGTCCGGTGCGTTCTTCGTGATGGGCTCGAACGCCGGCACGTTGAGCCTCGACGTGGCGCGAAGATATCCCGTGCGCCTCGTCGAGTCGGGACCGGCGGCAGGAGTTGCAATCGCGGCACACTACGCGCGGACCCTTGATATTTCACACCTGCTTTCCTTCGACATGGGCGGGACGACCGCAAAGATCGCGCTGGTCACGGACTTCGAACCGGCACGCGCCACCGAACTGGAAGTGGCCCGCGTCAAGCGTTTCCAGAAAGGCAGCGGCCTGCTGCTCAAGGCGCCGGCGGTGGAACTGATCGAGATCGGTGCCGGCGGCGGCAGCATCGCCCGCGTCGACGCACTTGGCTTGCTGTCGGTCGGCCCCGAGAGTGCCGGCTCGTCACCGGGTCCGGCCTGCTACGGCCAGGGCGGCGCGTTCGCAACGGTGACGGATGCCGACGTCGTCCTCGGCTACCTCAATCCGGATTATTTCCTCGGCGGCAAGATGCAGCTCGATCGCGATCGATCGGTCGCGGCAATCGACGAGAACGTCGGCAGGCCGATGTCCGTTTCGACCGACCAGGCCGCGGCCAGCATCTTCGAGGTGGTCAACGACAACATGGCCAACGCGGCGGCCGTCTATGCCGCCGAACAGGGCATCGACCTGCGCCGCTATGCGCTGCTCGCCTTCGGTGGCGCGGCGCCGGCACACGCCTGGGACATCGCGCGCCGGCTTGGAATTGCAGAGGTACGCATTCCGTTCGCCGCCGGGGTGCTGTCGGCGCTCGGCTGCCTCGCCTCGCCGATGTCATTCGATTTCGTCTTCGGATACATGACCGAGTTGCGCCACGTGGACTGGAACCACGTCAATCAACGGTTTGTCGAACTCGAGGCGCAGGGCCGCCAGCAACTCAACGATGCGGGGATCCGCGATGGCATTACCGTGACGCTGTCGGCCGACATGCGCTATTACGGCCAGCGCTATGAGGTGACCGTGCCGCTTTCCCATCATCCCTTCAGTGAGGCGCGCACCGGCGCTATCGAGGATGACTTCTACGAGGCCTATCGCAACTACTATGGCCGAAGAATCGACGAGGTCCCGGTTGAAACCGTGAGCTGGCGCATGACCGTTTCCGGACCGCGACCGCAGCTCGATATCGCGTGGCCGGGGCGCACGGATGGTGCCGGCGACGTGACGCAGAAGGGAGGGAGAACGGCGATCTTCCCGGGTGCGCCGGAGCCCGTTCACTGTCACGTGTTCGAGCGCGGTCAGTTGCCGGTCGGCGCGCAGCTGTCGGGGCCGGCGATTATCGAAGACCACGAATCGACGACGATCGTGCCACCTGGGGCCACGCTCAGGATCGACGCCGAACGCATGATCATCCTCGACATCAGCGGAGTGTCGCTATGACCGGTTCAGACAAGCTCGATCCCGTGACGCTGACGATGTGGTGGAACAAGCTCATCACGATCGTCGACGAAGCCCAGGCGACACTGCTGCGCACGGCCTTTTCGCGCATCGTGACGGATGCATGGGATTTCAGTTGCGCCCTGTTCGATGCCAAGGGCGAAATGATCGCGCAGGGCCGCCACGGTTTGCCACAGTTCACAGGCTGCATGTCGTTCGCGCTGCATGATTTCCTGGCGGCATTCCCGACCGATCAGCTCCAGCCGGGCGACAGCCTGATCACGACCGATCCATGGATCGGCGCCAGCCAGATCAACGACGTTTTCTTCATGACGCCGATTTTTCGCGGTGGGCGCATCGTCGCCTATGCGATGAACGTATCGCACTCGCCGGATGTCGGCGGACGGCTGCTCTCGGCCGATTCGAAAGAAGTTTTCGAGGAAGGCTTTCGCCTGCCCGTGATCAAGCTCTACCGGGCGGGCAAACCGAACGAGGACTTGTTCCGGATCATCCGCATGAACGTGCGCGTGCCGGATATCGTGATCGGCGACCTGGAAGCACAGCTCGCCGCCAACACGATTACCGAGCGCCGCCTGCAGGAGTTCATGGACCAGGTCGGCCTCGATGATCTCGATGCCCTGTTCGCGGAGGTCTGGACGCGGTCCGATCAGGCCATGGCACAGGCGATCGAGGCGATGCCGGACGGCGTCTACAGCGGTGAAGTCGAAACCGACGGCTTTGAAAAACCGCTCAAGCTGTGCTGCAAGATCACGATCGACGGTGACCGTCTCCATATCGACTGCACGGGCTCGTCGCCCCAGGACGCCTATGGCATCAATACGACGAAGCGCTGGTCGTTCGCCGAAGCGGCGTTCGGTTGCATCTGCGTTGCAAGACCGGCCTCGCCGGTCAACGGTGCGACCCTGAAGCGGATCGACTACACCGTTCCCGAGGGCACCGTCATCAACGCGAACTTCCCCGCGGCGCTTGGTGGCCGCGCATTGGTTGCGATGTATCTGCCAAGCCTCGTCATTCGCACGCTGGGCCAAGCGATGCCCGACAAGGCGATTGCCGAAACCGGGGCACCGCCCCATCTCACCGCCTTCATGGGCAAGGGCAACAGTGGCCGGCGCTTCGTCGATATTCTGTTCGCGAACGGCGGCCTCGGCGCGCGCCCGGGCATGGACGGCGTCTCCTCACTCGGCTTTCCGGCAAACATCTCGGGCGTGCCGGTCGAAGTGACCGAGAATGAAAAGCCGCTGACCTTCCACTACAAGGAACTGGCCACCGACAGCGGCGGCCCGGGCGAGTTCCGCGGCGGACTGGGCCATGCCCTGGCGGTGCAATCAACTTCGCCGGAGGTGACGACGTTTGCCGCGCGGATGGACCGCACCGAACACCCGACGATCGGCATTGACGGCGGACTTGACGGGGCCCCGGCGCGCGTCGCCGTCAACGACGAGCAGGTGCACCCGAAGAAAACCCGCGAACTGAACCGGGGTGACGTTTTCGCAATCCAGTGCGCTGGCGGCGCCGGCTACGGTTCGCCGACAGATCGCAGCCGAGAAGCGATCGCAGCAGATATCGCCGACGGGTATATCTCGCAGGAAGCCGCGCAACGATATTACGGCTGGAAGAAATAGAACCAGCCGGACAACGCGTGCACTTTAAGGCTCCGCTGCAAGCAAAATGGTTGATTGCAACATCCTCGCTTTCAATAGATAGTCGTCAGTTCGTATTGATGTCAGAGGAAGCGTCGGCAATGAATCTGGTGGTGCAAGCTCGATCCGGCTTGGCTTGGGCATTTTGGAGCCTTTTGCTCATTCCCTTATTCCCGGCGCATGCTCAACAAAAATCGGGTTCTCTACCGAGCGTGACCGTGCAGGCGGTTTCCGAAAAGGACGTGACGCCGGAGTTCCGCTATGTCGGACGGGTCGTGGCGGTTGATACGGTTGCCATACGGGCCCGCGTCGCTGGCGTCCTGGAAAAGCGAAATTTCATCGAAGGACGGACCGTCAAGAGCGGGCAGGTTCTCTTCGAGATCGAAAAAGCACCGTACGAAGTGGTCGTTGATCAACGCAAGGCCGAGCTTGCCAGCGCTGAAGCGCGTGTCACGAATGCAAGAGCGGATTTCAAACGCAAGAAATCGCTCCAGGGACGAGATGTCGTTTCCGAGGCCTCACTCGATCAGTCACGCGCCGACATGCTATCCGGCGAGGCCGATGTTCTGAAGGCAAAGGCAGCGCTCAGAGCAGCGGAGCTCGATCTCGGATATACGACGGTCGTGAGCCCGATCTCCGGGCGGATCAGTACGGCCAAATACAGTGTCGGCAGTCTCGTCGGCTCCTCGAGTGAACCGTTGGCGACGGTCACCAGTGTCGACCCGGTCTACGTCACCATCGGCGTCAGCGAAAAACAAATGATCGATGCGCGCAAGCGCGGCATCGACCTCAAGAACCCGCCCGTGGCACCTACGCTGCGCCTGTCCGACGGCACCGACTACGACCAGCCCGGCGCCTTCAACTACCTGTCGCCCGATGTCAACCAGAGCACCGACACCATTACGGCGCGCGCCCAATTCGCCAATCCGAAGGGCCTGCTGCTGCCAGGCCAGTTCGTCACGGCCGTCATCCGCCCGAAGCAGACCGAGCGCTCGATCGTCGTCCCGCAGGTCGCCGTGCAGCGTGACAGCGAAGGATACTTCGTCCTCGTCGTTGACCGCGCAAACAAGGTTGAAGTGCGCCGGATCACCGCGACCCGCCAGGTCGGCACGGATTGGGTGATCTCCAACGGGCTGACGACAGGCGAACGCGTGATCGTCGACGGCATCCAGAAAGTTCGACCGACCATGGTGGTCAATCCGGTCAAGGCGTCCTAGAGCGTCACAGCGAGGCAACCATGTTTTCGGCTTTCTTCATTGATCGGCCCAAGTTCGCTTTGGTCATTTCGATCGTCATCTCGCTCGCGGGATTGATCGCCCTTGCCGTTCTGCCGGTCGAAGAGTTTCCCGATGTCGCGCCGCCGCAAGTCCAGGTCACGGCAGACTACACCGGGGCAAATGCAACGGCTGTCGAGCAGTCTGTCGCAGCGCCCATCGAGGACAAGGTCAACGGCGTCGACGATATGTTGTACATGTCGTCCGACAGCAATAATGACGGCAGCTACACGCTGACCGTCACCTTCGCAGTTGGAACCAATCCCGACATTGCCGCAGTGAACGTTCAAAACCGCGTCGCCACCGCCACCGCACAACTGCCGGCGGAGGTCACGCGCAGCGGCGTCACGACCAAGAAGCAGTCATCCAGTCTGCTGATGGTGATCACGCTGCTCTCGCCGAAGCAGTCCCGAGATGCACTTTTTCTGAGCAACTACGCGTCGATCAACATTCAGGACAGCCTGGCACGGATCAAGGGCGTCGGCAGTGTCTCGCAATTCGGGCCCCTCGACTACGGGATGCGGGTGTGGCTGGACCCCGATCGGCTGACCTCTCTGAATCTCACGACCGCCGACGTATCGAACGCCATATCGAGCCAGAACGTCCAGGCAACGGCCGGTCAGCTCGGCGCGCCGCCGTTCGATACCCGCTCCCAGTTCCAGCTGACGATCCAGGCCAAGGGGCGCCTTCGCACCGTCGAGGAATTCGGCAACATCGTCCTGCGCGCGAACCCGGACGGCACGTTCATTCGCCTGAAAGACGTCGCACGGATCGAGCTGGGCTCCCAGAACTACGGCTCGACGACCACGTTGAACAATGCCCCCGCGGCCGGTATCGGGATCTATCAATCACCCGGCGCCAACGCGCTCGAGGTCGCAGATAAGATCTACGCGGAACTCGATCGCCTGAAAGTCCGCTTCCCGCCTGACGTGGAATACAACATCGTCTACGACACGACGTTAGCGGTGCGCGCTTCCGTGCAAGAGGTCGTCACGACACTCTTCATGACGTTCGCGCTCGTCGTCGGCGTGACCTTCCTGTTTCTTGCCGACTGGCGCTCGACGCTGATCCCGACCCTTGCGATACCCGTGTCGCTGATTGGCACTTTCGCGTTCCTGTATCTTGTCGGTTTCAGCATAAACACGATCACGCTGTTTGCCATCATTCTAGCCATCGGCGTCGTCGTCGATGACAGTATCGTGGTCGTCGAGAACGTCCAACGGGTGATGGACGAGGAAGGCCTCGATGTGCGCGAGGCCACGCGAAAATCCATGGTGCAAGTGACAGGCCCGGTCGTGGCAACGACGCTGGTTCTGCTTGCCGTCTTCGTGCCGGTATCGTTCATGCCGGGGATCACCGGCGTGCTCTATCGCCAGTTTGCGATCACGATCAGCGTTGCCGTGTGCATCTCCTCGCTGAACGCGCTGACACTCGCACCGGCGCTTTGCGCGCTCATCCTCAAACCGGGCGCATCAAGGCCGCGCGGACTGCTCGGCACCTTCTCCTCGGGCGTTGATTGGATGCGCGATCGTTTCGGTTCCTTCGCCGGTTCGATGATCCGACGCGTGTTCTTGTCGTTGCTGGTGTTCGCGCTGTTTGTCGCGGCGACCGGATATCTCTTCGCGCGCACGCCAACCGGCTTCCTGCCACTGGAAGACAAGGGCGCGTTGATGGCCAACATCCAGCTGCCCGACGGCGCCTCCTTGTCGCGAACCAAGGAAGTCGCGGAGCGCGCCTCGGGCATGCTGCGCGAAATAGATGGCGTGCGCGACATCCTGGCGGTACCCGGTTACAGCCTGCTGTCCGGGGCCGCGCCGAATTCCGCGTTGATCATCCTGATCATGGACCCCTGGGAGGAGCGCACGGACTTCGACAAGAAATGGTTCAGCATTCTACGCAAGGCCAATCAGAAGTTCGCCGCTATCCCGTCGGCCAATGCCTTTGCCTTCCCGATTCCACCGATCATCGGGCTTGGCACGGGCGGTGGTGTCGAAGCCCAGTTGCAGGATCTGGCAGGCGGCTCGCCCCAGGAACTGGCCGCGGCAACGCGCAGCCTGGTGTTCACGGCCAACCAGCAGCCCGAGCTGGCCCAGACCTTCAGTACGTTCTCGGCAAATGTCCCGCAGCTCTTCCTCGAAGTGGATCGCGACAAGGCGCAGGTGCTCGGCGTTCCGATTTCCGAGATTTTCGATACGCTGCAGGCGCAGTTCGGCTCGTCGTACATCAACGACTTTAACCTTTACGGCAAGGTCTACCGTGTCATGATCCAGGCGGAAGCGCGCTTCCGCAACCAGATAGAGGACATCAACCGCCTGTATGTGCGCAGCGCCTCGAATGAGATGGTGCCGCTCAACACGCTCGTGCAGATCAAGCCGGTCCTCGGGCCGTTGGCGATCAAGCGCTACAATATCTACAAGAGCGCGGCGATCACCGCGAACCCGGCGCCTGGCTACAGCAGCAGCCAGGCTATTGAAGCGGTGGAGCGTGCGGCCGCAAAAGCGTTGCCGCCCGGCTATGCGATTGCCTGGACGGGGACGGCACAGCAGCAGCTTGAAGCCGGCAACCTCGTGGTCGCCATCTTCGCACTCGCGCTGATCTTCGCCTATCTGTTCCTGGTCGCCCAATACGAGAGCTGGACAACACCCGTTTCGGTCATCCTGTCGGTGGTTCTCGCGGCATTCGGGGCGCTGGTGCCGCTCTGGCTCCTGCCGTTCCTGAACAACAACCTCTATGCACAGATCGGGCTTGTCATGCTCATCGGACTCGCGTCCAAGAGCGCTATTCTGATTGTCGAGTTTGCCAAGGCACGACGGGAAGCGGGTGCAGGCATTGCCGATGCCGCGATCGACGCGGCGCGGACAAGGTTCCGTGCCGTCATGATGACTGCCCTGTCCTTCATCCTGGGCGTGTCACCGCTGCTGTTTGCCAGCGGTGCCGGCGCGTCGAGCCGTGTTTCGGTGGGTTACGTCGTGTTCTTCGGCATGCTCGCGGCAACGGTCATCGGCATGCTGTTTGTTCCCGTGCTCTACGTTGCGATCCAGAACGTTCGCGAATGGGCGACGGGCGGCAAACGTGCGCCGGCGGTGCAGAGTGCAGCCGAGTAGTTGAGACGTCGGCAGGCGGGTCGGTGCGCCCGGACGGCGCTACGTTGAACCCGTCGGTGTGCCGTCGCGCGAGCACAAATCGTCAGAACTCGTTCGCGCCGGCCCGGTGCATCGCGTGCAGCCGCCATGCGATGCCGAGGTCGAGAATGGGACGCGGTGGCAAGCGTCGCGCCGACGGGATCGACAGGATCGAACTCAGCAGCGCGCTGTCGCAGCCTTCGATGTACTCAGCCAGCAGCCGGCCGGATGCAGCGCCGCGGGTCATCGGTGACACGTCGTTCGTCAACACGGCATAGAGGCCGGGTTCGGCCTCGCCAAACACCGCGCCGTTGTTTGTCGTGAACGCCATGATGCCGCCCCAGCTGTGTTCGAATCGCACATCCTTGAAGTGGGGCCAGCGTGCGAGCATGGCCGCGCGATGCAGCTTGGCGCACGCCTCGACAGTGCTTCTGCCGGGCGGATTGGCAGGCGCAAACGTGAACTTGTTTCTGACAAAGAGCCGCCCGTCGCGCGTCAGACGCAAGGTCGCTCCGTTTTCCGAGGAGGCCAAGAGGCCGAACTCGCCGCCGATCTTGAAAGTCTCGCGGTGTTCCTCGGACAACGGCTCGGTCAGGCTGGCGTATGTCGCCATTGGCACATAACGATTGCGGGCGACGCCAAAGGCCTGCATGAACACACCCGCGGCCAGGACAACCTGATCGGCTTCGACGTGGCCCTCCGGCGTCGAGATATTGAAGCGGCCCGCTTCGCGCTCGAGTGCCATGACCGGGCTTTCTTCGAAGACATCGATGGTTTCCGGCAGAGTTTGCGCCAGGCCGGAGACCATGGCTGCCGGATTGACCAGCGCGTTACCCGGAACATGGAGACCGCGAAGATAAAAATCGGTGCCGAGCTCGTAGCGCATCCTGTCGTGGTCACGCCGCTCAAACGGCATGTCGAGTGCCGCGAGCGTTGCAGCGATCTCATCGAGATGCTTTTCGCCGTCGCGGCCCGCCGAGCCGTAAAGACGCCCCCATTCGCTCCAGTCGCATTGGATCTGAAAGTCGCGAACGGTCTCGCGCAGATGCTGCAGCCCGGATGCCCAGAATTCCGCGTTCCGGCGCAGGACACTCAGTTCCTTGGGCTCGCCATGCGAATGCATGTTGAGCATGAAGCCGGCATTGCGACCGGACGCGCCGAAGCCCGCACGCTCGGCTTCCAGGAGTGCGATCGGCTCGCCCGCGCGCAACTCACCCAGGCGCCGGGCGACCGAGACACCGCAAATGCCAGCGCCGATGATGGCGGTGCGGTAGCGCCGCTGTGACGTCAGCCGTCGAACGGGACGCGGGTTGGAACTGACCGCCCACCAGCCATTCGAGTCGTCATGCCGTGGAACGTTTGCTATTCGCCGCATTTACCTGCTATGTCGTCGGGGTCGCGCAGGGACTATAGCACCGAATTCTCATCCATTCCCGCACGCCGAGTGCAGCATCGTTCGAGCGGGTCACTGGTCGTCGATGGCCTTGCGGTGCCGGGACAAACGCCGGCAACACTGATATGAATGGCCCGTCTCACACTTCGGATGAAACATCTCTTGTCATGCATGCGCTTCCACGCCGGCTCTTGATACATGCGGAAATCGTCACGGCGATGACGTTGGTGCTGGCCGCGAGCTGGGCGTTCGTCGCCTGGATGACGCTCGACATGTCCCACCCCGTCGTCATGATGATGATGCCGCTCGATGCCTCATGGTCATGGGCGACCGTCGGCGCTGTTTTCATGATGTGGGCGGCCATGATGGTTGCCATGATGCTGCCCTCGGCGGCACCAACGATCCTGATGTTCGACACCGTCGAGCGTCGCAACGCGACGACGGATCGTGTGCGCCTGCGATCCGTGTGTTTCGCGGGCGCCTATCTGTTCATCTGGGTTGTATATTCCGCGTTCGCGACCGGCGTGCAATGGCTGCTGCAGAACTACGACCTGCTGACGCCCATGATCGTCAGCCGCTCGGATTGGCTGACCGCAGCCTTGCTGATTGTTGCCGGCGTCTATCAGCTCACGCCACTGAAGCACGCCTGCCTCAACCACTGTCGTTCGCCGATCGGCTTCCTGATGTCGGAATGGCGTGACGGCGTTCGCGGTGCCTGGCAAATGGGACTGAAGCATGGGCTCTTTTGCAGCGGTTGCTGCTGGGCGCTCATGCTCCTGCTGTTTGTCGCCGGCGCCATGAACCCGATTTGGATCGTCTTTCTGACCGTTATCGTTGCGCTCGAGAAATGGCCGAGGTTTCCGGCTTGGTCGACCAACGCATTGGGGGGCGTCCTGGTGGTTGCCGGCCTATCGTATTTGCTCTGACGCTGGTGCCGGCGCTCTAAGGCCCCGACCAGTCGAAGGGAATGTGCTTGGCTGAATTGACGGTCCATGAGAAATCATAGCCGAACGCATCGACACTGCAGACCGTCGACTTGCCCCAGGTGACCACCTGGCCGGGCCCGGTCTCCGAACCGGGCGCACCGGTCAATCGCGGGTAGTCTCCGGGATTGCTGGTCGGCCCGGTCAGCGCCTCCGCCCAGGCCTTGACCTTGCCGGCTATGTCGACGCCCCAGCGTGACTGATCCGGGGCTATCTCGAAGGAAATGCGCGCGCGCTCGATGCCGACAATCTCGCGCCCATCGGCGAACAAGGCGTTGACCTGGCCGGGAAAGCCGCCGGCACGACCACTGAAAATCGTCGGCAACGCCTCGGCTTGCGCGTCGCTCGCGCGGTCATCGATGAACACGCCGAACCTGCCCGAAACCTTGCCGGCCCAGAGATCACCGTCAAAACGCCCGACGCGCACGAACGCGAGGTCATCCAGGACGACATCTCCAAAATGCCCTTCCTTGATGTGCCAGAACAGAACCGACTCGCAGAAGTTGTTGTCCGGCGCCTGGGCGAACGTACATGGGCAAGCGACGTCACAACTGCAATTGTCGAACCAGTCACCGGCGATGCGCCACTTCGGGATATCAGGCATGGCAAACTCCACTTTGCTTGGCATTGGGACAATCAAGCGGTGCGCCTCGAACGGCCCGACACCAACTTCGGTCATCCGCGGGGAAGTTGCACGTCAACACCAGACTATGCGGTTACGTTCAACCTGACCAGGCAAATGGTGCGTAGTGGCCGTTGTTGCCCTCCCCCGTCATATCGAGATCGACGCCAAAGCCGTGCACACGCGTATGCCCCGACCGGGCCAAGGCCAGACGGCTGTTCGCGGGATGGCCGGTGTTGTCGATATAGAGTGGCTGGCCCTCGAATTTGCGCGACTGCACGCCCTCGATTTCATAGGACAGAATGTCAGGAATGCTGACGCTGCCGCGCAGGCCATCCTGCGTGAACTCGATGGGCTTGTACTGAACGCCCCGATAATCGCCGACCAGGCCGCTATGGATGAAACCCGGCACACCTCCGGCCTGACCGCCCACAATCATACTTAGTGCGTTGCGTTGATCATCGTTGGCCGTCTCATCGACGACGCTGGCAAAGACCCAATCGCCATCCGCCATGACCCGGCCTGACTTTATGATGAACGCGAACTTCGTGCCATCGAGCGAGACGTCGCCAAAGCGGCCCTCGGCGATGTGGAACGCCATCAAGGCAATGCAATTGTCGTTCGTCGCCGGCCCCTGCGGGTTGGTATAGATGCACGGGCAAAGGTAATCGCAGTTGCAGCTTTCAATATAATCACCGCGTATTTCCCAGTTCTGGTTAGACATTGCGACCTCCCTTGCCGGCGCGTCATCCGATCGCCCAACTATATGCCGAGTTCAGTCCTTGTCCATTGTGCAGGCAATTCGAGCAGGCGTCGGTGGCGCGGCGCTCTCGTCGGTAATCCTGATTGTCTCCTCGACCTCGATCGTCTGGAAATGCAGCGGCACGATGACCGAAGCAGACGGATCGACCGACTTCACCTCATCGACGAAGTGCGTCGTGTGCGACAGTGCCGCGTCCTGACATGCACCGAAGGGCAGGCCCTGATCATCCCAATGCGTTGCTATGATCAGCGGTGGTTTGCCGATCGCACGCAACAGACGACCGGTATAGTCGTGGATGTCGAGACGCGGCGGTGCCGATGCAATGACGGCAATATCCGGCCTGAGGCCCTGCATTTCCCTTTCGATGTAGTTCATCGACCCGAAGAGCAGGATTTCGCGGCCTGCGAACCGCAGTAGGTATGCCAGTGTTCCGCCTTCGACATACTCATCCAGCGTCAGCGGTTCGTGCTGCAGGGGAATGCTGCCGAAGTCGCGATAGAGCTTGCATGACAGCGGAGAGTGCAGGCTGGGTATGACCTTGAGGGATAGCTCTGGAAACTCGAGGTCCTCGCCGCCCTTGACGACAATTGTCTGCTCTTCTGGCACACCGCCGTTCTGCGCCACACTTGCCGTACTCTCAGTTCCGATGACGATCGCACCTGTTTTCCGAGCTATGTAGGGCACGTCCATGCAGTGATTGAAGTGCGAATGCGACAGCAGGACATAATCGGCACGCGGGACCCGTGCATCGACGGTTGCGGTGTCGATGGTCGGGGCCCCGTTCATATTGACGACCGGGCGCGCGTCTCCTGGCACTTCGGTCGCGTCATGCGGGCCGTACTTGCGCCCCTTGAAACGGATCCTCGACAGATACGGATCAAGCAGAACTGTCGTGTTCCCGTCCGTAATGGACCATCCTGCTGCGCCGAAGTGTGTCAGCGATAGCGGCGGGCGCTGGTTGATCGAAGAGTTCTCCGACGCGTTCATGACGGCTCCTCATTCGCGTTGCGGACGGGCTGACCAGGTCTTTCAAAGGGCAACGGCGTCAGGCCAGCGCACTGCGGCATGCGAAAGCCATGCTATCAAGTGTCGATCGGTCTCGTAAGGTCCTCATCGGGGCAAAAGCATCCAATTGACAGTTCAACAGCGCGCAGTACGCTGGGTACAATCAGTTGCTCGAACTCTCACGCATCAGGCTGCCTCAATGGTCACGCGCAAATCTATGGACCACCAACGGATTATCATCGTTGGCGGCGGTATCGGTGGCCTGACCGCCGGCCTGGCACTGCAACGGCGCGGGTTCAAGGTCGTCGTCTACGAGCGCACGCCCGAGTTTCGTGAAATCGGCGCCGGCCTCATCGTCACCGCGAATGCGCGGCGCGCGCTGCGCGATCTGGGTGTCGATGCCGGGCTGGAAGTGGTCTCGAGCAGCGTGCCGGTGCGCAACACATGCAATTACGCGACCGGCGCGATCATCCAGGAAATCAGTAACGAGGAGATCGAGCGACGGTTCGGCCTCGCCAACCTGCAGGTGCATCGCGGCGACTTGCACAATCTGCTGTTGGACGCCATGCGCGCCAACGACCGCGACGCCCTGCGCCCGGGATGTGAGTTCGTGTCGCTCCAGCAAGACACTTCAGGTGTGACGGTCCACTTTGCCGATGGGTCGTCCGAGTGGGGCGACGCCGTGATCGGTGCCGACGGCAACGCGTCTGCCGTCCGATCGTTCCTGTTTCCCGGCGAAGCCACCGAGTTCAATGGCCAGGTTGCCTATAGGGCGCTCATTCCCGACGAACTGGTGACACCCGCCATTCGCCAGTTGCAGATGGCCATGCATCCCGCGCCGAAGCGCTACCTGCTGATCTATCCGCTGCGCCGCGGCCGTATCCTCAACTTGATCGGCTGCGGCCAAGCCGCGAACTGGGAAGAGGAAGGTTGGGCCATCCCGGCAACCAATGACGAGTTCGCGAACGCCTATGCCGACTTTGCGCCGCAGTTGGTGGCGCTCATTCACAGCATCCCGGCCGGCGCGCTGTTCAAGTGGGGACTGCGCGATCGTGAGCCGCTCAAGACATGGATCGCGGGGCGTGTCGCAATGCTTGGTGACGCGGCACATCCGATGACACCGTTCCTCGGTCAGGGCGCCTGCATCGCGATCGAGGACGCACTGGTGCTGGGCCGCGCGTTCGAAGCTTCGACAACGGTTGAAGAGGCGCTGCAGCGCTACGAGGCCGCACGCAAGACGCGCGGCACGAACGTGCAACTGTGGTCGCGTGAAGAAGGCCAGGCCCTCCAGGACCCGGCCAAACCGCGGCGAACCGCGATCGATCGGGGGCTGCTCCACTACGACCCGGTATCCGTCGCCGTTTGACGGTGCCCGGTGCTTAACGCGATCTATTCGACTACGGACCAAAACCGGAGCAGAATGAACGTGAGAGTGAGAGTGAAGTTATGCCGGTGGCAGCATTACGCCTCATGCGACACCGCAGTGCCGGCCAGGGAGATCGCCAATGACTGAAGAAGCGCAGCAGATGAGCGGGTTCTTTACCGAAGAGAATTCTGTCGATGCGGTGGTAAGCCGAATGACGGATTGCGATGATCCTCGCCTTCGCCAGGTGATGGAAGTGATTGTCCGCAAGCTGCATGAGGCGGTCAAGGAAATCGAGCCAACCGAAGGCGAGTGGTTCGAGGCCATCCAGTTCCTGACCAAGACAGGGCATGCCTGCAATGATTGGCGCCAGGAGTATATTTTGCTGTCGGATGTGCTCGGTGTTTCGATGCTGGTCGATGCCATCAATCACCGCAAGCCGGTGGGCGCATCGGAGTCGACGGTTCTCGGGCCGTTTCATCTTGCCAACGCGCCGCATCTAGAAATGGGTGCCAACATCTCGCTCGACGGGAAGGGCGCGCCGATGTTCGTCCACGGCCGCATTACCGATACGCGTGGCAACCCGATCGAGGGAGCGACCATCGATGTCTGGCAGGCCAACGACGATGGCTTTTATGATGTGCAGCAAAAAGGCATTCAGCCGGACTTCAACCTGCGCGGTGTCTTTCGTACCGGCGCCGACGGGCGCTATTGGTTTCGTGGCGCCAAGCCGCGCTACTATCCGGTGCCCGATGACGGGCCTGCAGGACAATTGCTCAAGCGCCTCGGTCGCCATCCCTATCGCCCGGCCCATCTGCACTACATCGTGTCGGCCGACGGGTTCGAGAAGCTGACCACGCACATCTTCGACCCCGATGATCCTTACATACATTCCGATGCCGTGTTCGGGGTCAAAGAAAGCCTGTTGGCCGAGTTCAAGCGTGTCGATGACGGGCAACGCGTAGCGGAGCTCGGCTTCGATGGCCCGTTCTACGACGTCGAGCACGATTTCGTGCTGGCCGGAAAATGATAACACGCGAGCCTATCGATCCTGAGCGGTGTCCTTGATGAAGGTGCCGCTCTGCAGTTCGCGAACGGCATCGCGTAACTCCGATTGGGTATTCATCACGATCGGCCCATGCCATGCGACGGGCTCTCGCAGCGGCCGGCCTGAAACGAGCAGGAACCGAATTCCGTTTGATCCCGCATCAACCGTTACGGTGTCGCCGCTGTCGAACCTGACGAGCGTGCGATTGCCGGAGAGGTCATGAATGTTCAGTTCCCGACCGCGGTATTCCTTCTCAACCTTGATGCCGGCCGGTTGGGAGGCGTCGGCAAATCGGCCTTCGCCCTCGAAGATGTAGGCGAATGCGTTGGCATGCGTGTCAACGGGCAATGATTTTCGCGTATGCGCCGGCACACTGACGTCGATATACATCGGCTCGGCAGCAATGCCATCGACCGGTCCCTCCTTTCCCCAGAACGAGCCGACGATCACCCGCACGCGCGTGCCGTCGTCGTCGATGATCTCTGGAATGTCCCGCGCCGCGATATCCTGGTAGCGCGGCGCGGTCATCTTGAGAGATGATGGCAAATTGGCCCAAAGCTGGAACCCGTGCATTTGCCCAGCGCTGTTACCGCGCGGCATCTCCTGGTGCATGATGCCGGAACCGGCCGTCATCCATTGCACCGAGCCGGGCCCAAGGACACCTTGATTGCCGAGCGAGTCGGCATGTTCAACCTCACCTGCCAAGACATAGGTTATGGTTTCAATGCCGCGATGCGGATGCCAGGGAAAGCCGCTCCTGTAGGCTGCCGGATCATCATTGCGGAAATCATCAAGCAGGAGAAAGGGGTCGAATTTTGCGGGCTCGCCGAAACCAAAGGCGCGATGCAGGTGGACCCCTGCGCCCTCTATTGTCGGACGTGCAGCAGTTTCGCCATGTACGGCGCGCAAGCTCATGGTTTTCTCGCCCCTGGTTGAGTGAATGCCCGCTTGGAGATCACGCCAGCGTCTGCCAACTATGCGACCTTGCTGTGCAACTGCGCGCGGCCGTGAGGCGCAGCAAAGTCGATCGTCGCCGGGAGAACAGGCACGATCCCGTTTGGATTGATGCGTCGGTGGCTCTCGAAGTAGTGGCGGCGGGCATGCTCCATATTGACGGTGTCGGAGATACCCGGGTGCTGATAAAGGTCTCGCGTGTATGCCCAGAGGTTCGGATAGTCGACCAGGCGGCGCAGCGAACACTTGAAGTGGGCGTGGTAGATGGCATCGAACCGGCACAGGGTTGGAAACGCGCGCCAGTCTGCCGCGGTTGGCTGATCGCCGACGAGGAAACGTTGCCTGGTGAGCCGCTCTTCAAGCCAATCCAATGTATCGAATAGTGGATTGATGGCGGCAAGATAAGCGTCCTGTGTCGTCGCGAAGCCTGCCTTGTAGACGCCGTTGTTCAACGTGTCGTAGACGCGTTGATTGATGGCATCGATTTCTTCGCGCAACTGGGCAGGAAAATAATCGCCCGGCCTTGCGCCGACGCCATCGAACGCCGAGTTGAACATCTCAATGATCTCGGACGACTCGTTGGAGACGATGGTCGCGGTCTTCTTGTCCCAAAGAACCGGCACGCTGACGCGACCCGAGTAGTCGGGCGCGGCGGCCGTGTAGATCTGATGCATAAAGCGCGCAGAGAGAATGGGGTCGGCGACGACCCCATCACCAGGCTCGAATGTCCAGCCGTTCTCGGCCATAAGCCAATGGACAGCGGAAAGGTCGACGATGCCCTCCAACCCCTTGAGCGCGCGAAAGATCAGCGTTCGGTGCGCCCAGGGACAGGCGTATGACACGTAGAGATGATAGCGGCCAGCTTCGGCCTTGAAACCACCGATGCCCGTGGGCCCGGGCGCCCCATCCGCCGTTACCCAATTGCGAAATGCACTATCCCATCGTTTGAAATGGCCCTTGGTGGACTTGGTGTCATACCAATCGTCTCGCCATTCACCGTCTACCAACTGGCCCATCGGAATTGTCCTTTCATGAAGTCGGGGGATGGCGGATCCAATTGCGGCCGCCTACGCGGCGCGTGACGCTTGGGAGGCAAAGTGAGCATCGATTGCGTTCTCCGCCAAGGCGACACCCGCATTGCCATGCATCATCAGCTGGTCAGCCGCGAAGACCGTGACGTCGTCAATGCCAATGAATCCCAGCACGTGCTTGAGGTAGCCCGTCGCAAAATCGATGTCGCTTCCTACCTTGGTGCCACCTGATGTGATCACGATGTATGCCTTCTTTCCTTCAAGCAGGCCAACCGGACCGTTGTCGGTATAGCGAAATGTCTTGCGTGCCCGCGCCACTTGATCGACCCAGGCTTTGAGTGCGGCAGGCACCCCGAAGTTGTAGATCGGCGTCGCAATCACAACGACGTCGGATTGGACAAGTTCGTCGACGAGGCCATCAGAAGCTCGCAATCGCAGCTTCTGTTCCGCGGTCCGGTCTTCTTCAGGCGTGAAATTCGCGTTGATCCAAGCTTCGTCGACGAATTCAACGCCGCCGGCAAGATCACGCGTCATTACACGATCTACTTCGCGTGTTCGCAAGTGCGCGACGAGCTTGTCCGTCAATGCCCGCGTTTGCGAGCCCTCATGGCGACCGCTCGCGTCAACCCGCAGCACAGTGATTTCAGGTGTCATGGTCATCTATTCATCTCCGGTTCGGCTACATCCAAGCCGCTCTGCATCTCGTTGTTCGTGCCCGTCAACGGCATCTGATAGCCACAACTTAGGTTCCATTCAGGAGAAATAAAGTCTAAATAAAAGAACAAATAATTCTTCAACGGAGAATAATGTGGATCGGCTGGAAGAGATGCGCACGTTCGTGGTGGTGGCCGAGGCGGGTGTCACCGGGGCCGCTGCGCGGTTGCGTCTTGCCCCCTCGGCGGTCAGTCGTCGCCTAAAGGACCTCGAGACACGGCTTGGCGCCGACCTTCTGCTGCGCACGACGCGGCGGATGGAACTGACCGATGCCGGCCGGCAGTTTCTTTCCGACTGTCATCGCATTCTCGATGAAGTGACAACGGCAGAAGCGCGTGTCGGCGATGTCCACTCGGCACCGGCAGGGCTGATCAGGATCGCAGCACCGCTCTCGTTTGGCATCACCGAACTGCAGCCGGCACTCAACGTGTTCATGACACAGTACCCGGATGTGCGCATCGATTTGGACTTGGATGACCGCCGCGTTGATATTCAGCGGGAAGGATATGATCTGGCGATACGGATCGGGACGCTCGAGGATTCGAGCCTTACGGCGCGCAAGTTGGCCGCGTTTCGAATGATCGCTGCGGCAAGCCCGGCCTTTCTCGAGGAACATGGTGCGCCGGAATCGATCGCCGATTTCAGCGATTTGCCGGCATTGTGCTACAGCGTCCCGGCGCGTCCGGAAGTGTGGACGTGTCGCGATGCAGCAGGACGCCGTCGGTCGGCAACCGTCAGAGCGCGCATGCTGTCGAGCAACGGCGACGTTCTGAGAGACGCTGCAATTTCAGGCCTCGGCGTCGTCGTGCAGCCGGAATTCATCGTTGGCAGGGCCATCGCAGACCGTCGCTTGAAGAGAATTCTCGAAGATCACGACTGGTTTGAAGTCGAGGCGTTTGCGCTTTGGCCGGCGCGTCAATACCTGCCGCATCGCGTGCGCAATCTGATCGATCATTTGATCGATGAATGGTCGGGCGGAAAACGCGATACGACCTGAACCTGTCTCATTTGATGACGAAAAGTGGGCGCAGCCGGGAAACAGAATCGCAACTGCATCAAAGATGAGAGCCGGATGACGCTCATCAATCGGGGCACTCCCAGCGCGGCTGATTTCAATGGAGATTCTATCGAGTTTCGGCGCAGGCCATGACTGGCAGTCGATCGCAAACATGACTAGGATTGGACCAGCCTTCAACTATCTATCCGGTGAGACCCCAAATGCACGGATTGATGCAACAGCGACAGCTGACGATCTCCAGCGTCATCGACTACGCGTCCCAGGTATACGGCGATGTCGAGGTGGTTTCGCGTACGATCGAAGGACCGGTCCATCGCTACACCTATCGAGATTGCGCGCGCCGGGCGCATCGATTCGCCCAGGCGCTTGACCGCCTCGGCGTCAGGACCGGCGACCGGATCGGAGGGGCGTCGTGGAACCACTATCGCTACCTCGAGACGTTTTATGGTGTGACGGGTGTCGGCGCGATCCTGCACACCATCAATCCGCGCCTGTTTGCCGAACAGCTGGCCTATACGATCAATCACGCCGAAGACCGGTTCATCATCGCGGACGCCGCCTGCCTGCCGATTTTCGAGGCATGTCGCGATCGTCTGACGCACGTCGAAGCCTACATCGTGCTGAGCGCCCCAGAGCATATCCCGAAAACCAGCCTGCAGAACGTCCTTTGCTACGACGAGCTGATCGCAGATGCCGACGACGATCAGTTCCCCTGGGCGAACGTTGATGAATGGGATGGATCGGCGCTGTGTTACACCTCGGGTACGACCGGCGATCCCAAAGGCGTCCTCTATTCCCATCGCAGCTGCGTCCTCAGTGCCTATGCCTTCAACATGCCGAATGCGGTCGGCGTCGGCTTCAGAGACACGTTGATGCCGATCGTGCCGTTCTTCCACGGCAATGGCTGGAGCGTGCCGTTCGCCGCTCCGATGGCCGGCGCGAAGCTCGTCCTGCCGGGACGCGACATGGACATGGCGAAGCTGCACGAGTTGATCGTCGGCGAAGATGTCACTGTCGCGCTGGCCGTGCCGACGATCTGGCTGTCAATGCTCGAGCATATGCGTCAGACGGGCACCGACCTCGGCCGACTTGCCAAGATCGTGACCGGCGGCTCGGCACCGCCGAGAGCCATGATCGCTGACTATGAGTCCGTCTACGGCGTTACGATCTCGCACGCCTGGGGCATGACCGAAACGTCGGCGGCGACGACGTTTTCACATCCGCCAAACGGTGTCAGTCATGATGCCGCATTGGACGTTCGCGTGACACAGGGGAGACCCGTGTTCGGTTCCGAGATCAGAGTTGTCGACGACGACGGCGAACCGGTGCCGCGCGACCGCGATGCACCCGGGGAACTCAGAGCCCGCGGGTTCTGGGTGGCCAGCGACTACTACAACGCTCCCGATAAGGCCGCCGTCGACTCGAACGGTTGGCTGATAACCGGCGATATCGGCAAGATTGGTCCGGATGGCAATTTGCGCCTCACCGATCGCGCCAAGGATGTGATCAAGTCCGGCGGTGAATGGATCAGTTCGATTGATCTGGAGAATGCCGCGGCGGGACATCCCGACATCGTCGAAGCCGCGGTTATCGCGGTGCCGCACGAGCGCTGGCAGGAGCGTCCCTTTCTGATCGCCGTTCGCCGGCAAGGCAGCGCGGTGACCGCCGCCGAAGTCCTGGCCTGGCTTTCCGAACGCGTTGCCAAGTGGTGGCTGCCGGAGGACGTGGCTTTTACGGATGAGATACCGCATACCGGGACCGGCAAGATCGACAAGATGGCTTTGCGAAAGCAGTTTGGCGACGGCAAATCCGGATTTGCAACCGGTGGAACATGATGGGGAGCGAGCCTATGAAGGAACTACCTTTGCTACCGACGATGGGCGTTGGCAGTTACGCATCACCCGGTTGGTTCGTTCTGTTTCGCTCGCAAATGCGTGATGGCCGCATCGGCCCCGACGATCTTCACGAAGCGCTCGATGACGCGACCCGAATAGCCGTGCTGGATCAGATCGAGGCCGGCATTGACATTCTGACCGATGGCGAACTGCGCCGGCAGCGTTTCGTCTATGAGATGTTCGACTGTGTCGAAGGGTTGGAGCGCGTCAAGCCGGGCCGAAAGCTGGGTGTCCCAGGATATGACATGGCACCGCATTTCGATGTGGTGGAGCAAATTCGATCTAAGCAAGGCTTCGGCATCGTCGAGGATTTCAAGGCGCTACGCGCGGTGGCACCGGATCGCGCGTTGAAGGTCGCCATTCCGGGCCCTCTCACTTTTGCGCTGCCGCTCAAATCTTCGGGGCGGGACGTCGGTGACATCATGTCCGAGATCACCGCGATGGTGAGCGACGAAGTCGAAGCGCTCGCCAAGGCCGGTGCGACCTATATCCAGATCGATGAGCCGGCGCTGCCGCATCCGCCGCTTGGTCTCGGCCTCGCGGAGGCGGCAGCGATCATCAACAGGGTGGCCGGCAGTTTCCCCGGGCGCGTCGGCGTGCATGTCTGTTTCGGCAATAACGCCGGCCGGCCGATGGCGAATCGCCGCTTCGACCGACTGATGGACGCCATGCAGGCGCTCAATTGCGATCAGTTGGTTCTCGAGTTCGCCAATAGGGAAATGGCGGATGTCGAACTCCTTGGCCCCTTGTCTGCCAAGTTCGACATCGCCGCTGGCGTCATCGACGTCAAGAATTTCCATCTCGAAACAACCGAAGAGGTTGCCGATCGCATACGCCGCTGCCTGGACTTCGTGCCGGCTGAGAAGTTGAGCATCACGGGCGATTGCGGCTTCTCGGCATTGCCGCGCTATCTCGCGCGCCAGAAGATGCAGGCCATGGTGGCTGGCGCCCGTGCGGTGCGTGAAACTCTTTGACGTTTTCGAAGGTGAAGCATGAGACTGAGCGAAGAAAAGATTCTGATACGCGATATGGCGCGGGACTTCGCGCAACGCGAACTGGCGCCCAAGGCGGCAGAATGGGATGAAAAAGGTGCATTCGCACCCGGTGTGCTGGAAGGCATGGGCCGCCTCGGCCTGATGGGCATGTGCGTGCCCGAGCAGTGGGGCGGCGCCGGCGCCGATTTCACTTCCTATACGCTGGCCATGGAGGAGATTGCGGCGGGGTGGGCGGCCGCGTCATCCGTCATGAGCGTCAACAATTCTCCAATGTGCAGCGCAGTGCTGGACTGGGGATCGGACGAGCAGAAAGAGCGCTTTCTGCGCCCGATGGCGCAAGGCGCGGTGGGGTGCTTTTGCCTGACCGAGCCGCACGCAGGCTCGGATGCCGGTGCGATCAAGACCCGCGCAGAGCGGCGCGGCAACCGATATGTGCTCAACGGCGCAAAGCAGTTCATCACGTCCGGCGCTATCGCGGAGTACGCATTGGTGTTCGCCGTCACGGATCCGGCTGCCGGCAAGCGCGGCATCAGCGCGTTCATCATGCCAACTGCAACGCCAGGCTTCAATGTCGTTGCCAAGGAGAAGAAGCTCGGGCAACGAGCCTCTGATGCCTGTCAGATCGCGTTCGAAGATGTTGAACTCACGCCGGATATGCTCTTGGGCGAAGAGGGACAGGGCTATCGCATTGCGCTTGCCAATCTCGAAGCCGGCCGCGTTGCCATCGCCGCCCAGGCCGTCGGCATCGCCCGGGCCGCGCTCGAAGCGGCAACCAGCTATGCAAACGAGCGCGAGACTTTCGGCACGGCCATCATCAATCACCAGGCGGTCGCGTTTCGGCTCGCTGACATGGCAACGCGGCTCGAGGCGGCACGGCAATTGACGCTGCACGCTGCCCGGTTGCGCGACGAAGGTGCGCCATGTATCAGCGAAGCAAGTATGGCCAAGTTGTTTGCCAGTGAAACGGCGGAGGCGATCTGTTCCGATGCCATCCAGACCCACGGCGGTTATGGCTACGTCGAGGGCTTCCCGGTCGAGCGCCTGTATCGCGACGTGCGCATCTGCCAGATCTACGAGGGCACGTCAGATGTCCAGCGCATGGTCATCAGCCGAGGCTTGGCCGAGGCGCACTGAGGCGGCTCTCAAGAGCACTACCGGCACATGTTTTCTTTGGATTGGCCGTATGCCGGAACCGGATCATCGCGCGCTATGTTCCAAGCAGCTTGACGGGCCCGCCACGAATTGAATCCACGTGAAGTGCAAGGAAAAGAGTTCACAGTGACCGAGGGCAAATATCCGGCCTGCCAGGGCCCAGATCCCGCACCAACGCAGGCAAAGTTCCAGATTCCACCCGGTGCTGTCGATTGCCATGCCCATATCTTTGGCACGCCGGAGCAGTATCCGTTTTCGCCAAGGCGCGGATACACGCCGCCGGAAGCGACGCTAGAAAGCTATCTTAGTTTGCACAAGGCACTTGGCGGCATAGATCGGGCCGTCTTGACCCAGCCAAGCGTGTACGGCACCGACAATTCCTGCATGCTGGATGCCGTCGACCAGATGGCTGGCAAGTTCCTGGCCATTGTCGCCGTCGATGCTTCCGTGACGGACAAGGAACTCGAGGCTTTTCATCAGCGTGGCGCGCGCGGTGTCCGTGTGAACCTCGCTGACAAGGGCGGCAACCCGTTCGACGACATGCGTGCGGTGCAGAAGTTTACCGAGCGTCTCAAGGAGCTTGGCTGGCATCTGGAAGTGCTGATCCATGTGCATGAGTTCGAGGACCTGCGCGCGACCATGAACGGCATGGCCGTCGACGTCTCCTTCGGCCACCTGGGATACATGCGGACCGACAACGGTCTCGAGCACCCGGGTTTTCAGGAATTCCTCGACTTGATGCGGGACGGCAACTGCTGGGCAAAGTTGACCGGCACCTACCGCATCACGACCACGCCCGTGACGCCTTATCGGGATGTCGAGCCCTTTGCGCGGGCACTTGTCGAAGCCAACGAAGACCGTGTCATCTGGGGAACGGATTGGCCGCATCCGACGCTCAAGGGCATCATGCCCAACGATGGCGCGCTGATCGACCAGCTCGCCGACTGGGTGCCGGATGCATCCTTGCGCGAAAAGATTCTGGTCGACAACCCGCGGGCGTTGTACGGCTTTCCGGCGCTCACAAACGGCAATTGATCCCGGCGATCCGCCCCGGGCTCACTGGCGCCGGCGAGCGCTATGACTTGCGCCCGCCCTGAACGATGCGATCGAGGATCATGGCGCAGAACAGAATGGCAAAGCCGGCGAGAATGCCCTGTCCGACGTTGGCGTACTGAAGCGCTTCCAGCACATCCTCGCCCAGTCCTTTGGCGCCGATCAGGGATGCCACCACGACCATCGCGAGCGACAGCATGATTGTCTGATTGATACCCGCGCGAATGGATGGTGCGGCAAGAGGCAAATCGACTTTGGAGAGCAAGTACCACTTGTTGGCACCGAACGAGATCGCCGCCTCGCGGACATGTTCCGGTACACCGCGCAAGCCAAGAACGGTCAGGCGCACGACCGGCGTGCCGCCGAAGATCATCGTCGTGACGACGGCCGCCGGCTTGCCGGTTCCGAAGAAGGCGATCACCGGGATCATGAACACGAACGCCGGCATGGTCTGCATGAAGTCCATGATCGGCTGAATGAACGAATAGACACGCGGCCTGCGGGCGCAGTACATGCCGAGGGGAATACCGATCGCGATCGACAGACACGCGGCGGTGCCAAGCAGGGCCAGCGTGGTCATCGCCTTTTCCCAGAATCCCAGAAGCCCCATGTAGCTGAGAAAGGCGGTAGAATAGATCGCCATGCGAAACCCGGCGGTGAGCCAGGTGAGCAGCGTTATGAAGGCGATGATCACGATCCATGGCGTCTTGACGAACACAACCTCCAGCGCATCCAGCAGAAGGCGGATGCCATAGGTGATGACATCAAACAGGGCATCGCCGTTGACGGTTGCAAAGTTGAAGAAGGCTTCCACCCACTTGATGCTCGTGAGCCGATACGCCGGGTCGGTCGGAAAGCTGCTGAGGTAGGTGACACTGCCCGGGAAGGCGTAGTGCAAGACCGCCGCGGCGATGATCAAGCAGAAAAACAGCGCACTGAGCACCGTGTGGTTGATCGGCATGGCCGATGGAATGCTGTCGTCCGACAGCCAGTCCGAAAAGCGTGATTCAAGAACACTGTTTGCAACCACGGCCTGGACGGCTTTCACGATCAAGATGACGGCGATACCGGTCAAGGCAATCCAGATGCCCTGCTCCTCGGCCTGCTGGGCTTCGAGACGTATCCCACCGATGGCGTCTTCGAGTGACTTCACCGTACGCTGGTATACATCCACCTTCTCGGACTTCTTTTCGATCGCCGATGCCAGCTGCTGCTTCCTGAGTGCGAGTGTGCCCTCAATCGAGGCAATCCGCTCCCGCGCCGCCGCAGACAGATCCCCGAACCACCCGAGCGCCATCTGCACAAAGGCAAACGTCTCGATGATCAGAAAGGTTACGGCCCATTTCCAAAGCCCGCGTGCACCGAACCAAATCGGCCCGAACAAGCCAGCGACAACATTCAGCGTTGGCGTGAACGTCGAACTGCGGCTGATCTTGCCGAACTGCTCGATGTAGTAGCCCGGATTCGTGCGCACGAAACGGGTGATCTGGGCGACGCGTTCAGCCTCGAACGCCTCGGGGTCGTGTCGCTGGCGCTGAACCGGGGGATCGAGAAGCGTTTCGTTCATGACATCTCCGTTCCCTCGACCACGGTTCGCAGCAGGTCGGCTCGTGTGATGACGCCGACGTCCACGCCGCCGTCCTCAACCACGATCGGTGCGTCATCGTCGATCGCCAACCGGATCAGCGTGCTCAGTGTCTCAGCCTCGTTGACACGCGGCGTCTGCGCGTCAACTTCGATGCCGCGCTGCGCCAGGGCCTGCAAGGGCTGCATGACGGCATGCGCCCGAACGACCTTCAGGCGCGAAATGCCGGCAACGAACTCAGCGACATAGTCGTCGGCCGGATGCATGACGATATCTTCTGCGGTCCCGATCTGAACAACACGGCCATCGCGCATAATGGCGATGCGATCCCCGATCCGGACGGCTTCATCGAGATCGTGCGTGATGAATACGGTTGTCTTCTTGAGCGTCTGCGACAGCATCAGAAACTCATCCTGCAACTGCCGCCGGATCAGTGGGTCAAGCGCACTGAACGGTTCGTCCATGAGAAGGACGTCCGGATCCGCTGCCAGGGCGCGGGCCAGACCGACGCGCTGCTGCATCCCGCCGGACAACTCATGCGCGAACTTGTTTCCCCAGGCGTCGAGTTCGACGATCTTGAGCATTTCGGCCGCCTTGATCTGCCGGTCATACTTGCTGACCTTCTTGATCTCCAGCGGCATCGCAACGTTGTCGATCACGGAACGATGCGGCAGCAGCGCGAAGTTCTGGAACACCATGCCGATCTTGTTGTTGCGAAACGTCTCGAGGTCACGTTGGCCAAGGGCCATGACATCGGTTCCTTCGATCAGGATCTGGCCTGCCGTCGGCTCCAGCAGCCGGTTGAAGTGGCGCACCAGTGTCGACTTGCCACTGCCCGACAAACCCATGATGCAGAATATCTCGCCACGCCGAATTTCGAGACTGACATCGGCGACGCCGACCACGGCGTTGTACTTTTCGAGGACCTGTGCCTTCGACAACCCGTCGGAACGGATAGCGCTGAGCGCCTCTTGCGCATGATCGCCAAAAATCTTCCAAACATTCGAAATTTCGATGACGGTTTCGGAAGGGGCGGGTTTGGATGCAGCAGACACTGAGTTCTCCGATGGTCGCGTTCAGTCGTGACCCAAGTTCTCTACTGGTAAGCGATGGACGGTGCCGCCATTGACGGCACCGTCCACAAGCATGTGCAAAGTCCGGCCCCTAGAGGCCCAACCACGCATCGACTTTCTTCGGGTTGTTCTTCACCCACTCCTTGGCGACGTCGCCGGCCTTGCGGCCTTTCGCCGACAGTTCATAAGCAAGTGCGCTCACGTCATCCGCCGTGAGCTTGAAGCGACCAAAGAATTCGGCAATCGCAGGCGAACGCGCCTTGAGTGATTTGGACCACGCGATCTGCACGTTCTTCAGCGCATCCTTCGTCGCCACCTTCGACTTCTTGAACCAGTCCGGCGAATCCGAAGGCTGCAACATCTTGTAGTTGGCCGGGTCATACTTCGGCTCGCTCAGCATATAGATGTCGAACATGTTCCAGATCGCATGCGGCTTGTAGCAGTAGAATGCGTAGCCCTCGTCCTTGGCGATCGAGTCTTTCACACGCGCCGTCTTGACGCTTTCTTCGGCGCGGATCGGCTCGATGAAATCCATCAGGCCATAGTCGCGAACCTTGACCTGGTTGACATTCGCCGACGCCCAGCCTGGCGCTCCAATCCACATCTCGCCCTTGCCATTGCCATCGCTGTCCATCTTCTTGGCAACGTCCGGGCGACCAAGGTCAGCGATGTCGGTGATCTTGTTGGCCTTGCCGAACTTGCTCGAGACGCAAAAGCCCTGGTTGCCCTTGTAGGGATTCGTCGAGAGCGTGACGGTCTTCTTGCCATCCACGTATTTCTTGGTGAAGCTTTCCTGGTTCGGCAGCCACACGTCGGGGTGGACGTCGATCTCGCCTTTGCCCTGATCCATCGCCTGGAAGATGGTCGCATTGTTGCCGGGGACGAGGTCGGCTTTGCCGCCAATGCGGGTCTCGACAACCTCCTTCAGAACATGGGCTATCGCCTGTGCGCCGGTCCAGGATGGCACACCAATATTGACTTTCTCGGCTGCCAGCGCAGGCGTCGCCAGAAGCCCCAAGGCCGCCGCCGTTGTAAGTGATCTAAGTTGCTTCATTCGATGTCTCCCTTTGTTGAGATGATGCATCGGGTGTTTCCCGACGTCGTTCAGTCTTGCCTGCTCACGTAGGACATGATCGCGTCCTCGTATGCAAAGAGTGCGGTCGCACCGCCGGTGTGCAGGAACAAGACATTGTCTGTTGCTGCAAAGAAGCCCTGGCGAACCATCCCGATCAGCCCGGCCATGCCCTTGGCGGAGTATACCGGATCGAGCAGGACTCCTTCGGCCCGTGCCGTAAATGAGATTGCCTCCAGCGTAGAGGTCGCCGGAATGCCGTAGCCTTCACCAACATAACCATCGTCAACGAGGATCTTGTCGACCGAGATCGATGGCGCTGCGAGCTTGTCGAGCGTGGTTTGTGTCAAGGCGTGAACGGCGGCAACCTGTCGGTCTTTCGGCTGGCGGACACTCACCCCCATCACCGGCAGGTCCGAGCCAAGCGCGTGGAAACCGGCAAGGAGGCCGGCCTGTGTTCCGGTACTGCCCGTTGCCATGACGAGCCAATCGAAGGAACGCCCTTCGTCCTGACACTGCTGCACGATTTCCTGGGCGCAGACGGCGTAACCCAGCGCGCCGGTCGGGTTCGATCCGCCGCCTGGAATGAAGTACGGCTTGTGGCCTTCGCTGCGCAGCCTCTCGCTCACCGCCTGGGCCTCGGCGTTCATGTCGAGGCCGGCCGGGCGAAACTCCATTGTCGTGCCAAAGACCTTGTCAAGGAATACATTGCCGGTTTCTTCATAAGATGCAGCGCAATCCTGCACGCGCCGCTCGAGCAGTGCGTGGCACTTGAGGCCAACCCTGCATGCCGCGGCAGCCGTTTGGCGGACATGATTCGATTGCACGGCGCCTTGCGTGACGAGCATGTCCGCGCCCTGCTCCAGGGCTTCGCCAACCAGGAATTCGAGCTTGCGGGTCTTGTTGCCGCCGGTTGCGAGCCCCGTGCAGTCGTCGCGCTTGATGAAGAGGTTCGGGCCGCCAAGTTGATCTCCGAGACGCGTCATCGCCTCGATCGGGGTGGGGCTATGGCACAGCGTGTAGCGCGGAAAACGATCGAATTCGATCCAAGCTTGATTTTCTGCTCCGGCTGCGGCGGTTCCCATGAATGCTTTCCCACTTGCTTGTTGCACTTCGCGCAGAGTGCAACAGCGTGCAGCTTGTTGCCAATGTTATGATTTTCTAACATTATGCAAAAAATGCATGAGGATACCTATGAATTTCTCCTGGTTCCGTGATTTAGCCCACCTGGCCCAAACGGGTAACTTCTCCCAGGCAGCGGAACTCAGCAATGTGAGCCAGCCTGCTCTGAGCCGGCGGATCAAAGCAATCGAGGCATGGGTCGGCGCCGCCTTGGTCGATCGCTCGCGCCAGCCCGTGGTGCTGACGAGTGCCGGTGTCCAGATGCTCGAAGCGGGCGAACAAGCGCTCTCGCGGCTCGAGACGGAACGCCAGCAGATCCAGGAAGCGCAATCGCTGCCTGACCGCTATGTCGTGACGTTTGGCACGCAGCACTCCATCGGTTGGCGCTTTTACCCAGCCTGGTTGAGAGCGTTCGAGGATTCTTTTGGCCCGATCATTTCCCGCCTTCGCGCCGATGACTTGCCGAACTGCCTGCTGGACCTGCAGGCGGGTGAGGTCGATTTCGTCGTGGCCTACGAAAGTCGCTCGGCGCGAATCGCAAGAGATCTACCTGACGTCGAAAGCCTCATCATCGGCCGCGACACCCTGCTGCCCGTGTCAAAGGCAGGGCCCAGCGGGCGTCCCCTGTTCGATTTGAAGTCGCGCAAGTCCGTCGGCGTTCCTTATCTGCGCTACGGCGCCGGCGCCCCGATCAGCCAGCACATCGATCCGGTCATCGACAAGCATGGCCTGAAATCGAGATTGCAGGTCGTATACGAGAACTCGATGGCCGGCGCGCTTCGCATCAGGGCAAGAGAGGGAGGCGGGGTCGCCTGGCTGCCAGCAAGCCTGATCTCTCCCGACCTTGAATCTGGAATCGTCGTCCCGGTCGGCGGCACGCGATGGCAGATCCCATTGGAGATCCGCCTCTTTCGTATCGGCAAGCACAACAACTCGGTAACACGGCAGATTTGGTCTTTCCTCGCCCAGCGCCAAGACATGCCGCTCATTGAAGAACTTTGAGATGGTCGGTGGACTCCGCGAGCACCCCGCCAAGACGCCCTGCGGACGAGACCCGAGCACTTACTGAGGGGAACGGATCCAATCGACGAGGAACATTGTGGGGCGAGAAGGACTGCTGTGGTTCACAAGCCCGTGGCTTGCCGTGGCAAACGGCCGCTCGAGTCATAACCGACGTCTTTGGCAAGTTGAGCCAATGCTCTTTTCCGGGCCGCGCGGCGGCGTATTACTCCGTCGCAAGGTCATCAAGCAAACGCGGCAGCGCTGCAATGTTGCCGGGAGCCATCAGGTGAACACCATCCACGCCGGGTAGGTCTTTGAGTTCATCGACAAGTGACAAGCAGTGTTTTCGGCCCTCCTCTTTGGGGTTGTCCGCATTTTCCAGGCGCTCGATCAGAGCTTCTGGCACGCTAACGCCGAACAGGTTCTTGTTCATCCAGCGCGCTGACTTTGCAGAAGCCAGCGGCCCCGTGCCAATGAGAATGTGCAGGCGTTCCGTAAGGCCATGATCTCGCAAGGCCGAGATGTAGGGCTTGACGATATCGATGTCATAGCAGAGCTGGGTTTGTATGAAATCGGCGCCCGCATCGGCCTTGCGCAGAAGCTCCTCTGGCACCCATCCCTTGGACGGTACGGTCGGGACATCGGCGGCACCGCAAAAGAAGTTCGGCGGGCTTTCAATCGAGCGGCCGGAAGGCAAGATCGCCTGCGTGGTCATTTGCGTGGCCCAGCCCAGCAGATCATGCGACTTTGCATCAAACACCGGCTTTGCGTCCGGCTGATCGCCGGCTGATGGGTCGTCGCCGGTCAAGAACAGAACATCCTGCACACCAAGCGCAGAGGCGCCCAACAGCTCGGCTTGCAGCGCGATCCGGTTGCGATCCCTGCAGGTCAACTGCATGATCGGATTGAAGCCGTTCTGCGCGAGGATGCCAGATGCCGCAACACTCGACATGTGCACGGAAGCGCCCGGGCCGTCGGTAACATTAAGGCCGAGCACGCGGTCCTTGAACGGCGCCGCGACTGCGAGCAACTCGTCCGGACCGCCCGCAATGGGCGGTACAATTTCGCTCGTCACAACAAACTGACCCTGCTGCAGGTGCTCGCGAATGCTGCTCAATGACGCTACCTCCCCCGGTGTGGCGCTTATTCCCTACAATTCGTGCGTGTCGTGCAGGCCGGCGATCGATGAATACACACAAGTATCATGCGTCTCTTGATTGACGCAAAAGAGATACTAAGGCTTTCCGGATGCACCGTATAGCCGAGAATAAGCGGCCGTCCCATCAAAGCGTGTTGCGAAGGACCAAGAGGCCCTACTTGCCCTTTCCGCGTATCACCTCTGGAAAGAGCCAAAAGGAGCCAACAGAGAGCGCACCAAAGAGCAGTGCCAGGTAAGAGCTGACAGACTGCTCATGCCAATCCAGAAAGAAATGGGCG
>JBPCVZ010000160.1:0-2778 GCA_051010015.1 Hyphomicrobiaceae bacterium
GCTGTACGCCGTCTGATAGCCGTTGGCATGTTTGATGCGCACGTAGTTGCCGTTGGCGCCACGGCGCTTGGCAACTTCGACGACGCCGCGGCCCGCCGCCAGGATCGGTGTGCACGTCTTCGCCGCCCAGTCGACACCGGTGTGCATGCGACGGGTGCCAAGGATCGGGTGGCGGCGATAGCCAAAGCCCGACGTCAGCCGCACATTTCCGCCGCGAACCGGCTTGCGCATCAGGAACTTCTTCGAGTTCTCGCCGGCCGCATCATAATATTCGACGGCGCCGTCCTGTGAACGGAAGCGCCAGTACTTTATCTTTTCACCGCCGGAAGTGATCGCGGCATACAGCAGCTCGCCAAGCTTGTTGATGCCATCGGAATTCTGTTTCAGCTCATAAAACAGCTCCAACTGATCGCCATCGCGCACACGACGGCGAAAATCGATCTCATAGGCATGAATGCGCAGGATCTTCATGATTTCGTCGGGCGGCAGGTTCTGCATCAGGGCCGCGTAGTAGACGCTGGCATAGAGCGATGCGTCACTGGCGTCGGCCGACTGGAACGTCTTGCTCGTCATCAGGATGCGCGGGTCGAACTTGGCGTCGGCAACGAAGGCGCCGTCATCGCTGCGTTTGACAGTGACGAGGTGCTGATTGAGAGGCCCGAAAATCGCGAAGGCCTCCGGCTCGAGGCGTTCAGCGTGTGGCACCAGACGCACGCGCACTTCATGGCCGCGCGGCAATACCTTTTCCGGCACCACCGTCGTCGCCGCCTCGACCATCGCGCGGCTTTGCCAGGAGGTGGCGCCCATGCGGCGCAGAATGCCGATCAGCGCCATCGGCTTGCCGACCCGGACAACCCGGATCTCGCTGCGGTCGAGCGACGGGTCATCGAGTTCGGATTTGCTTGTCGTGCGACGCAGGACGGTCGTGGCTTCCGCGATCGACGAGGTCGTCGACCGATTACTTGGTGTCAGGTAGGCCGGCGTCAGGTTGCCCGGCAGCACGCCGACCTGGTCGAGCGACGCCTGCGGCGATTCGCTGACGATCGAGCCGCGGGCTTCGCGAACCAGCGCGCTGACCTCTTCGTTGTCCAGCTCCTGGCCGTCGTTGCCATGCAAGATGCCGCCGATCAGCTCGACGACCCGCGACTTGATATGTCCCTGGCGGGTGTTGCTGTCCGCCTCGCGATCGTTGTCGTCGGCGAGCGCGGAGGCGGCATAGAGCTTGAACGGATTGAACGTCGGGATCACGTCGCGGTGCGTTGGCGACGCCGGAACCAGGCGCATCGAGAGGCGCAGGTAGGGCCGGATTTGTATGAACGGCCGGTTGTTGCGTCGAACCTTGACCTGTTCGTGGATCGTGTAGCGGGCGGTCAGGGCGCCGCTCGCAATGCGCAGCCGGTTCGATTTCGGAATCGCCCAGTTGAGACCGTCGCCGAGGACGGAGAGCCGCAATGGTGTCGGCATCGGCTGTTGTACGGTCGTGAGCTGCTCGAGGACGCTGTTGCTGGCATCGACGCGATTGAGCGAGCCGTAGAGTACGACGCCGATCGCGATGGCACCGACCGTGGCGGCAAGGCACGTGCTGAACAGCCAGCGGAAGCGGTTGCGCCCGCCGTGTGCGTGATCGACCTCGTAGATATCGCGAATGGAGCGGCGCGCGCGTCCGGCGTAGACCTGCGGCAGGCCACGCGACTGCTCGCGCAGACGCGGCGCGCGAAAGCGCCCTGTCGTGGCATGACGACTGCGGTCGTTCACCTGGACCCCATCCCGTTCTACGGCAACCTGCTGGTTGCAGCCGCGTCGATCGTCATCGCCGCCGTCCGGCCGCCCCAGCAACAATTCGAGGCTTAACCATCTGTGGCGAGACGAAACCCGTCTAGCGTAGCTCTACTCACTGTGCGTGCGTCGCCGCGACCCGTCAATTGCGGCCATTGGAAAAAGGCGAATTCAATCGACAGGACCGGATTTTTTTGTGCGGATGCATTGCGGCTGGTTTGTGACGGCGGCGCGTGTGGGGGCTGGTACCGTGACACAAAACACGCAACCACGCCGCCGCAGAAAAAAGGTTTCGATGTGGTGCGAGATGCGCCGTTGTTGCGATGCGCGCCACGTGTTCGAAATCGCGCTCGATCGCACTCGCAATTGACTCAATTGTTGGCCGTGCAGGAAGGTGATCTGCGCCTCCGAACAAGTGAAAAAATGCTGCACTGCAAAAAAAAGATTCAATCGCATCAAAGGTTTGTACGATTTCTCCCCAAAGGCACGAAAAAATGCAAAGTTTTGGTTGACAGAGCGGGGGGAAATCTATTTATTCGGTCCTTGTCCGGGGCGCACAGTGCTTCGGCGGCCCAAGCGGCCATCGCTCTCAAGCAACATGAAACCTATGACCGGGGCAACCCGGACAGGGTCATTGTTGTCTCTTCTGGTCTCTAGTTGGAGACGGGGATCGATGTCGTTTCGGATGCTCTTTGACAATTGAATATGAAGAAAGAGAAACGCAGGCGGCGGAGTCCAGGCTGTCTGACGGATCAGTAGCAATACTGTATGTCAGACGCATGAAACTCTGGTTGATCTTGCGTTTCATACATCACCATGATGTCCGATCGCCTTTGGTGGTTGGATGATCATTGTGTGGTGCCCGTTACGCAGTGAGATCCTTGGACAAATTCCAGTCCAAGTTAACCAGTTTTCAAATTCTCAAATCTGAGAGTTTGATCCTGGCTCAGAACGAACGCTGGCGGCAGGCTTAACACATGCAAGTCGAACGATCCTTCGGGA
>JBPCVZ010000161.1:0-7379 GCA_051010015.1 Hyphomicrobiaceae bacterium
GATCGGATTTTGGCGCCGGTCTTGCGCCGGGTTCTAGCGCAACATGCGAAAAGTTGGAAACGCCTTGGACACCCTGAGGCTCATCGGCTTTTCGCATAAAGTTGCGCTACACTTTGGATGTAGATCAACTTTGAGCCACGTGTACCCATCTTCAATGGGTACACTTAAAGGCTCGATGAGCTAGTCAAGCGCCGCGAAGATATCCGTCATCGAAACACGTAGCAGCCGGGCGACCAGGAACAGCTCGTGCGATGAGGCGCGGCGCGATCCAGCTTCGCAGTTCCTGTATTCCAGGAGGGTCAGATCCGCGGCGGCGGCGGACTCGCCCTCACTGATCGACTTTTTCAACCTCAATGCCTTGAGCCTGGCGCCGATTTTGGCATCCAGGACGGTCGCCTTGTGAGCGTTGATCATCGCAATCTGCATTTGCCGCCCCGTCGATTATATGCTCGGCACATCTTGATCAGTGAACAGATCCAATAGCCCGGCGATAGGGAAAAAAATCCGCTGCCGCAACAGACAATTAAAGTGCTGAACTAAGTTCATGCGAGCTATGCACCGAAATTTGCTCTGACGAATGGTTTTCGAGCGCCGGTGACGCAAATGCACCTTTGTTGGCATGGCCCTCAGCTAACGTACGGTAAAGGGTGCGCGGTGGATCACCGCGTGGCGTGGAATTGCGATGAGCTGGGCGGATCGGGATGCGAGCAGCAAAAGGGCCGGAAACACTGAATATTGTACCCGTACGCATGGATCATTCGCGGCAGATCACAGGGACCGACGCGCTGGCGTGATCCACTTTGGGAATGCCTTAGTTCAGGCAGTCGGGGTCATCGCGCAATGCTTGCCTGGCGTAGTAGTGGAATGTCGCCCCCAACGGCTCAGGCTTTAGCCGGTAGTCGTGGGCAGCGCGTGCATGCTCCGGTTCCAACTCCTGGATGGTTCCCGCGGGCATGGCTAGCAATTGCAGCCGTGCGGCGCGCTCGATGTGCAGCGATAGAACAGCCGCCTCTTCTATCGTCGAGCACGCGCAAAGCTGACCATGATGTGCCAGCAGAATCGATCGCTTGTCGCCAAGGGCCGTCGATATGATCTCACCTTCCTCATCACCTATCGGCGGTCCAGGCCAGGTCGGCAGATGAGCGCAATCCTCATAGAACATGGAGGTATCCATGTGAGAGACTTGCAAGGGCACGCCAAGCATCGAAAGCGCGGATATGTAAGGCGGATGGGTGTGCATGATCGACTGCACATCCGGACGGCATCGATAAATCCAGAGGTGGAATCTATTGGACGGGTTCGGCATCCCCTCGCCCTCGATGACACTGAGATCGTCGTCGACGAGAAGAAAGTCGCTGGCGGTAATCTCATCCAGACCCAACCCGAAACGTGCGGTCCACATGGTACCGGGAGACTGGCCGCGCGCGGTGACCTGACCGGCAATGCCCGAGCCGTGTTCCTCCTTCGCCAGAATGCGGCAACTCAGCGCCAGTTTCTCGCGTTGTGACCAGTCCGGTTTTTCAAGGTGACGCGCCATTTCAGCACTCGCCCGGCGATCAAAGTCCGACTTCGGTTTGTGACTCTTTTGCATCTGCTGGCGGCCCAATCAGACTTGCGCGCGACAAGGACAGTCCCGGCAGCTTTGCATGGCACAACGGCAAGCACAACGCGCGCCGGTCGAAAAGCGGCCCCCGGCGACCGACGCGCTAGGGGTAACAGTCGAGCTACGTGTCCGGACCGACACCAACCAACACATTGTCAGGTCCCACGCCGCAGTGCGATACTCGCGGCAGACCGCATCATTCCGCATACCGATACCAAGGACCGCCGCCATGTCCGACCTGCCGCAATCCGTCGAAATTCACGAGGAAGGCCCGCGCGAAGGCTTTCAGATCGAGCCCGGGCCGATCTCGACCGCCGACAAGATCCGGCTGATCGAGGCGCTCGCCGATACCGGCCTCAAGCACATCCAGGCGTGCTCGTTCGTCAATCCCAAGCTGGTGCCGGGCTGGGCCGATGCCGAGGATGTCATCGCCGGCTTCACGCCCGTCGATGGCGTCCACTACACCGCGCTGTGGTTCAACAAGCGCGGCCTCGACCGGGCGCTCGCGTTCAAGGACAAACTGACGATCAGCGGTTCGATCTCGCTGACGGCATCGGATGCGTTCAGCCGCCAGAACCTCAACCGCGGCCACGCCGAGAATGTCGCCGCGATGCACAAGCAGACCGAGGACCACCAGGCCGCCGGCGTCGATGTCGTGCGGATCGGCGTGATGGCCGCGTTCGGCTGCAATTTCGAGGGCGACATTCCGGTCGGCAACGTCGTCAAGGCGGTCGAGGACGGCTTTGCCATCGCCGATGCGCACGGCGCCACGATCAACGTCATCTCGCTCGCCGACACGATGGGCTGGGCGATTCCGCCGCGCATCGAAAAGGTCGTCGGCGCGGTGCGCGATCGCTGGCCGGACGTCGATATCGCGCTGCACCTGCACAACACGCGCGGCATCGCGGTTGCCAATGCGCATGCCGCGCTCAAGATGGGCGTGCGCCGCTTCGACTCGACCGTCGGCGGCCTCGGCGGCTGCCCGTTCGCCGCCCACAAGGGCGCGGCCGGCAACATCTGCACCGAGGAACTCGTGCTGCTGTGCGAGGAGATGGGCATCGACACCGGCGTCGATCTCGACCGGCTGATCGAGGTCGGCCAGATGGCGGAAGAGATCGTCGGCCACGTGCTGCCGAGCGAACTCATCCATGCCGGCAGCCTCAACGCGTTCCGCCGCAAGGTCGCGTGAGGCATGGCCGACGGCTTCGAGGTCGCCGAGGTCTGGCGCGCGCGCGGCCGCGGCTTCCAGATGGCCGTCGCGCAGCATGACGGGCAGGTCGTGCACTTCACCGGCCAGGTCGCGTGGGATGCCAATGAAAGGGTCGTCGGCGTCGGCGATGTCGAGGCGCAGACACGGCAGTGTTTTGACAACATCGCGCGCCTGCTCGCGGCGGTTGGCGGTGAGCTTGCCGACATCGTGTCGATCACGACGTATTTCACGGACCGGGCGCAGCTGTCACTGATCCAGAAAGTGCGCACCGAGTATCTGCCGGCGGAGACGGCGCCGGTCTCGACATCAGTGATGGTCGCCGGCCTCGGCCATGAAGATTTTCTGGTCGAGCTGACGCCGGTCGCGGTGATCCCGTTCGATCGCTACACGCCGCTTGCAGCGCCAGGAGGTCGGCCATGAGCGAACACACCGGCGGCTGCCAGTGCGGCGCGGTGCGCTACACCTGGTCGAGCGCGCGCATCATCGCCTATGCCTGCCATTGCCGTGAATGCCAGAAGCAGACGGCATCGGCCTTCGCCATCTCGGTGCCGGCCCGGGCGCGCGATCTCGATATCAGCGGCCCGTTGCACGCCTACCAGCGATCGACCGACAGCGGCAGCACCACCAACTGTTGGTTCTGCGCGACCTGCGGCACGCGGATCTATCACCAATCGGCGCGCGCGCCGGAGATGGTCACGCTCAAGGGCGGCACGCTCGACAAGGCTGGCGAACTTGAGCCGGTGGCGCATCTGTGGGTGATGCGCCGGCATCGGTGGGTGCAGCTGGCGCCCGATGCCGAGGTGTTCGAGACACAGCCCGAAGACCTCAAGGCGTGGCGTGATGCGCTGCTTGGCGGGCCCTGACCCGGACATCCCAACACGCGATCGGGTATTCTGTTTTGACACCGATCGGAATTTCCTTCCGGCGGGAGGCGCAAGCATTGAATTGATCACCGTTCGTGCTGCGCCCCTCGGAGCCACCCCGGCGCGCACCGGCGGACGGGCCGGGGTTACCGGGATCCATTTCCCTGTGCATGCAGGCTTCTCCCCGGCGCAACGCCGCGCAACAACCGCCAATCCACATTCGCTGGCTACTGCCGAAATCTGGGACGCTCAGGCCCCAGAGAGGTAGCCGGGCCTTAACCTTTTGCCAACCATGATTCCCGATCGGTGCCCGGCAGCGCGCCGCAACAACCAGAAAATAGGAATTATTGATTAACCTCACTCTCGCTACACGGGGAGTGGGATCGCTATGAAATTTTATGCCTTTTCGGGCCTGGCTTTTCTCATCGGGATTGGCCTCGCCTTCGCCGGGACCCAGATCATGAAGCCGGGCAAGCAGCCCGAGCCGCCGTTCAACTACGCCACCGCCAAGCGTGCCGAACGCATGGCGTTCCTGGCCGCCGAGGCCGCGCCGATCACCGCCTCGATCGAGGCCAGCCTGGCCGGTGTCATGGCGCTCGACAAACCGCTGCTCAACCCCGAAACACGCCGGATTATCTACCGCATCCACGTCGATGGCCGCCTCGCCGCCAGTTTCGATAAGCGCAAGCTGAAGATGCAGATCTATCCGCAGCTGTGCCCGGGCTACATCAAGAGCCCGCTGGGCCAGAACGGCGTCGCCGTCGTGCAGAAATTCGTTGCCAAGAACGGCACCGGCACGCTGATGAAGATCATGCTGTCGAACCGCGTCTGCACCCACTTCATCTAGGGTCGCGCGCCCCTCCCGGCCAGGCTCATCCCGGCAGGGTATCGGCACACAACTGCGTGAACGGTCCCGGACTGGCACAGGCACTGCACGTTGCTTCCAGAATTCTGGAAACAGCGCAGCGAGCCCGGTGTCATGTCTCGATCAACCGTTGAAAGTCACAGTTCGGTAACCTTCGGCCAACGCGATCTTGTCTCAAAAGGGGGCAGTGACCCCGATCTTGCCGCCGCGCCGCGTGCCGGCCACATCGCCTGGTTCGACTATGCCAAGGGGATCTGCATCATGCTCGTCGTCATGATGCACTCGACGCTTGGTGTCGGCGAGGCGTTCGCGGCCAGGGGATTGGCGCCGGAAGGCTTCATGCACTGGGTCGTTGCCTATGCAAAGCCGTTCCGCATGCCGGACTTCTTCATGCTCGCGGGGCTCTTCCTGTCGTACGCGATCGGCCGTGGCTGGCTGCACTACCTCGACAAGAAAGTCGTCCACTTCGCTTACTTCTACGTTCTGTGGACCATCATTCTCGCGACCGTGAAAACGGCTGCGACGACCGGCCTCGATGCCGGCGGCCTGGCCACCACCTTCTTCGGTGCCCTGGTGACGCCCTACCCGACGCTGTGGTTCATCTACGTCCTGCCACTGTATTTCGTCGTCACCAAGCTGCTGCACGGCGTCCCCGCCGCGGCCTTGCTGTTCGGAGCCGCGGTACTGCACACGCTGCCCGTCGACACCGGCTGGAGCACGCTCGATCACTTCGCGGCGCACTACTACGTCTTCTTCCTCGGTGGCTATCTGCTCGCGCCGCACATTTTCGCAATCGCCGATTGGGCCGCGCGCTATACGTGGACGTCGATCGTCCTGATCGCGGCCTGGGCGATCCTGAACGGCTGGCTGGCCTTCACGCCGAGCCCGATCAACGGTTGGCAGACGGTTGCCGACCTGCCGCTGGTTTCCATCGCGCTCGGTGGCATGGGCGCGATGGCAATCGTCCTGCTCGCCAGCCTGTTGTCAAAGTTCAACGCGGCGCCGTTCATCAAGTACTGTGGCGCCAACTCGATCGTGCTCTACATTTCGTTCACGATCCCGATGGCGTTCACCCGTGTCATATTGTTGAAGCTCGGTGTCATCACCGACACCGGCGTTGCCGCGTTGCTGGTCTGGCTGGTCGCGCTGTGTGCGCCGCTGATCGTGCACGCGGTCTTGCGGCATACGCCACTGCGCCTGCTCTATGAGCGCCCCGCCTGGGCCACGCTAGCCTATAACTCGAAGCGCACGCCGGGCGGTTCGCACAGCGCAACTGCCTTGGCAGCCCAGTAACTGTCTCTTGCCCGCCCGGGCCATTCCGGCAACACTCCGGAATGCCCCAACGGGAAGGAGACACCCATGCCCATCGAACGCCTGATCGTCGACGGCGAAGCGCCGCCGTTCAGCCACTACTGCCATGTCGTACGCGCCGGCGATCATGTCTGGCTGTCTGGTATGGTCGGCATGACGGCGGACGGTGATATCCCGGACGATACGGTCGAGCAGTTTCGCCTGGCGATGGCGACCATCGACAACTGCCTGCGCCAGGCCGGCGGACGGCCCGACCAGGTCGTCAAGGTTCAGGTCTTCCTCACGGACATTTCCGAACGCGGCGCCATCAACCCGATCCGCCAGGACTATTTTGGCGACCACCGGCCGGCCTCGACGTTGCTCGA
Source organism: Hyphomicrobiaceae bacterium (assembly GCA_051010015.1). GTDB lineage: Bacteria > Pseudomonadota > Alphaproteobacteria > Rhizobiales > Hyphomicrobiaceae > CAJQQK01. The sequence goes on from JBPCVZ010000161.1 coordinate 6,218, forward strand.
AGTCTCAGCGCTCGTCGATCCACGCCTCAAGGTCGAGATCGAAGCCGTCGCCTATCTCGGCGCATAGCGCGGCGCGCGATTACGCTGCCGCGCGGCCGCCACCGGGTTGCAGGGCCGTCGCCGTACCGATCATGCTGTCGCGCGTGACCAGGGCGGCGAGTTCGTCCTCGCTCATGCCCTCGGTGCCGTCGGGCCGGCGCGGCAGCACGAGGTAGCGCATGTCGGCGGTTGAATCGAGCACCCGCACCTCGACGCCATCCGGAACGTCGGTGCCGAACTCGGCGAGCACGGCGCGCGGTTCGCGCACGGCACGGGCGCGATAGTCCTTCGACTTGTACCACAGCGGCGGCATGCCGAGGATCGGGCGCGGATAGCACGAGCACAACGTACACACGACCATGTGGTGGAGGTCGGCCGTGTTCTCGACAACGGCGAGTTCAGGCCCCTCGAAGATGTAGCCGAGTTCCGCCACCGCCGCCGTGCCGTTGGCCAGCAGCTTCGCCTTGAACGTCGCGTCCGTCCAGGCCTTGGCGACGATGCGCGCGCCGTGATCCGGCGTCTTTTGTTCCCAGGCTTCGACAGTGTCGGCGATCTCGCGCGCGGTGACGACACCTTTCTCGATCAGCAGCTCGCGCAGCGCGATCTCGAGAAATTCCCATTCTGCCGTCGGCTCCTTGATGTCCGGCTGGAACGTCGTGGCGTGATCGTGGTCGTGGCCATCATGTGGCATCGCGCGGTCCTCTCAATTCTGTTCCGGCACCGGCTCGAGCCAGTTGTCGTAGATGTCGGCGGTGACGGTGTCGCCCGGCGCATAGGCACCGTCCCCCGACCAGACATCGTCCATGTCGAACGCAACTTGATAGAGATCGAGCTTTGGCAAGCCGGTCATGCCGTAGGCGAGCAGCGACGGATTGGGATAGGCGCCGAAATGGCGGACGACGGTGCCGGTCAGACCGCGGACAAATGTCGGCGTGCGCACATGTCCAGGCGGAAACGCCTTGGCGACGCGGACCCTGTCGCCCGGTGCAAAGCGGTTCATGGCCTGCCTCCGTCACCGGCCGCATAGCGCTTGCGCACCTCTTCGAGCTTGGCGTCGATCTCGTCGGCGCTAAGTTTGCCCTTCTCGATCAGCAGCGCGCGCATCGCCATGACCCAGCGCTCG
>JBPCVZ010000162.1:0-9332 GCA_051010015.1 Hyphomicrobiaceae bacterium
AGCGCGCCACCGAGCGAGTGGCCCGAGAGCACGATCTTGTCGATGCGCCGGTTGAGCAACTGATCGCGCACCCAGGCCTCGATGTCCGGAGCAACACTTCCCCAGGCGATGGCGAAGCCGGTGTGCCGCGCGGGGTGCGGCGTTCCGGCCAACGTTTGCGGGACGGTGTCGAGATGTGGGTAGGTGTCCTTCGTCAGCTCATGCGACAGGTTTGTTCGCCAATCGGAGAAGCTGTTGGTGCCGCGAAAGATCAGGTAACCGGTGCCGGCGTGCACGAAGACGTAGGCCTGGGTGTCGGCGTGGCGCACGCTCGAACTCGCCTGTGACGTGTCGAAGAACGCAAACTGCTCGACGCCGTCCTTGTAGGGCCGGCCCTTGGCGTCGAGCCCGAGCAGATCATGGCGGATGTGGCGCGGCGAGCGATAGGCAAGGCCGGCCTTGTAGGCAAGAAATTCACACAGCAGAAGCGGATAGGTTTCGGCCGTCCAGTTTCGATCGAGCGCTGCAAAGTCGACTGGCATCGTTCGCCCATTGCCATTCGGCCGGGCGGAGACTTCGTCACTGAGACTTGTGAGGTAGGGCCCGATGCTGTCGTTCGACAGGCATTGGCAGTCAAGGGGGTGATCCGACTTCTCATCGGCGAGTGCTGGAATGGCAGCCGGCCAATAGCACTCCGTCGGCTCCGTGCTATCCGGATCCGGCGCATCAAGTGCTGCGAGGTATTTTTTGGTCTTGTCCATTGCGCCATGTCAGTAGTCCGCACGGGCCGCAGGCGCCCGAACGTCAGGCCGCAATCGTAGCGCGATCCCGGCGCCGGGGAAATCATCCTTCGGACAAATTCGAACTTCAGGCGCCGTGCTTTGGGTAACGGTCGGGCGCGGATTGTTGCAATCTGCAGCGTCCGGCATGATAGAAGCGCGGTATGGACTCAAAGAATAACAAGGGCGGGCGGCGCGGATACCATCACGGCAATCTTCGTGAGGCGTTGATCAATACGGCGCTGTCGCTGATCTCGGAGAAGGGGGCGGCGGGCTTCACGATCGCCGAGGCGGCCCGCGCGGCCGGCGTGTCTCCGGCGGCGCCCTATCGACACTTCAAGGATCGCGACGCCTTGCTGGCCGATGTTGCGCAGCAGGGCTTCGAGGTGTTCGCAAAGGGGCTCGAAGAAGCCTGGGCCGACGGCCAGCCCAACGCGCGCGAAGCGTTTCAGCGCGTTGGCCGGGCCTATTTGTCGTTCGCGCGCGAAGAGCCGTCCTATTTTGCCGCCATGTTCGAATCCGGCTTGTCTTTCAAGGCGTTTCCAGCCTTGCAGGAAGCCGGTGACCGTGCCTTCGCGGTGTTGCGTGATGGTTGCGAAGCGGTGATTGCGAACCTGCCGGCGGAACGACGACCGCCCGTGATGATGATGGCGCTGCATATCTGGTCGCTGTCGCATGGCATCGCAACGCTGTTCGCCCGTGGTGATGAGGCGCGCCGGCCGATCCCGATGGAGGCCGAAGACCTGCTCGAAGCCGCGGTGCTGATTTATCTCGATGGTTTGCACGGTTAACCCGGAAGATCCCAAAAATTTCTGAGCCAGGCTTGACAATCGCCGTGCGCACCCTACTTATGTAAATGTAAATTACTTTTACATTGAGCATGAAACGGACTACGGGAGTGAACGACATGACGGATGTGGTCGCCCGGTTGGATGACTGGGGTACGCCGGCCTGGATCGGCGTGATGGTACTGGGTTTCGTTATCTTCTGGCCGATCGGCCTGGCCATTCTGGCCTACATGATATGGAGTGGACGCATGGGTTGCAGAGCAAGTAGCAGAGCATCGGCCTGGCAGCAGCGGGTTGCTGGCAAGTGGGAACGGAAAATGGAGCGTTGGGGCATGCAAGCCAAGGCCTATCAGCCGACCGGCAACCACGCATTCGACGAATACCGCGAAGAGACACTGAAGCGTCTCGAAGAAGAGGCCGAGGAGTTCCAGACGTTCCTCGATCGCTTGCGCATGGCCAAGGACAAGAGCGAGTTCGAGCAGTTCATGACCGAACGGCGCAATCGACCGCCCGCACCCGATGCCACCGGCGAGGCACCTGCCGCCGGATAGGAAACTCCGACGGTACGCCGGTCGTGCCGTCACGGACATCGCGCTACCGTGATCCCTCGATGTCGGGATCGCGGTAGCACTGCGTTTGCAGACTGGTTAGTGTGAGATCGCATAGGTTCAGCAAACCGGGAGCGAGTCCGATGGCCCAGTATCTCTTCGTGTACCATGGCGGCAGCATGCCGGAGTCGGAGGCGGAGGTCGCAAACGTGATGGCCCAGTGGCAGGCATGGCTGGGCGGTCTCGGCGATGCGGTCGTCAATCCGGGCAACCCGGTTGGCCAGTCCTACACGGTGACGACATCGGGCGTCGAGGACAACGGCGGCGCCAATCCCGCATCCGGCTTTTCGATTGTCACCGCGGCGAGCCTCGACGATGCCCTGGCCATGGCGAAGGGCTGCCCGCACCTGCTGGCGCAGGGATCGGTCGAAGTCGCGGAAGTGATTGAATTGTAGGCCGCCGGTTCGAAAACTCGGTTGAGCGGCAAAGGCGGCGTCGGTGCGAAGCTATCGACAGGCTCGCGGCTCTAGCGTCGCGGGTTGTAGCCGTGGGTCTGGCGCCACTCCGTCAGATAGTAGGCCAGGCCATCATCGATCTCGTCCGGAAGAACAATCTTGACCAGCACGAACTGGTCGCCTTTCGCGCCCGTCGTCGCGTTCTTGACGCCCTTGCCGCGTAGCCTGAAGGTCTGGCCGGAACTGGTCCCCTTCGGGATCGTCAGGTTGACCGGCCCCGACACAGTCGGCACTTCGATCTTGGCACCGAGCACCGCTTCGTCGATGGAGATCGGCAGCTCGAGACGGACATCGTCGCCGTCGCGTGCGAACTGCTTGTGCGGCTGGACTTTGATCTCAATCAGCGCATCGCCGGGCGTGCCACCGAAGTCGCCAGCACGGCCCTTGCCTTTGAGCCGCAGGATGCGCCCGTCTTCGACGCCTTCGGGCACATTGAGGTCGAGCGTGCTGCCACCCGGCATGCTGACACGTTTGCGCGCGCCACTGACCGACTCGAGAAAATCAATGTCCAACGTGTAGCGGATGTCCTGGCCGCGCGCCGGGCCCGCCTGGAACGGACCTCCCCCGGAGAAGCCACCGGAAAAACCGCCGCTGCCCCGCCGGCCGCCGAACAGGTCGGAGAAGACGTCACCAAATCCCATGTCGTCGGCCGGACCCGCACCACGCGGACGATAGCCTTGAAAGCCGCCGGCGCCGGCATAGGTATGGCGCGGCTCGCCGGAGGCATCGATTTCACCAGCATCGAATTGCCGCCGCTTCTCGGCATCGCCAAGAATGTCGTACGCCTGGCTGACCTTCTTGAAGCGCTCAGCCGCCGCCGCATCACCCGGATTGAGGTCCGGGTGCAGCTTCTTGGCGAGAACGCGAAACGCCTTCTGAATGTCTTTGTCGGTCGCACTGCGCGACACGCCGAGTACCGAATACGGATCAGTTGTCATTCTGGTTTGGCCTGCACAAGCCGTATTGAAAGTTCAGTTCGGTATATGGTCGTAACCGAGATACGTTACCACAATTGCGGCGGCAAAAGGGGTGATTTTAGTTTTCTACGATAACGTTGCTGCGCAGGTCGATCAGCCTGGCAAGCGCGGCCAAGCGGCGTTGCAGGCGATCGCCGTTGAGGGCGCCATAATGGCGCGGCAGGTATAAGCGCAGTTCGTTGTCTTCGATGGCGAGCCGCGTCTCGTCGATGATGCCCGGCATCCCGGCCGACACCATATGGGCGACGCGGACCGCGCCGGCGATCAGGCGCGCGCGAGTCAGCAGGCGGGGGCCGACGAGCTTGCGGTATTGCGCCGGCACCCCTTCCTTGTCGCGCGGCTCGCCGAGACCGGCGTGGCGAAGAAAGATCGACAGTGCCAGATACATGCGACCGGGATGATCGATGCTGACCAGCGCTGAATTGACGACTGTATCGAGACTTTGTTCGGCCCGATAATCTGGATGCGCTCGCCAGCCGATATCCGAGATCAGGCACGCCGCCTGGCGCAGGCGGACCTCTTCGGCGGTCTCATCGATGCCGGCCGCGGCGAACAACGGATCGGTCCAGCGCTTGAGTTCGCGCGCGTGCTCCGGTGAGCGAGAGCGTTGCGCGGCTAGATCGCTGCACGCCTCGAGGAGTGGGTCCTTGCGCTGCTCGGCGCGCGCCAGCAGACTGTAGAGCAGCCCTTCGCGAATGCCGGAGGCCGAAAACACGACCTGGTCCGGCCGCGCACGTTCCAGGACCTTGCGGATGACAAGCGCGCCGTAGGGCAAGAGATCGCGTCGCGCCTTGGAAACGTGCTCATAGCCTTCGTAGTGTTCGCCGCGTTCCGTTGCTTTGACGATCCGCCGGCAAAACATGCGTAGCGCATTGGCGTCGACTGCATAGGCATGCATGACGCGCAGCGGGTAATCGGTCATCTGCATGTGCAGTTTGGCCATCGCCCGCCAGGTGCCGCCGACCGGGTGGAAGGCCCGGCCCTCGCCGTTGTCGAGCCAGGGCGCTGCGTCAAGTTCGGCATCGACGATGGCGGCAGCCTTGGCGAGGTTGCCGCCGGATTGTCCGGCCAGCCGCAGGCCGCCGATCGGCAGTGTCACGGCGTGGCTTTGCCGGTGTCCGGCGATGTCGATCAGCTCGAGGCTGCCGCCGCCGAGGTCGCCGGCAAGGCCGTCAGGCGATACGAACCCCATTTTGATGCCGGCGCCCGCGAGTTCGGCTTCACGCTCGCCGGACAGGATCTCGACGGGCTGCTGGATTGCGGTTTCCGCCAAGGCGATGAACTTGGCCCCGTTGCTCGCTTCGCGCACTGCAGCGGTTGCCAGCACCCGCACGTTCTTGGCACCGAGCGTACGCGCAATCGCATGAAAGCGGCGCAGGGCCGAAATTGTCTGGCGCATGGCAGCGTCCGGGAGACGACCGTTGTCGGCGAGCGTGCGGCCAAGACCGCATTGGATCTTCTCGTTGAAGACCGGCGTGGGTGCACGCACGGCGCCTTCGTACACCACCAGGCGAACCGAGTTCGAGCCGATGTCGACAACCGCGATCGGCTCCAATTCCCGCCGCCCGCGAAAAGATCGGGTCAAGTTCATGATGCTATGGCGATTGATTGTAAGACATTAACGTGCGTCGAACTACCGGGGGTGTCGAAGCCATTGCTGCTTCCGTGCTGAAATGCAAGCGTCTTTTCTCAAGACAGTAACAGGCTAGGCGTCGCGCGCGCTGTGTGCGCGGACATTGCAGGGTTATCGAGGTGCGGCGTGTGAGCGCAATCGAGCAGGCCGTTATTTGCATGACAGGCATGCATTTTTTCCGGACTGACCTGACAAATGAGTGGATTTGTTGTCTGGTTGGGCCACAGTTTGGAACAAAATGGTTATCGATGCACAGTAAATTGATTGACCGCGCGGGCATGCAAGGTCTTAAGAGGTTTGCATCCGAGTTGCTCAGTGTAACCCAAAGCGCTTGCCGGTGTGGCCGGAGCGCGTCCGTGCTGACGGACGTGGCGCACGTTTCCGGGGCATCATGGTAAAACTTCGCATGGACCGCACGATCGCGGCAAACTGGATGCGCTAATGCATTTCTATCTTCCCATCGCTGAGATGTCCGCCAACATCTTCATATTTCTCGGCATGGGCGGTGCGGTGGGATTCCTGTCCGGCATGTTTGGTGTCGGCGGCGGGTTTTTGATGACGCCGCTGCTGATATTTTCCGGGATTCCGCCAGCGGTTGCGGTCGGTACCGAGGCCGCACAGATCGTCGCCTCATCGGTCTCCGGCGCCATCGCCCAGTGGCGGCGCAAGAACGTTGATTTCAAGATGGGCACGGTTCTGCTGGCCGGCGGCCTGGTCGGCTCGGTGTTTGGTGTTCAACTCGTCCGTATTTTGCGCGAAGCCGGTCAGTTCGACATGGTCGTCGCGCTCAGCTACGTAACGTTCCTCGGTATCATTGGCACGCTGATGATGATCGAAAGCGTCAATGCGATCCGCAAGTCACGCAGCGGGAAGCCGGCGACCGGGCGGCGTCCCGGTCAGCACAGCTGGATCCACGGGCTGCCGTTGAAAATGCGGTTTCATCGCTCGAAGCTCTATATCTCCGCCATTCCGCCTTTGCTGATCGGCGGCATGGTCGGCGTCCTTGCCGCGATCATGGGCGTCGGCGGCGGTTTCATCATGGTGCCGGCGATGATCTACCTGCTGCGCGTTCCGACCAACGTCGTGGTTGGCACGTCGCTGTTCCAGATCATGTTCGTGACGGCCGCGACAACGATTCTGCACGCCTATCAAAACCATACGGTCGACATCGTCCTGGCGTTGCTGCTCATGATCGGCGGCGTGATCGGGGCCCAGTTCGGCGCGGTTGCCGGTGAAAAACTGAAGGGCGAGCAACTGCGCTTCCTGTTGGCCGGCCTTGTCATTGCGGTGTGCATCAAGATGGCCTGGGGCCTGATCGGTACGCCCGACGAGTTCTATTCGATTGGCCCGGCGATCGGGGGAGGCCACTGATGCGCGTACTTTGGAAATTAGTGCGGGCGGTCCTGCAAAAAATGGGCACGTCGAGCATCATCGTCCTCGCCATGCTGGCAAGCCTTTCCGGCCCGGCAAAGGCCCAACGCACGACTGGCGGTGGCGAGCGCATCGAAGTGCCGCCGGTTACCGCCCCGACCCGTCAGCGCGAGAAGGTGCATGCCGACATCTCCACGCGTAGCGTGCGCGTTACATCAAGTTTCACCGGCACCGAGATTATCGTGTTCGGTTCGATCGAGCATGGCCGCCCCGAGCACGCGGCCAGCGAAGACCTCTACGATGTCGTGATCGTCCTCGAAGGCACCCGGCAAAAACTGGTTGCGCGGCGCAAGAGCAATGTCGTCGGCCTGTGGATCAACACCGACGCGCTGACCTTCGAAAGCGTGCCGAGCTACTACGCGATCTCCTCGTCCCGGCCGCTGGACGAAATCGCCAGCCCGCTGGTCCTGCGCAACAACGACATCGGTTTCGAGCAGATTCGCATGCAGCCGATCGGCGGTTGGGAGTCGGGGATCACGACAGCGGACCTGCGCAAGTTCAAGGAGGCGGTGATACGGCTCAAGAGCCGCAGCGGGCTTTATGTGCAGAACGAGTATGGCGTCGTCTTTGTCGGCGGCGCGAGCCTGTTCCGAACGACAATCGACCTGCCCGCCAACGTGCCGGTTGGCAATCTCAATGCCCGTGTCCTGTTGTTCCGCAAGGGGCAATTGCTCAGTCAGTTCAAAAGTCAGGTGCGCATGCAACGCGAAGGTATCGAGCGCTATATGCATGACTTCGCCTTCGGCTATCCGCTGCTTTACGGCATCGCGGCGGTTATCATAGCGGCTGGCGCTGGCTTGGCGGCGTCCTCCTACTTCAATCGTCGGCGCGCCTAAGGTTTGTTGGGCCTTCCGCTTTATACTGCGGCGCAATCTGTCCGGGGCAACGTGGCGCCTGTTCAAGAACGGCTCGCATGCGCTATCAAGGCACGCATGCATTGGCGCGCTTTGTTTGGTGTGATGTGCGACCGCAAGCGCGACCCCACAGTGAGAATACGAGACGTGCGATGACAGAATCCATTAACGCCGCGCAGGCCCTGATCTATGCGATGTTCACGACGTCGGCCTCGGACAACGTGATGAACGATGCCGAGATGCGCCGAATCGGCTCGGTCGTGCGTAATCTGCCGGCCTTCCGCAACTACGACGAGAACGACCTGGTCGATGACGCCAAGCGCTGGGGTATCATCGCGTCCGGCCCCGAGGGCCTCAACACCGTCCTCGAGGTTATCAGTGAAGCGCTGCCCGACAATCTGCGCGAGACCGCCTACATTCTCGCCGCCGAAGTGGCGGCCTCCGACCTGCGGTCGCGCCCCGAGGAGCGCCGCTTCCTGCAATTGCTGGCGCAGCGCCTCAAGCTCGACCGGCTGACCGTCGCCGCACTCGAGCGGGCGGCCATGGCACGCCATCAGGTCGTGTTGGATTCCTGAGCGCGTGCCGCCGATTTTCGGATTTCAACGCGCGCAGGTGACGCACGTCGCGATCGACGGATCGAAACGCAGCCGTTTTTCGGGGATGTCTTCGCCACACGCGAGGCATTCGCCATAGCTGCCATCATCGAGGCGGGCGAGGGCTGCCTTGATGCGTTCGAGCTCGTTCGCCCGGCTGCGTTCATTGTTGAGCGCCATCGCCTGTTGCTGGATCGCGTCGATGCGTGAAACCCGCCCGACACTCGCCTGATCGAGTTCGACGGCGCCGCGCGCCTCGGCGCTCATGTCGCTGAGTTCATGCAACTCCTTTTGGCGGGCGAGCAGCAGGTCGCGGAATTCGTTTGGGTCGATCGTGTCGGACATGGCGTCTAACTCTTCGGTTGGCAGGCCCCGTGATAGTATACTGATCCCACATCAAGTCGAATGTTCGCCGGCAACGCGCTCATTCGCGCCCGTCAGACAAGCAAGGGAGCGTGCATCCGCCATGCGGCTGGTCGCCTGGAACTGCAACATGGCGCTGCATCGCAAGTTCGACGCGCTGCTCGCGCTGCGCCCGGACGTCGCCGTGGTCTCGGAATGCGCCGAGCCATCGATTCTGGCGACGCGATCGCCGGTCGAGTGGATCGAGACGGCGCCGGTCTGGATCGGGCGCAGTGCCACCAAGGGGCTCGGCGTGTTCGCCTTCAACGGCTACCGGTTGCAACTCGCCGAGACCTATTCACCGCGCCATCGCTTCATCGCGCCGGTCCACGTCAGCGGACCGGTCACCTTCAACCTCCTCGCGGTGTGGGCGCAGAACGCGAGTGGCGGCATTACGCGCAAGCACCAGCCGGGCCCGCTGCGCCTCGCGCTGACCCGCTACCACGACTTTCTCACGGGCCGCCCGGCCGTCGTTGCCGGTGATTGGAACAGCAACACGATCTGGGACAAACCCGGCTGGCGCATCAACCACATGCACAAGATTCGCGTGCTCGACGACATGGGGTTGGCAAGCGCTTACCATGCCGTGACGGGAGAACGTCAGGGCGAGGAGACCATACCGACGCACTACTGGCGCGACCGCCGCGAAGACGGCCCGACCTATCACATCGACTACATGCATCTGCCGCACGCGTGGATCGATCGCATCACGCATTTCGATGTCGGCGGTTTTGCCGACTGGTGCGGCAACGGCCTCAGCGACCACGTGCCACTTGTCGTCGACGTCGACGTGGACTCCGGCGCAGGCGGTAGCCGAGGCTTGGCCTGACACG
>JBPCVZ010000163.1:0-4291 GCA_051010015.1 Hyphomicrobiaceae bacterium
ATCAGCACCACGATCAGTGCATCGATGAGCTGCTCGAGCAGCATGCGCCACCAACGGCGCCGCTCCTGATCAGGCAGGACATTGGCGCCGTACCGGGCCAACCGGTCGGCCGCGGCCTGATGAGAAAGGCCTTGCTCTTTGCTATCCAGGTGTTCGAGTGTGGCATCGGCGCTCAGGCAATGCCACGCGGCCCGGTCGTTCTCTGGCCCGCCAGAGTCCGCATCAGCGCATTGGTGAGCTGAAGGCTTGATCATCTCGTACCTTTGGCCGGCTGACAGGAGGGCGTCGATGGCGCCTGCTACTGTCGTCCTCTCATCGTTCGGTGCTTTGACGAAGATCAACGACCGTGGCGAGCGAAGGACACGCCGGGCCGAGCCGCGAATGAGCGTTCAACAGCGTTGCGCGCCTGCGATATCTCGAGATCGCCGTTGATCGACGTCAATGGCGCAGCGATGGCGGCATTCTATTTTTGATCGTTCGTAGCAAACCGGAGACTGGACTGCGCCATGTCGCTGCCACTGGAGATCACCTTTCACAACATGGACCGCTCGGATGCGGTCGAGGCGCGGGTTCGCGAAAAGATCGACCACCTTGCGAAACTGACAGACCGTATGATGAACTGCCGCGTGACGATCGAAGCGCCGCACAAGCATCACCAAAAGGGGAACGCCTATCAGGTGCGCATCCTGCTCGACACGCCCCAAGGTCAGGTCGTCGTCAGCCGTGACCCGGGCGACGTGCACGCGCATAGGGATGTCTATGTCGCCATTCGAGACGCGTTTGATGCGGCTGAACGCCAGCTCAAGGACCGGCGGTAATCGTTGCGTCGGTGACGGATATCGCGGTGGAAATTAATACCACCTAATGCCACTGCTCGACGAGGGCGCGGAGCAGGTCGGCGCGCGAGATCTGGCCGACCAAGCGGCCTTCGCGCAGGACCGGAAAGCGCCGGAATGGGCTCTCGAGGAACGCTTCGGCAGCGACGAAAAGCTCCATGTCCGCCTCCAGGGTCTCGACGTCACGGCTCATGTAGTCGGCGACGAGACCGCCGGGCCTTTCATGGTAGCTGGCGTGCATGGCGGTGCGGAAACAGTCCTTCTTGGAAAGCACGCCGACAAGCTCACCCCCGGCATTGATGACGGGTGCGCCGGAGAATCGTCCGTCGAGCAGCACGATCATCGCTTCATTGATTTCCATGTTTGGCGACAGGGTCACGAGTTCCGTGGCCATGTAGTCGCTGATTGTCGGTCGCGATGGCATGTGTGTCTCCTAGCTCTCGCGTTCACGGCAACGTGCTGCGCATCCCATGCCGTTCTTGCAGGCGAGGCCGCCGCATGATCCCTTGATCGGCGCACGACCGAAAAACAGGCCGACCGCCAGGCCACCGGCAGACAGGAGAACGATCAAGATGCTCAGTATAACGGTCGTCATGCTTTCTCCCCGGAGCTAGATGGCAAAGTGGTCGTGAAAGCCCGCCACGGCACGTTCGCGGATGCCCGTGCCAGCACGCAGGAGGATGAGCGTCGGAACGTTGAGTCGGGCGGAGAACGCCGCGCCCTTTCCGGGGCCAAGCGCCATCACGGCTGTGGCAAGTGCGTCTGCCTCGATGGCGCTCGTCGCGATCACGGACACCGATGCCATGCGGCCGTCGACCGGTTCGGATCGCTGCGGGCCTATGATGTGGCTGTAGCGCCTGCCAGCGAATGCGTACCCATTGACCGTATCGCCGGATGTGGCAAGGGCCTTGCCGTCGAGGCGGACGACGCGTTGCATTGCCTTGTCAGCGGGCTTCGGCACCTCGATCGCGATGCGCCAGGGCCGACCCGCAGGATGGCGGCCACGGGCGAGAACCTCGCCGCCCAGTTCCACGACGAAGTCCTCGACGCCGAGCTTGTCGAGGGCCGCGGCGATGCTGTCGAGCGCGAATCCTTTCGCGATGCCGCACAGATCGAGCGTCGCATCCGGCGTGGCTTTGCGGATCGAGCCGTTGGCGATGGTGATATCGGTGAAACGGGCACGAGCATTGCCCCTGATCGGCCCGAAGCCATAGCGATTGACCAGCGGGCCAATCGTCGGGTCGAATGCACCACCGCTCAGTTCGGCGATCCTGAGGCTTTCGGCGACGACGCTCCGAAATGGCCCCGAGGCGGCAACTGGTTCGATGGATCGCGCCGCATTGAACCGGGAAATCTCCGAGTCGGCACGGAACGGCGACATGCTTTGGTCGACCGCCGCGATGATTGCCTCTATGGCCTGGCGCACGGCCGTCTCGTCGGTGCCGTGTGGCATGGTCGACCGCCAGTAGGTGCCAAAGGCCGGGCCGCCGAGCGTGCGGACCCCGCCATGCCGGGTCGACGTCGCCAGAACCTCAGGGATGCCGCAGGCACCAACGAGGAGGCCGCCTGCCCCGGCCAGCCATTTGCGTCTAGTCAGTTCCATATGGCGAACTCCCGAAATCATCGAAGAAGATCAGGTCTTCATCCGCACCGCATTCCTCGAGCATGTTGAGCACCGCCTGCATCATCAGCGGCGGGCCGCACAGGTAGAATTCGCATTGCTCAGGCGCGGGATGCGACTTGAGAAGCTGTTCAAACACGACTGTGTGGATGAAGCCCGTCGCCCCGTCCCAGGCATCGTCCGGTCCCGGGTCCGACAAGGCCGGCGTCCAGGTGAAATTGCTGTGCCCGGAGGCGAGCCGTGCGAAGTCCTGCTCGAACAGGAGGTCCGCCCGGCTGCGTGCGCCGTACCAGAAGCTCATGGTTCTTTCGGTCTTGCGCTGCTCGAGTTGATCGAAAATGATGGCGCGCAGCGGTGCCATGCCGACGCCACCGCCGATGAAGATCATTTCGCGTTCCGAGTCGACGGCGCCGAAATCACCGAACGGGCCGGACACCGCCAGCCTGTCTCCCGGCGTGACGCTGAACAGATACGACGACACGACGCCGGGCGGGGCATCGGCATGGTTCGGCGGCGGCAGTGCCAACCTGATCAAAAGCACAATTCGACCGGCGTCCGCCGGCGTGTTCGCGACCGAATAGGCGCGCATGACTTCATGCTTGCTTTGCGCGGTCAGGCCCTTCACGCCGAGATCATCCAAAGCTGCCATGTAGGTGGCGGGAAACTGGATGTCGCGGAAATCCAGGCGGTAGGCGGGCGCGGTGACCTGGACGTAGGCGCCGGGGGTGAATTCGAACGGCTGATCCGGCGGCAGGTCGAGCACGAGTTCACGGATGAGCGGCGACACGAACCGTCCCTCGACGACTGTGCACTCGAACGCGCCGGCACTGATGAGGCTCTCGGGCACTTCGACATCCATGGTTTCGCGCACCGTCACCTGACAGGCGAGGCGGGTGCCGTCTCGAATGTCCCGCCGGCTGATCCTGGCCGTCTCGGTCGGCAGCGGATCACCCCCGCCATCGGTCACCCGGACCCGGCAAAGACCACAGCTGCCGACGCCGGCACAGGTCGAGGGGATTGCAATTCCTGCGTCCTGCAGCGCGGTGAGCAGTTTCTGACCGGTGGTTGTTGCAACGGGGCGTTGCTTGTTGATGAGGATGGTGACCTTGCCCGCCGGCGCCAGGACCGCGCGAACGGCGAGCACCAAAACGGCGAGCGCCAGAACGATTGCGGAAAAGAGAATGATGCCTAGGAGGATTTCACTCATCGCGGTCACATGCTCGCTAGCGCTGAGAAGCCGATCGACATCAATCCACTGACGATGAAGGCCATGCCGAGCCCCTTCAGGCCGTCGGGAATGTCGCTGTAGTTCAGGCGCTCGCGGATCGCAGCCAGCGCGACGATCGCCACCGCCCAGCCCAAGCCACTGCCAAAGCCGTAGACGACGCTTTCGGCGAAGCCGTAGTTGCGCTCGGCCATGAACAGACTGCCGCCGAGGATTGCGCAATTGACGGTCAAGAGCGGCAGAAAGATACCGAGCGCTCGGTGCAGCGCCGGTACGTAGCGCTCGATGACCATTTCGAGGATCTGCACCGAAGCGGCAATGACGCCGATGAAGGCGATCAGGCGCAGGAAGCTGAGGTCCGTATCTGTGAGCCCGGCCCAGCCAAGCGCACCGGGGCGCAACAAGAATGTGTAGATCAAATAGTTGGCCGGCACCGTCACGGTCTGAATGGCGATGACGGCGAGGCCGACGCCGATGGCCGTGTAGAGACGCCTCGAAATCGCAAGGAACGTACAGATGCCGAGGAAGAACGAGAGGGCGAGGTTCTCGCTGACGGCGGCCGTGAACAGGATCTCGCTCATGCCCCGCCCTCCTGGTCCGCTACAGCGG
>JBPCVZ010000164.1:0-13333 GCA_051010015.1 Hyphomicrobiaceae bacterium
ATCCGCGACCCCGCCATAGGGGATGTTGCGCCCGCCGTAGCGGCGCACGCGCAGGTTGGCCTGCTCGCCATGGCCGGTAAAGCCTTCGAGTGCGCACAGCCGCGAACAGTACTCGCCGACCATCGCCGAGGCTTCGTCTGTCAGCACGCGCTGGTAGGTGTGCGTCTTGAGGAACTTGCCGACCCACAGCCCGCCGGTGTAGCGCCCGGCCTTTTGCGTCGGCAGCGTGTGGTTGGTGCCGATCACCTTGTCACCGTAGGCGACATTGGTGCGCGCCCCGAGGAACAGCGCGCCATAGCCGGTCATGTGCTCGAGGAACCAGTCGTCGCGGTCGGTCATCACCTGGACGTGCTCGGAGCACACGTCGTTGGCGACCGCGAGCATCTCGTCGTAGCCGTCGCAGACGATCATCTCGCCGTAGTCCTCCCAGGATTTGCCTGCGTTGTGGGCGGTCGGCAGGATCTCGAGCAGGCGGTCGATCTCGGCCAGCGTATCGCGCGCGAGTTTCTCCGAATTGGTGATCATGACGGCCGGCGAGTTGATACCGTGCTCGGCCTGGCCGAGCAGGTCGGTGGCGCACATTTCCGCATCGACGGTTTCGTCGGCGATGACGAGGGTTTCGGTCGGCCCGGCGAACAGGTCGATGCCGACGCGCCCGTAGAGCTGGCGCTTGGCTTCGGCAACGAACGCGTTGCCCGGCCCGACCAGCATGTGCGTCGGCTCGATCGTCTCGGTGCCGAGCGCCATCGCGGCGACCGCCTGGATGCCGCCGAGGCAGTAGATCTCGTCGGCGCCGCCGAGGTGCTGTGAGGCGACGATGGCGGGGGCCGGCTTGCCGTTGAACGGCGGCGCGGACGTGATGATGCGCGGCACGCCGGCGACCTTGGCGGTGACCACGGACATGTGCACCGAGGCGATGATCGGGTACTTGCCGCCCGGCACGTAGCACCCGACCGACTGGACGGGGATGTTCTTGTGCCCGAGCACGACGCCGGGCAGCGTTTCGACCTCTAGGTCGAGCATAGTGGCGCGCTGGTGCTGGGCAAAGCCGCGCACCTGTTCCTGTGCGAACTTGATGTCTTCGAGATCGCGCGGTGCGACCTGCGACAGGCACTCTTCGATTTCCTGCGCGCTGAGGCGGAATGTATCGCGGTCGAACTTGTCGAACTTGATCGAAAGCTCGCGCACGGCTTCATCGCCGCGCTTGTCGATATCGGCGAGTATACCCTCGACGATGCCGCGCACCTTGGCATCGTCTTCTGCGCGAATATCCGCGTCCTTGCCGCGCTTGAGATATTGGGCCACCGAGTCCTCCGAGTGTGTGCTTTTTGCTGCGTCGCGGGACGCATATCAGATGTCGACGAAATGCATGCGACGCAGGGCGTCGAGCCTCGACAAGGGATGTAAGGTTACTCTAAAGCCAATGCGACAAATGCGAAACCTCCATGAAGGCCGACGAACATGACGACCGACGCTCAAAACGACGCTTTGATTGCGAGCCTGCGGCCCTCCGCACAAGCGTCGCCCGTAAGCGGCATTGTCGAGGTCTTCAATTACGGCCGCACACGCGAAGGATTGATTCCGCTGTGGGCCGGTGAGGGCGATACGCCGACACCGCCGATCATCTATGAGGCCGCGGCCAGGAGCCTGGCTGATGGCGAGACGTTCTACACCTATCAGCTCGGCATCCCGCCGCTGCGCGAGGCACTCGCCGGTTATTTCCAGAGCCTCTACCATCGTCCGTTTTCGCCCGACGAGTTCTTCGTGACGTGTGGTGGCATGCAGGCGATCCAGATCGCCATGCAGCTGACAGTTGGCGTCGGCGACGAGGTCGTGGTGCTCTCTCCGGCGTGGCCGAACTTCGCCGGCGGCGCGATCGTCCAGGGCGCCGAAGTGCGCTACGTCCCGCTTGATCATGGCGACGGCGGCTGGACCTTGGATCTGGACAGGCTGTTCGATGCATGCGGGCCGAAGACCAAGGCGCTGGTCATCAATTCGCCCGCGAATCCTTCAGGCTGGGCGGCCAGCGAAGCGGAACTACGTGCCATCCTGACGTTCGCCCGCGAAAAGGGCTTGTGGATCATCGCCGACGAAATCTACGGCCGCTTCTACTATGATGGCGAGGTGGGTGCCGGCGTGGCGCCGAGCCTGCAGACGATGCGTGAGCCGCATGACCGGATCCTGTTTGCACAGACGTTCTCCAAGAACTGGGCCATGACGGGCTGGCGCATCGGTTGGCTACAGGGGCCGGCAGCGCTTGCCCAAATCGTCGAGAACCACATTCAATACAACACCTCCGGCGTCGCGCCGTTCATGCAGCGGGCCGGAATCGCGGCGATCGAACACGCCGGTGACTTCGCACAAGGCCAGATCGATCGCGCCACGCAAGGACGCGCCATCATCTGCGACACACTCGGCAAGTTCGCCAATGTCCGGTTCAAGCGGCCAGCGGGCGCGTTCTATGCGTTCTTCAGTATCGAGGGACACGAAGACTCGATGGCGACCGCGTTCCGCCTCGTTGACGAAGCCAATATCGGGCTGGCGCCGGGCGTTGCGTTCGGGCCCGGCGCCGAAGCGTTTTACCGAATCTGCTATCTCCGCTCGCCGGAGGCTCTGCGCGAAGCCATGCAGCGCCTGGGCCATTGGCTCGAAAAGCAGAACGCGTGAGGCTGGCTGGTTGCAGGATACCCGAACACGCAGCGAACACCCTGGTCTCCAAGAGAAACCGGATGCCGTCGGGCGCCAAGCCGGACCGCGAGCGGACTTCTTTGTCATCCTGATCGGCCTGACGTTTCTGATGAACGCCGTCGGGCGCGGCGCGACGGAATCCTTCGCCGTCTTCCTGCTACCGGTTGAGCGCGACCTGCAGACGACTCGGTCCGAGATCGCGGCAACCTACTCCATCTATATGATCATTCATGGCCTTGCGGCGCCCATCGCGGGGCAGCTGATCGACCGCTTTGGCGCCCGCGTAACCTATGCGACCGGGCTCATGTTCCTGGCTTCCTCGAACTTTCTCGCCGGCTATGCGACAGAGGTGTGGCACTACTACCTCGCAGCCGGGGTACTGAGCGGCTTTGGTGCTGCCTGCCTCGGCATGATCGTCGCGTCGGCGCTGCTCAGCCGCTGGTTCACCAAGGGGCTCGGCTTTATGATGGCGATGCCCTGGGCGGCGGTCGGCGGCGGTGTGCTGATCGTTCCGCCCCTGGTGCAGTTCGCTCTGGAGCATTATAGCTGGCGCGAAACGCATCAGATGATGGGCATCCTGATCGCGGCGCTGCTCGCGTTCGTGCTGCTCCTACCGCTTCGGCGCATGACGCGCGGTTCAGCCGATTGGCGCCGGTTGCGCATCAATCACGCCGGCAGCGGCCAACGCAGCTGGACCGCGTTGCGAGCGATGTGCACCGGTGCGTTCTGGTCGCTGTTCATGCTGTTCTTCTTCACGTCGGTCGCGGCCTATGCCGTGCTGCCGCATTCGGTTGCCTTTCTGGTCGAGAAGGGCTTCGACAAGGTCTGGGCGGCTAGCGCCTTTGGCATGACCGGGGCGCTGTCGTTTTTCGGCATTCTGCTTATGGGCTGGTTTTCCGACTATGCCGGCCGACTGGCTTCGGTGACGATCTCGAAGCTCGTGACACTCACCGGCATCATCTGCCTGGTGTGTGTGGCCTGGTATCCGAGCTGGATTCTGGTCTACGCGTTCGTGCTGTGCTTCGGCCTCATGCAAGGGGCGCGGGGGCCGATCATTGCAGTGCTGGTGTCACTGCTGTTCCGCGGCGGCTCGGTCGGCACGATCATGGGCGCGCTGTCGCTCGGCATGGGTCTCGGGGCCGGGGTCGGCTCGTGGCTTTCCGGAGAGCTGTACGACCTCACCGGCAACTACGAGATGTCGTTCATTCTCGCGGCGACCGCGTCGTTCGCGGGGCTCGCGACCTACTGGCTGTCAACGAGCCTGCGCCGCGAACGGCCCGCGCCGATGCGTGCGTGAGGCGCACTGCGAGAACCGACTTTGCGTCAAGTTTCCGCGACCAAGTCCAAAGCGTGTCGCATGAAATGCTCCCCGCTTTAGCTTTCTTTTGGCTCACGGCTATTCCCTCGCTTCGCCCGGGGCCTCCGCCGGGGCGGCGCTAAGCGCCGGGCCGCGGTCGCGGCCTTGTTATTGAATCCGCTTGGATGCCACATGCTTTATCGTCGCTCGATGCGCTCAAGCCGAACGCGAAACTCGGTCAGATCGCCCTGGATTCCGTTCAAACGCACATCGATCCCGGCGCCGCGATGCTCAAGCGCGGTCAGATGACTATCAATGCTGGAGAAGCGACCATCGTGTTCGTCCAGTTTTGTGCGAATGGCTCGGAGATGCTCCAGCACCAAGTTGTCGGTTTGGTTAGGCATGAATGACAGCCTTACACCATCTGTGCGGTCTGTTGTACGAGGTGAAAACCTAGTTGGCCATGAAGACCGGGACGGCCGTGCTGGCCAGAATCTGGCTGGTGGCGCCGCCGAGGATCATCTGGCGGATGCGGCTCTGCGTGTAGGCGCCCTTGAAGAGCAAGTCACACTCGAGCTTGTCGGATTCCTCGAGTATGGCGAGCCCGGGCTTGCGCCCGTTCGAGGGCACCGTCATTTCCTTGGCGTTGATGCCGTGACAGCCAAGATAGTCGCGCAGGGCAATACCGTCCGGCCCAGGCACGGTGACGCCCTCGATCGTCAGGACGGTGACCTGATCGGCTTTTTTCAGCAGTTCGATGCCGAACGCGACCGTACGCGCCGACTCGGTGCTCTGATTCCAGGATATCACGACGTTTTTGCCGAAGGTCGGCTTCGAGGTCGGCGGCGCCACAAGGATCGGCCGGCCGCCGTCGAACAAGGCCGATTCCAGCGTTGTCATGCGCGGCCCGTCGCCGGTCGTCGCCGGGCGCCCGACCACGGTCAGGTCATAGACGCGTGAGATCGAGGCGATCTGGTTGTCGTCAATCGGGGACGCGCTGGGCCATGCCAGCTCGGCGCCGCCTGCGTCGCCGCCGTGCGACGCCAAAAAGGCGTCGAACCGGGCCTTGGCGCCGGCCAGGGCCTCGGTGTCTTCCTGCTCTGATGGCGGGAAGGTGACCGCGACAATCGGTTCGGCACCGACGACCTGATAGTGCACGGGCCGCAATGCGATGGCATTCACTTTGGCACCGAACATGTGCGCGAGTTGCCAGGCGACGGACAGGCCACTTTCCGCTGCGGCGTGATGTTCGACGGGTAGCAGGATCGATTTCATGGCGCTCACCTTGAGGCTTGTGGTTTCAAGATGGAGAATGCGATGAATCGGCGCAGGTATCAAATGTGATCGCGCGGGAAAGCCTTCGCCGGGTACGCATTGATGCGCGCGCTGTGAGCGTTCAGTATCGTACGAATAGATTGACACTGCCGTAGGCGGCGGTGCGGAGGGCGCGATCCATGCCGGCGCCGGCGGCAAGCCTCAGCCCGGCACCGCCCAGCTGCCACGTCGCGAATCCACCCAGTCGTCCGGCACGATAGGAATTATTGCCATCCAGGTGGGCTTCGATACCGATATCAAGGTCATGCCGGATGGCGTGACCAGTCTGTAGGCTGAGTTTGTAGGTGTTTTGGGTCGATGCCCAGGCGACGGTCGTCGCAAGCCAATGCCGTTGCGAAAGGGCGAGCCACGCTTCTAGTGTCGCTTTGCCACCATAGGACATCACACGCGCTGCCTCGTCCGGATCGTGCGGCGTGATGATCTGCCGCTCGGTGCTGAGGCCGCCGAAGGCCTTCAACGACGCTCGATGCCACTGGAACTGATAGCCGACGAGAGTGCTCGAAAAATACTTGCGGCCGGCGTACTTGACGTTGACGCGCTCACTTCGCCGCCGGTTCGGACCATGCTGCCATTTGCGGTAGGTGTAGCGTCCATAGCCGCCCGTCGAACGCAGGCGCCATCCTGATCGCTCGATATCGCCGGTCAGGGCATAGGTTGCCCCCGTATAGACAGACCATTGTCGCATGGACACGTTGGCGCCGCCCCAGGCCTCATTGCGCAGATGGTAGGGGTAATTGTCGAGCGCATGGATGATCCGTGGTTGCGGAGCTCCCTCGGCGTGCACCGCTGGATGGATCGATAGGGTCCACCCGCAACTGGCAAGCGCTCCGACAACGCATCGCCGGAGCCAGAGGCTTCGATTTTGGTAGAACACATCCCCACCCGTGCCCGCGAAATATGTGGGCTATTCAGTTCACAATTGGATAGACAATTTCGTCAAGTCTGCGGTGATCGTTGGTGCGCGTCAACAAAAAAATCAATTATTTTCAATCTATTAGAGAATAGATTTTACATGCAACCAAGAATTGAATTGTTTAGATCTTGGTGGCTGCGTTGCGCCTTACCCAGATAGTCAGTCGGGCCACGAACGCATTGCGTGGCCCGGCTTACCGATCCAAAAACTCTTCAAGTGATTGAAGGGACGACGCTATCAAGCATCCTTACGGCGCACTAACGCCCAGCAACCCGAGACCACCAGGCCCGCGAGCGCGACCTTGATAATGTCAGGTAACAGGAACGGATAAAGCCCCCATGCCAGGATTGGCTTGTCCCAGCCAAGGACGGTGCCCAGCCAGAGCAGGCCGGGAATGTAAATAACGACCGCTCCAACGAGTGCTGCCGCAATGGCGAACACGGGATGACGCGCAAATCCGCGGTCTGCCAACCAGCCCGTGGTCACGGCCGCCAGTAGAAAGCCCAGCAGGTAACCGCCGGTCGGTCCGACCATGTATGCGAGGCCAAGACCTTTTTCCGGCGTACCCGTAAAGACCGGCAGGCCCGATGCGCCCTCGACTAAATACAACAGCACTGCCGCGCCGGCGAGTTGGGCGCCAAGTGCCAACCCAAGCGCTAGGACGACGAACAACTGCATCGTCATTTTTATGGGCAGGAACGGAACGCTGATCTTGGCCGACACCCAAAGCAGCATGGAGCCGAGCACCACGATGGTGGCTTTGTTGATCAGGCTTGTCGCGAGGGCGGGCCAGAGCCGTGTCGCCAGGCTGGCGGGAGAAGCGTTCATAAGTGTGTGTCCTATCATCATGATCCCGTTCGGCGCGTCATGATGCAGACCCAGCCTGTTTTGGCAAGAACTCATGCCGGTCAGCGGCGACGAAATCCGGATATCGGTCGCGACCGTCGGTCCTTTGACCTGGATGCGGTGGCCCGGGCGCTATCCGGTAGAACCGGCGGCCCGCCGTGCCACGCTGCCAACATCAATGGCGGGGTGGGGGAGATGACTGCGGGCGGATCGCCGGCGCGTACTGAGAATGCACTTTTCGAATTCGGCACGACGGCGCTCCGGCAGCCAGTCCAGGTACGGCTGCCAGAACGGCTCGATGGTGAGGATGGGCTTGGTCGTGCGAATGGCGCCTGGGCGTCGCGGCAAAGATGCAAGGTCCTGGTTCTCGAGCCAATGATGGGCGGCCTGCCACACGGCGAGCGGCGCCTGGCGGTTGTTCCTGGCTTTGATCTGGACGATCGACGGCGTCTCTGCCTTCACCGGAGTCGGCCCGATTTCGATGTCGGCGACGGGTATACCGCCTTGGCGTATCGAGAATATCCGAATAAGGCCGGTGGCCAGCCTGTCGGCGTATTGATCGAGGCAGTTGTGCATGGACCTGCTCTCATCGAGAAAATCATCGAGCGTTAGCAAGGGCACGAAGTCATAGCCGCCGTGCTGCCCGGTCGCGAGCCAGGCCGATTCGATTCCGTTGCCAAGCAGGCAGGCGAGGTCGACCCGACGGCGCCAGCGCATCAACTCTTCCGTGGCGCGGCGCAATCCCATCTTCGGCGACCAGGGTCGCTCGATCAGTCGATAGCCGGTCGTTGCGGTTTGATGGCTGTGCCAGGCCCAACTCGCCATGTAGAGGAAAACAAGCCGGCGCCGCGACGGCGCGACGGAGCCGCAATGCTTCGCGACCCACAGCGCAAAGCCGCTGTCGCACGCCTCGTCTGCGAAACTGACCTGCTCCAACCAGTCGCCGGCGACGTGCGCCTTTTCGGGAATGAAGTTGGCGATTTTCGCGGTGAATTGAGCTTCGCCGGGGAGATGCCGTATCGGCTCTCGGAAAGCTTCCGGCGGCATCTTTCGCAGCCACAGTGGCAACGCCAACTGTTGTGCTGCCGCCTTGATCGAGCCCCCGCTCAGGATTGTATCGAAGGCTACTGCGCGCTGTTCGGCGGTGCCAACATCGCTCACGAGAGCAACCAGCAACCCGGGAAAACTGTCTGCGAGATCTTCGGCTTGCGGGGCACAGCAGGTCAGGGCGGCGATGCGGTCGCGAAAAAGCGGTGCAAATCGTTTTAGGCGGCGTGCCCGGCACGCCGCGCGGCTGTCATTCAACTCCGCCGCGCCGTTCTTTGTACGCATGACCACCGTCCCTCACTGATGCCCGGCCGCGGATAATCTTTGTAGGTGAGCAAAATGGCGAAACGCCGGTCAGATCGTGGCATTGTTTCGGTTTACTTGAGCGCCGAGAGCCCTTTCGCAAAGCCGCTCAGCGATATTGGAATCCCGATGCCCGCCTCCTCGGTTTGGAAGATGACAAAGATCGCGGTTTTGCCTTGCGAGAGTTGTTGGGTGAGGTCGTCCTTGACGACGACCTGGGCGTAGCAGGCGAACGTGTGGCAGCGCAGGAAAGGCGCGTTGCCGACATCGCGGCCGTCGATCTTGAGCCCGAGGCCGGGTGGCAGCAGGACGCCGAGCGGCGCGAACACCCGCAGCACGCGCGTGCCGTTCGAAAATTTCTGGAAATACACCGTCAGGCCGACGTTGTTGCGGTCCTCGGCCGTGACGCTTTGGACCAGTGCGCAGACCTTGCTGCGCGAGCCCGGCGGTGGTGGTTTGCACACCACCTGCCAGTCACCGTGTTGGGCGACGACATCGCCATCGATCGGTCGCTGTGCGTTGGCCGGCAGGGCGAGCAGGGCAAGGCAGAGTAACAAGAGCGCGCCTGCCACGATGTGGGCCACAGCCCTCGTCCGCCCGGCCGGATCTGATGGCCAAGCTCTTTGGTCAAATCGATTGTTTGCGCTGCTCGCCAGTTGCCGCACGTCGCCTCGCCCTCTGCCAATTTGGATAAATGCTCGCCACGCACACCGTGTGCGCAACGATTGGGACCGAATTACGCCGTACCTCAGACCCGGATTGGCGCGCAAGACGTCAAATAAATTGCGCCATTATCCCACTGAGACGTTTCGAGCACTTGTACTCCGCGCTGAGGTACGTAGGAATGCTGCGAAACCACTGCCACTCAATTACTTTGACGCGAGCGATCACGGCGCTGACGGGGCTTCAAGCATGAACAACACTCAAAGAACATGGTCTTTTCTAGGACTGAGCCTTGCCGCGATTGCCTTGCTGGCAGGCGCGGCGTCGGCTGAAGGTCTTGGCCAGCCGGTGCAGGGACAGCTCGGCCTCCAGGGCGCGGCATCACCGGTCATGCAGGAAATCCACACTTTCTACGACATGGTGAACTACATCATCATCGCGATCACGATTTTCGTGCTGGTCCTGATGCTGGTCGTCCTGCTGCGCTACAATCGGAGCGCCAACCCGAACCCGTCCACGACGACCCACAACACCGCGATCGAGGTCATCTGGACGACGGTGCCGGTTTTGATTCTCGTGTTCATCGGCATTTTCTCGTTCAAGCTGCTGTTCATGCAGTACGAGTATCCCAAGCCCGACCTGACCATTAAGGCGACCGCAAATGCCTGGTTCTGGGAACACAGCTACCAGGATCACGGTGACGTATCGGTGACGTCGACGATGCTCACGGACGAGGATTTGCTGAAAGCCAAGCTCGGCGACGACAAGTTCGAAGAGCAGTTCGGTAAGCTCGAAGGGACCGTTCGCGCGAAAGCGATGTATGCGGCGGCAAAACCGCTTTGGGCCGAGCGCAAGCTGGTGCGGCAGTTGTCCGTCGACAATCCGATCGCCGTCCCGCTCAATGCTGTCGTGCATGTTCTTGTCGCGTCCAACGACGTCATTCATGGCTGGAATATGCCGTCATTCGGATCCAAGACGCAGGCGGTGCCGGGGCGTGTCACGGCGACCTGGTTCAAGGCGACAAAGACCGGCATGTTCTACGGTCAGTGTTCGGTTTTGTGCGGCCTGAAACACTCCGGCATGCCCAAGGCGATACGTGTCGTCGAGCAGAGCGTGTTCGACAAGTGGATCGCTGCCGTAAAGGACGACAAGATGGAAGACGCCAACAAGATCTTGGCGGCGGCTG
This sequence comes from Hyphomicrobiaceae bacterium, assembly GCA_051010015.1. Taxonomy (GTDB): domain Bacteria; phylum Pseudomonadota; class Alphaproteobacteria; order Rhizobiales; family Hyphomicrobiaceae; genus CAJQQK01. The sequence goes on from JBPCVZ010000164.1 coordinate 10,279, forward strand.
GCAACGGTGATGCCTCGAAGAAGATTGCCCGCGCCAAAGTGGGTGCTGCGTCGAACTAGGCGTCGAGATTGTGGGCGGCGCTGCGGCGCCGGAAAGACTTGGACGGCGCGCTGCGCCAATGCGGAATGGCCGGCTTCGCACAACTGCTCTGAAGCTGGATCACTGAAGAGAAGGGCCTGACGGATAATGGCGAGCAAAGCAGGATACGGCGGCGACGCCCACGATGACGACCACAAGCCAGGATTCGTGGCGCGATGGCTCTATTCGACGAACCACAAGGATATTGGCACGCTCTATCTCATCTTTGCGATGATTTCGGGCATCGTCGGTGGCGCCTTGTCGGTTGGTATGCGCCTGGAGCTCGAAAACCCGGGCATGCAGTACTTCGCCAACGAGCACATGTACAACGTGTTCGTGACGGGGCACGGGCTGATCATGGTCTTCTTCATGGTCATGCCGGCGATGATCGGCGGTTTCGGCAACTGGCTGGTGCCCTTGATGATCGGCGCGCCGGATATGGCGTTCCCGCGCATGAACAACATCTCGTTCTGGCTGCTGCCAGTGGCGCTCATTCTGCTGCTGACGTCGATGTTCGTGGAAGGGCCGCCTGGCGGCTACGGCGTCGGCACCGGCTGGATCGTCCTCGCGCCGCTCTCGACCAATGCCGGCCACCCGGGCCCGGCGGTCGACTTCGGCATCCTGGCGCTGCACGTGGCCGGTGCCTCGTCGATCCTCGGCGCGATCAACTTCATCACGACGATCTTCAACATGCGCGCACCCGGCATGACGCTGCACAAGATGCCGCTGTTCGTCTGGTCCGTGTTGATCACCGCGTTCCTGCTGCTGCTGTCGCTGCCGGTACTGGCGGGCGCCATCACCATGCTGCTGACCGACCGCAACTTCGGAACATGCTTCTACGAAGCATCCTGCGGCGGTGATCCGGTCCTCTATCAGCATCTGTTCTGGTTCTTCGGCCACCCGGAAGTCTACATCCTCATTCTTCCAGGCTTTGGCATGATCAGCCATATCGTCTCCACCTTCTCGCGCAAACCGGTGTTCGGCTACCTGGGCATGGCCTACGCGATGGTTGCGATCGGCGTCGTCGGCTTCATCGTCTGGGCCCACCACATGTATACGGCAGGCATCAGCGTCGACACGCAGGCCTACTTCACGTTCGCGACAATGGTCATTGCGGTGCCCACCGGCGTGAAAATCTTCTCGTGGATCGCGACAATGTGGGGCGGCTCGATAACCTTCAGGACGCCGATGATCTGGGCACTGGGCTTCATCTTCCTGTTTACGCTCGGTGGCGTGACGGGTGTGATGCTCGCCAACGCCGGCGTCGATCGCGCGCTACACAACACGTACTACGTCGTCGCGCACTTCCACTACGTGCTGTCGCTCGGGGCGGTCTTCTCGATCTTTGCCGGCTGGTATTTCTGGTTCCCGAAGATCACCGGCTACGAATATTCGGAGTTCTGGGGCAACCTGCACTTCGCGCTGACCTTCATCGGTGCCAACATTCTGTTCTTCCCGCAGCACTTCCTCGGCAATGCCGGCATGCCGCGCCACTACGCCGATTATCCGGAAGCGTTCGCCTACTGGAACAAGGTCTCGTCTTACGGCTCCTACATCACGGCGCTTGGGACGGTCGTCTTCTTCATCGGTGTCGCCTATTCGTTCATGCGCGCGCGCAAAGCCGCGGGCAACCCGTGGGGTCCGGCCGCCGATACGCTCGAGTGGACGCTGTCGTCGCCGCCGCGGTTCCACGAGTTCGAGACGCTGCCGGTCATCAAGGATGACGGGCGCCACTAAGTCCATCCCACCCGCGTCGGCTATCCGGCGCGGGTGGTTCGCAATCCGCTGAGTCGAAGAGCCGTTGATGAGTGAGATTGGCCTGAACAGATCCGTTGACCGTGACGACCTGGTTTTGCCGGTCGGCGGCGACGTCAAGGATTTCGTGGCGTTGCTGAAGCCGCGGGTGATGTCGCTCGTCGTGTTCACGGCGCTCGTTGGCATGGTAGCGGCGCCCGGCGGCATCCACCCACTGCTCGGGGCGATCGCGCTGCTTGCCATTGCCGTCGGAGCAGGTGCCTCTGGCGCGCTCAACATGTGGTATGACGCTGATATCGATGCGCGCATGGCGCGCACGGCGGCGCGGCCGATCCCGCGTGGCAGGGTGACGCCGTCCGAGGCGTTGTGCTTTGGTTCGATTCTGTCGGTGCTCTCCGTGATGTGTCTCGGCATCCTCGTCAACTGGACGGCGGGCGCCTTGCTGGCACTGACGATCGCGTTCTATCTGTTCGTCTACACGATGTGGCTGAAGCGGCGGACGCCGCAGAATATCGTCATTGGCGGTGCGGCCGGCGCCTTCCCGCCGATGGTCGGATGGGCGGCCGTGACCGGTAGTGTCAGCCTCGAGAGCATGCTCCTGTTCGCAATCATCTTCATGTGGACCCCACCGCATTTCTGGGCGCTGTCGCTGTACCGTGCGCGTGACTATGAGCGCGTCGGTGTCCCGATGCTGCCGGTGGTCGCCGGTCTCGAGGAGACCCGCCGCCAAATCCTGATCTATTCGCTGCTGTTGGTGCCCATCGCCGTTGCACCCTGGTTCATCGGGCTCGGTGGCTTGGCCTATCTGGCAACGTCCGTTGTGCTGGGCGGCTACTTCCTGTGGCTTGCTTACGATGTCTATCGCATTCGCACCGAAGGTGCCGACGCTGATGCGCGTGCCAGGCGACTTTTCGTGTTTTCGATCTACTACCTGTTTGCGCTGTTTGCCGTTTTGCTCGCCGAAGTCTCGGCTACGGCGCTGATTGGTTGGCTGGCATGATGGCTGGCGCACACGAAAATCATCCGATCGAACCGGACGCCGGTGAAGTCGAACGCCTTGCCCGGCAGCGCAAGCGCTCGATTGCGATCGCGGTCAGTCTCGGCGTGCTGGTCGTGCTGTTCTACGTGGCAACGCTCGTGAAGATGAGCAGCGACGCACCGCAATCGAAGACACCCAACGCCGCGACGTCAGGAAAGGCCGCAAAGCCATGACGACGCCGGG
>JBPCVZ010000165.1:0-7010 GCA_051010015.1 Hyphomicrobiaceae bacterium
CACAGGATCACCGCCAGCCAGGCCGGCACGCCGAGTTCATAAAGGCCAACGAGCGACAGCGCCCCGAACACCACCATGATGCCCTGGGCGAAGTTGAAGATGCCCGACGCCTTGAAGATCAGCACGAAGCCAAGCGCGATCAGGGCATAGAGAATACCCGACACGAAGCCTTCCCAGACGACCTGGACGAAGAGATCGGGGGCCTCGCCCATTTCGACAAAGGGGCCGATAAAAATTTGATACAGCAGTTCCATTAAATTCCGTCTCGGCAGGTCGTGCCGTCCCCATTGAGACCCAAGTCAAAAAGGCCAGTGGCCACGGCTAGTCGTGCGAAACGCCCAGATAGGCGTCGATAACGTCCTGGTTCGCCTGCACATCATCAGGCGTCCCATCGGCAATCATTTCGCCGTGGTCGAGCACCACGACACGGTCCGACAGGTCCATCACCACGCCCATATCGTGCTCGATCAGCGCGATCGTCGTGCCGAGCTGCTCGTTGGCATCGATGATGAAGCGGCTCATGTCGCGCTTTTCTTCGAGGTTCATGCCCGCCATCGGCTCATCGAGCAGCAGCAGTGTCGGCTCCATCGCCAACGCCCGGCCCAACTCCACCCGCTTTTGCAGGCCATAGGGCAAGCGCCCGACGGGCGTGCGCCGGATATCCTGGATCTCGAGGAAGTCGATGATGTGCTCGACGAACTTGCGGTGCTCGATTTCCTCCTGCTCGGCCGGGCCCCAGCGCAGCATCTGCCAAAACAGGTTGGCCTTCATCTTGAGCGTTCGGCCTGAGACGATGTTGTCGAGCGTCGACATGCCACGAAACAGCGCCACGTTCTGGAAGGTGCGGGCGATGCCCTGGGTCGCGGCAATGTGCGGGCGCATCTGCTTGCGCGCGACGCCCTGATAGGTGATCGTGCCTTCCTGCGGGTGATAAAAGCCGTTGATGCAATTGAGCATCGACGTCTTGCCGGCGCCGTTCGGGCCGATGATCGCGCGCACTTCGCCCTTCTTGACGTCGAAGCTGACGTTCTGGATCGCCTTGACGCCGCCGAACGACAGCGAAATGTCGTCGACTTTGAGGATCACTTCGTCAGATACGCGCGCATCGCCGTTAGCGGCCTGCGCTTCAGCAACCATGACATTCATTATTCGGCGGCCTCCTGCACCGGCGCAGCCGCCGCTGCGTCGACTTCCATGATCCGCACGTCCCCTTCAACGATGCCCTTGCGGCCATCCTCGAAGGTCATCTCGGTGGAGACCTGGCCGCGTGACGATCCATCGTAAAGTGCGTTGATCAGGGTTTCATAGCGATCGGCGACGAAGGCGCGGCGAATCTTGAGCGTCCGCGTTAATTCCCCGTCGTCCGCATCGAGTTCCTTGTGCAGCACCAGGAAGCGCTTGATCTGCGAACCCTTCATGCGCTCTTCCTTGGAAAGGTCGCTGTTCATCGCTTCGATTCTCTTACGGATCATCTCGTAGACATCGGGATGCGAAGCCAGCTCCTGATAACTTGCATAGACGATGTTATTGCGCTCGGCCCAGCTCGACACAGAGTTCATGTCGATATTGATCATCGCCGAGACGAAGTCACGGCCATGGCCGAACGTGACGGCCTCGCCAATCTCCGGGAAAAACTTGAGCTTGTTCTCGATGTACTTCGGTGCGAACAGCGAGCCATCGTTGAGCTTGCCGACATCCTTGGCGCGGTCGATGATCACCAGGTGGCCGCGACTGTCGATGAAGCCGGCATCACCGGAATGGACCCAGCCATCCGGTGTCTTGGTGTCGGCCGTGCCCTCCGGGTTCTTGTAGTATTCCTGGAAGACACCCGGGCTGCGGAACATCACCTCGCCATTGTCGGCGATCTCGATTTCCACTTCCGGTGCGGGCCGGCCAACCGTGTCGGGATAAATCTCGCCGTCCGGCTGCATCGTCACATAGACGCTCGCCTCGGTCTGCCCGTAGAGCTGCTTCAAGTTGATGCCAAGCGACCGGTAGAAGCTGAAAATTTCCGGGCCGATCGCCTCACCGGCGGTATAGCCCACCCGCAACTTCGAGAAGCCGAGTTGATTGCGCAGCGGTCCATACACAAACAAGTTGCCGAAGAAATACATCAAACGGTCGTACGGATTGACCGATCGTCCCTCGAGGATCTTCTCACCGCAGCGCTTGGCAACCGCTAGGCAGTTGCGGAACATCATCCGCTTGAACCAGCCGGCATCCTGCATGCGCACCTGAATATCGGTGAGCTGTGCCTCGAACAGGCGCGGCGGCGCGAAGAAGAACGTTGGCCCGATCTCGCGGCGATCGGCGACGGCCGTCGCCGGGCTTTCGGGGCACGCCACACAGAAACCGGCTTCGAACGATTGTGCGTAGGAGAAGATATGATCGCCGACCCAGGCCATCGGCAGGTAGGCGATGATCTCATCGGTCTCAACGAGCTTGTCGAAACGATTCGCGTTGGCGGCGGTACGCACCAGGTTCTCACCGCTGAGGATGACGCCCTTGGGCCGTCCGGTCGTGCCCGACGTGTAGAGCATAACGGCCGTATCGGCGCCGCTCGTCGCGTTGATCTCGCCCAGCCACCAGTCGTCGAGCTGCGTATTGGACTGGAGCTGTTCGGCGCCGAGCTTCTGCAGATCGGCGAAGCTGTGGAGGTGGGTGTGATCGTATTTCACCAGCCCGCGCGGATCGGAATAGACGACCTGTTTGAGAGACGGGACCTGCTCGCTGATGCTCAGGATCTTGTCGACCTGCTCCTGGTTCTCGACAACGGCAATGCTGACTCCGGCGTGTTCCAGGACGTAGGCCATCTCATCGGCAACGGAATCCTGATAGACCGGCACCGGCACGCCGCCGAGCGACTGGACCGCGGTGAACGTCCAGTAGAGCCGTGGCAGGTTATCGCCGATGATCGCCACGGTGTGGCCGCGCTCGACACCGAGCGAATGCAGTCCGATCGCCAGGGTACGTACTTCATCGCGCACCTGCGCCCAGGTGTGGGTCTGCCAGATGCCCAGGTCCTTCAGACGCGAGGCCGGCCGATCAGCAAACCGCTTGGCGTTGCGCAGCAACAATTTCGGGACCGTATCAGAATCCGCGTCTAGCGGACGAGACGTCTGCGCCTCGCTCACGAGCATACCTCCCTAAAAAAAAGCCGTTATTGTAGCGTATTATCGCATCTTCGCAGCCTTGTACTATTGCGCTACTATCACGGTCAACTGTAGCGCGGGCGGCATTATTGCATTTTGCACGATCCGATCATTTCTAGTGACAATTAAGCAGCCTCACGCATCGCTGCGCGCAACAAATGGAGTGTTGTGAGCGGGCGTGAGCCGCTTTAACCACGTCATTGAGATGCGGTGGCAAAGAACCGGTCAGCCGGTCGCACCGCATCATCCAGCCAAAACCAACCAGGGAACCTGAAAAATGGCGCAAGAGCTTTATCATTTCATCGGCGGCGAACGCGTCAAAGGCACCAGCGGCCGCTTCGGCGACGTCTACTGGCCGATGACCGGCGAGGTCGCAGCCCGCGTACCGATCGCCGCACCGGGTGAAGTCCGCGCCGCCATCGACAACGCCATCGCCGCTCAGCCGGCCTGGGCTGCGACCAATCCGCAGCGCCGCGCCCGCGTCTTCATGAAATTCCTGCAACTGGTCGAGCGTGACAACGACAAGCTCGCCGAAGTCCTCGCCAAGGAGCACGGCAAGACGATCCCCGACGCCAAGGGCGACATCCAGCGCGGTGTCGAGGTCGCCGAGTTCGCCGTCGGCATCCCGCACCTGCTGAAAGGGGAGTATACGGAGGGTGCCGGGCCGGGCATCGACATCTTCTCCGTGAAGCAACCCTTGGGCGTGGTCGCCGGCATTACCCCGTTCAATTTCCCGGCGATGATCCCGATGTGGAAATTCGCGCCGGCGATCGCCTGCGGCAACGCGTTTATCCTGAAACCGTCCGAGCGCGACCCATCGGTGCCGCTGATGCTCGCCGAACTGATGATCGAAGCTGGACTGCCGCCGGGCATCCTCAATGTTGTCAACGGCGACAAGGAGGCGGTCGATGCGCTGTGCGACGATCCCGACATCCAGGCGATCGGCTTCGTCGGCTCGACACCGATCGCCGAATACGTCTACCGGCGCGGCACCCATGCCGGCAAGCGCGTGCAATGCTTCGGCGGCGCCAAGAACCACATGGTGGTGATGCCGGATGCCGACATGGACCAGGCCGCGGATGCGCTGATCGGGGCAGGCTACGGCTCTGCCGGTGAGCGCTGCATGGCGGTGTCGGTCGCGGTGCCGGTCGGCAAGGGCACGGCGGACGCACTGATGCAGCGCCTGGTGCCGCGGGTCGAAGGCCTCAAGATCGGGCCATCGACCGATGGTAGCGCCGACTTTGGTCCCCTCGTGACGGCCGCCCATGTCGCGAAAGTGCGCGACTACATCGAAGTCGGTCTTGGCGAAGGCGCCGACCTCGCCGTCGATGGCCGCGACTTCAAAATGCAGGGCTATGAGGAAGGGTTCTACCTGGGCGGCTGCCTGTTCGACAACGTCACCAAGGACATGCGGATCTACAAGGAAGAGATTTTCGGGCCCGTCCTGTCGGTCGTGCGTGCCAACGATTACGAGGAAGCACTCAGCCTGGCGAACGATCATGAATTCGGCAACGGCGTTGCGGTGTTCACGCGCGATGGCGATGCGGCGCGAGATTTCTGCTCGCGCGTCCAGATCGGCATGGTCGGCGTCAACGTGCCGATCCCGGTGCCGCTGGCGTACTACACGTTTGGCGGCTGGAAGCGCTCCGGCTTCGGCGACCTCAACCAGCACGGGCCGGATTCGATCAAATTCTATACGCGCACCAAGACCGTGACGACGCGCTGGCCGAGCGGCGTGCGCGAAGGCGCCGAATTCGTCATCCCGACGATGAAGTAGCCACGGCGGCGCGGGCACGATCGTCGCGAAGGAGGCCCGACCATGGCCGATTACACGCTCTATTACTGGCCGCTGCCGTTCCGCGGCCAGTTCGTGCGCGCCACCCTGGCGCATGTCGGCGCGTCCTGGACGGACGCCGCGATCGACGATCTGCTGGCAGAAAAAGGCGCCGAGCCGGCGCGCCAGTTGGTACCGCACATGGGCCCACCGGTGCTGACCGACCACGCCGCGGGGGTTTCGATCGCCCAGACGCCGGCGATCCTCGCCTACCTCGGGGCCAGGTACGAGCTCGTGCCGGACGACCCCGAACGCGCGGCGCTGACCGTCAAGCTGATCGCCGACGCCAATGATGTGCTCGGCGACATGACACGGGGCAACGGCGCGCAGATGTGGACGGCGGCGGACTGGCAGGCGTTCCAGCCACGTCTTGCGCGCTGGATGGCGATGTTCGAGGTGCACGGCAGGCGCCACGGGTTGACCGCCGAGGCGGGCTTCATGCTCGGCACGGATGCACCTGGGATGGCGGATCTTGTCGTGCACATCCTGTGGGGTGTCATGACCGCGAAGTTGCCGGCGCTGCGCCCGCTGCTCGATGCAACGGCGCCGGCGATTGCCGGCCTGTCGGACCGCATCGGCGCACTCCCCGAGCAGGTTGAATTGCGCCGGCGCAGTGACGCGGCCTACGGCGATGAGTGGTGCAGCGGCCAGATCGAGGCGTCATTGCGCGCGGTGGTTTGACGGGTGGCGGGCAGGTTTCCGATTCAGTAGGGGAACGGCAACGCCGCGTTGGGTTACGCGGGCGACGCCGTGCTGTTTGGATGCCGCGGCGGACCGCTAACCCAACCTACGAGCCTTCAATCAATTCAAATCACTGCGACCGATCTTTCACACGTAGATTGGGTTAGCGCGGCCCATCGGCAGCGGTGTGCGGGGGCCTCGATCCGCGCGTAACCCAACAGCGGTGGCGCGTTGGATTGAGGCTGGATCAGTCACATCGCAATACGGTCAACGCCGGGGCAGCCTTGAACGGCGGTGCCCTCATAGCCCGTGCAGGCGCATCAGTGCGGTGAAATGCTGGGCGGCGGCCTGGTCGAGCTGCTGCATGTACTGCCGGTTGGTTTCGCGCACGGCCGCATCCGGCAGGATTTTGAGCGGCTTGCCGGAGGATTGCGCAATGACCTGCTGGCGGCAGGCGCGCTCCAGGTAATAGAGTTCATCGAACGCCAGCGCCACGCTCGGTGCGCCGACGGAAACGCCGTGCTGGTCGAGGAAGAAGATGTCGGCATGCGGGTTGTCGCGCTGCGCTTCGGCGATGCGTTCGCCTTCGTCCGCGTCGAGCGCGAGGCCGCCAAACCCGTGGTGCGCCATCCGGCCGTAAAACCGGGTGGCGGTCTGATGCGCCATTTCGAGGCGGCCGTCCTCGACCATGGTGATCGATGTCGCATACGGCATGTGGACGTGCAAAATGCACTGGTGGCGCGGGTTTGCACGGTGACCGGCAATATGGATGTTGCGCGCCGTCGCCTCGACCTCGCCGTCGCCCTCGTGGACGATGCCGTCGCCGTCGATCAGGAGCAGTTGCTCGGGACGCATCTCGGCCCAATGCGCGCCATAAGGGTTGATCAGATAACGCTCCGCATCGCCCGGCACGACGACGGAGAAATGGTTGCAGATGCCCTCGTGGTAGTCGAATGCGGCGGCAAGCCGGAGGGCGGCACTCAATTCGCGGCGCAGGGTCGTCAGGGTCGGGGTCATGGTACGGGTCTCGTCTCGGTCAGGTGGTCTCGTTCGCTGGCACAGTGCGCATCTATCAGAAGGCGCAGCCGGCGACCAGATCGCATCTTGCGTCATGGTGGGCTCCAGAGAGGCGGAAATTGACCACGCGTTTCCGGCCGATGCCGGCACGAGAGTTGACATGTCGCGCCGCACGCCCGATCCATGGGCTGACAAGTATTCAAACCAAGCTCGAGGCAGATCATGACGGACGTGTCAGAGACCTGGACTTTCTTCAACGGCGCCTGGCATGAGGGCAACGTGGGGATGATGGGACCGCGCACGCACGCGTTGTGGCTCGGCAGCAG